>NZ_JBEORW010000043.1:0-73421 GCF_040302565.1 Streptomyces sp. NPDC097981
GAACGGGGCTATCCAGGACGGCTCAGACGCCGTAATCACACTAGCCACACCAAGATCATCTCACCCGTGACCAGCAGTTACGGGACAACCCTTAGCCTGGGCTGCATGAACTCCTCCGATGCGCCCGACCCCGCCTCGGCCCCCGGCCGGTTCACCGTCGTCCTGCGCCCGGGGCTCACCGAGCCCGGGCAGGCATCGCCCCGCCGCGGCGTGCTGCGCACGGCGCTGGTCGAGGCCACCGGCGATGTCGGGGCCTCGGGCTATCCGCGGTACGAGGGCGAGGGCGTACAGGCCGACATCGATCCCGAGACGCGTACGGTCGAGGCGGTGACCGTCGACGGCGCGGAGCTCCCCTACGGCTGGGTGGCCCAGGTGGCGGACGGCTGAGGCCGGGAGTCGGTCGCGCGGCCTTGTCCGTGCCCCGTTATGTCCGTCGCGTGGCGCACGCGGTGGTGCAGCGTCACGTCCTGCTCCTCCGGTTCCCAGGCCACGAGCAGGCCGAACCGGACGGCGGCCGACAGGGCGGCGAGGCCCCGGCAGTGCCCGCACCGCCGGGCGCCGTACCGGGCCGTCGCGGGCTCCTGACGGGTTTCGTACGCCGGGAGAACGGAACGGCACGAGCGCGCTCACAGCCGGTCAAGCGGCACGGCGGCATAGGATTCCCGCAGCGCACCGACCACCGGGTCGTCGGTCCGGAAGACCACGTCGTCGACGGCCGCCACCGTCCGTACCCCGATGCCGGTGCTCGTCGCGAACGCGGCCCGCATGGAGCGCAGCCGGGCGTCCGTCACCGGAGCCGTGGTCTGCCCCTCGCGGCCGTCGCGGAGCAGCCGCATGGTGATCCCGGGAAGGACGTCGGCCTCCGGCCAGACCACGGTCCCGGCTTCGTCGACGAAGCCGACGTTCCACGTGCAGCCTTCGGAGACCCGCCCGTCCGAGCCGGTGAACAGCACGTCGTCGAAGCCCGCGAGCCGTGCCGCGCGCCGCAGCCGCAACTGCCCGAACAGCGCCACGTGCTTCACCGAGGGCGTGTCGCGGTGGAAGCCGAGCCGCTGCACGCGCAGCGCCGGCAGCGGCCGGCCGGTGCCCGGAGCGGGCCGGGTCGTCACCAGTACGCAGGGCCGTCCCGCACGGTCGGGGGCCGTCAGCTCCAGCTCCGGGTCGAAGACGGTGACCCGCACCATGAACACCCCCGCGCGCCCGCCGGCTTCCCTCCGTACGCACTCCCGCACCCACTCGGGATCCAGCTCCGCCCCGAACACCGTACGGCAGTCCCCGACGAGCCGGTCGAGGTGCAGGGCCAGCCCCCGCACCGCGCCGTCCTCCACCATCATGGTGGTGAAATGCCCGTAATTGGTGAGTGCGAGGGCCTGGAGTGCCGAGAGGGGGGCGGGGGAGCCGTTCAGGGTAGCCATACGCGCAGTCTGCACGTCGCCCGGCCGTGCTGTCGTCGGAGGTGGCGACACCACCGTCGGTGCCAAGTCCGGCGGACGTGGTTTCCGCATCACCGACGACGGACCGCACACCGGTTGACGGCTGGTACGCCGCCCGCCGACGGGTCGTGCCCCCGCGGGTTCGGTGCCAGGCGCGGGGTCATCGTGGCTCCGGGCTGCGGTACGCCCCGTCGTGCGCGGACGGCGGCTCCGCTACGGGGCGGGGGCGGTGGGGTGCGGCGTGCGGCCGACCTGCGGGACCGAGGGGACCGGCGGGCGGGCCGGCAGGAGTTCGGTGACCACGAAGGCGACGACCGCGGACAGGATCACCACCGGCATCATCGCGGTGCTGCCGAGCACCAGGATCACGAGCACCGCACTGCTGACCGGCAGCCGCATCGCGCTCGTGGTGGCGGCGGCCAGCCCGGCCGCCAGCCCGGCGCCGGCGCCCAGCCCGGGCAGCGGCGCGAGAAGGACGCCCGCCGCGGCGCCGAGGAACAGCGACGGGAAGATGGGGCCACCGCGCAGACTGCCCAGGCACAGGGAGAAGGCGGCGCCTTTGCAGAGGAGGACGGCGATCAGCGCGCCCACGCTCCAGGCCTGCGGATCGGCGGCCAGCTCGGCCAGCGTGGCCTGGCCCGAGGAGGCCACGTCCGCGGGCGAGCGGCCGGTGCCCAGGGTGTAGGCGGCGGCGCAGGCACCGGCGGCGAGTCCGCACAGCGCCGTCACGGGCACGGGCCGTCGGGCGACGCGTACGGCGGTCTGCCGGCCGCCGTACTGGATCAGGTGCACACCGGCCGCGATGACCACGGAGATGAGGATCGGCCAGGCCACGTCACCGGCGTCCAGACGGGGGAAGACCACGTCCCACTTCACCTTCAGGCTGCCGGTCTCCAGGCCCGTCCAGCGGCCGAAACCGGTGAAGACGAGCGAGCCGATGCCGCTGGACAGCAGCGCGGGCAGCATGACGGCGAACAGCTGGGGCCCGCCCACGCCCGCGACCTCCATGAGCAGCACGGCGGCGATCAGCGGATTGCCGAAGATGGTGGCGATCGCCGCAGCAGCACCCGCCGCGCCCAGCAGCGCGGTGCTCATCGGTGTCTCCGGTGCGCCGGTGAGATGCCGGAAGGCGATCGCGAGTCCGCCGCCCAGCGCGATGAGCGGGGCCTCGGGGCCGAGGGTGGCACCGAGCGGGAGGCTGAACACGGCCGCCAGGATCACACCGGGCAGGGCTGCGGATCCGGGGCCGCCCGCGTGCAGGCCGGAAGCGGGGATGTGCCCGCCGGCCCCGGGGAAACGGGTGACGATCAGCCCGACGCAGACACCCGAGAGGAGCAGGAGTGGGAGCGGCCACCACCACGGCGGAGCGTCGTGGCCGAGGGCCTTCGGGAGGTCCGCCCACACCAGCTTCTCCAGCTCGTGGATCCCGGCGAGGAACCAGAAAGAGGCCAGCGAGACCGGGATGCCGATGAGCCCGCAGAACACCAGGGTCTTGAGGTACCCGGGAGTGCGGAGCAGTTCGCGGAGCTTGTCGGCCTCCACCGGCTGCGTCGCGCCGACGGGGGCGGGGGCGGTCGGCAGGGGTCCCGGCACCGGACCCGGCTGCTCGGGTCGTGGCTGCGGACCCGGCCGATTCGGCTGTGTCATGGGGCCGTTCCTTCCCGTCCCCCGTCCCCCGTCCCCCGTCCCCCGTCCCCCGTCCCCTCCCCGTCCCCCCGTCCCTCACCGGATGGTCCGGTGAGGGGTGCTCGGTCAGCCGAGGAGCCGGCGCTTCTGCTCGGCGAATTCCTCCTCGGTCAGCACGCCCTGCTCCTTCAGGGTGCTGAGCTGCTTGAGCTGATCGATCTTGGCGGTCATGTCGTCGGCGGGGGCCGCCGCCGGGGCCGGCGGGGGAGGCGGCGGCGCGGCGGCCGCTGCCTGCTGCTCCTCCTGCTGGGCCCACCGGCCGGCCTGCCGCCGGGACACCCGGTTGGACACCGCGGTGGCGGTTCCGGCGACGACGGCGGTACGGGCGACTCCGCGAAGAAGTCCGGGCATGGTGCTCATCTCCAGGGGTGCTGCGAAAGGGGGGGCGACGAGGGTGGTGAAGGGGCTGCCGCCGGCGCTATCCGTCGGCGGGCGGTTCCTCCATGGCATCCAGCGAAGCGAGCAGCGCCTGGACCGGAATCCGGCCGGCGGCCACGAGCTGTGCACCTCCGCGCCGCAGTTCGCGGGCGAAGGGCGCCGCCCACGTGTTCTCGTACACGATGATCCCTGCCGAGTTCCCGGGTTCCAGCGCATTGCCGGCGTCGTCGATGTCGCTCTGGTCCAGCAGGCCGGACGAGGCGCCTTCGAAGACCGAGAGGTCCACGTCCCCGGCGAAGTCCTTCAGCTCCACCGCCGTCACCGAGCCGTCCAGGTCCTTGCGGACGAAGACGAGGTCGAAGATGCGGATCACCCCGCGATCCACGAGATCGAGGAGCATCGGGAATCCCTCGCCCGTCATCCGGTTCCCCGGGAACTCGACCACGGCGTAGTCCACAGGACCCAATTCCTCGATGTCGCCGATCCCGGTGGGTTCCTCGGCCTCACTGTTCATGGCGCTGCTCCTGTCGGCTGGGGGAGGGAAGGCGTCGCACCGGCCGCTGGTCCGCGGGCGGTGGGCTCCGGCACACAGTGGGCGGGAGCCGGCGCCCGGGCCGTCTCATCCGGATCTTGCCTAAGCCCATTGCAGCACCGCGCCCGTGGCTTCGCACATCCGGGCGCGGTTCGAGATGCCGCCACCGGCCGCATCCTCCAACCTGGACGCACACGAAGGAGGCCGTCATGACGACGACTGCCCTGCTGGTGCCGTCGTGGGCTTCGAGCCGTCCGCCTCCCGCGGCGCGCGCGCCCTCCGCGGGGCGCTGATGCATCCCGGCAAGGGCTCGGGCAGCGCCTCTCGCTTCTCGTGGTGGCGGACCCGGTCGCGCGAAGCGACGGCCGCCGCGCGGCGCTTCCACCGCCGCGCCGAGATCCGCTTCCCGGTGCTCACCCGTATAGCGGAGCGCATGGTGTCGGTGGACATCTTCGACTCCGCGACGCGGCTCGCCGCGCAGTGCTTCCTGACCGCGGTGCCCCTGGTCTTCGTCATCGCGTCGTTCGCCCCGAAACCCGTACAGGACCAACTGATCTCATCGGTGCGCGCGGTGTTCGGGCTCAACGGCCAGGCGAGCCATCAGCTGGACTCGATCTTCAGCAGTTCCGACGGGGACCTCCAGGCCGCGGTGGGCCTCGTGGGCGGACTCATGGTGCTGCTGTCCGCGACCGCCGTGAGCCGCGCCATGCAGAGGCTGTGCAAACGCGCGTGGGAGATTCCGCGCAAGGGGGTGCGGATCGCGATCTGGCGCTGGGTCGTCTGGATCGCCGTCTGGATCGGCGTACTGCTCGTGCAGGGACCGGTGCGCACCGGGTTCGGACTCGGGTTCTGGCTCGGCATCCCCCTCACCCTCGTCTTCATGACGCTGGTGTGGTGGTGGACCCAGCACCTGCTGCTCGGCGGTCTGATCGGCTGGCCGCCCCTGCTGCCGGGAGCGGTGCTCACCGCCGGTGCCGTCACCGCCCTGTCGCTGACCGCGCAGTTCTACATGCCGCGCGCCCTCAACCGGGCTCTGAGCCAGTTCGGTTCGGCCGGTTCGGTCTTCGTCCTGCTGTCATGGCTGATCGTGGTGTGCGTGGCCGTCGCCATCGGTGTCACCATGGGTGCCGTCCTGGCGCAGGAGCCCTTCCTCGCCCGGCGGCTGGGCAGCCCCGCCCCGAACCGGCAGTGGACGGATCAGGGGTGAGCACCACTGCTCCGGCAGGGCGGGCACCGTACGGCACCGCCGTGCCGGGGGTGCCATGCTGGGCAGCAGGGGCCGAGCGGCCTGGAGGTGCACGGCGATGGCAATGCATGCCGCACAGGCGGAGAATGATACGCGTCGGCTGTCCGCCGCGGACCGGGCCGCCCTCGGCAGTGCGGCCCGGCGCAAGACGCCCCGTTCCGGAAACGGGGAATTCGAGCCGCCCGCGCAGCGGCAGGATCCGGTGGACGTACTGGAGCGGCAGTCGGAGGGCCGGGTGCCGGACCTGGTGCCGATCCGCTACGGGCGGATGGCGGAGTCCCCGTTCCGCTTCTACCGGGGCGCCGCCGCAGTGATGGCCGCCGACCTGGCCGGCACACCGGACTCGGGCCTGCGTGTCCAACTCTGCGGTGACGCCCACGTGCTGAACTACGGGCTCCTCGGCTCCCCGGAGCGGAACCTGCTGTTCGACATCAATGACTTCGACGAGACACTGCCGGGACCCTGGGAATGGGACGTCAAGCGGCTGGCCGTGAGCCTGGCCATCGCCGGGAGGGAGAACGGCTTCACCGATCCCGAGCGCGCGGAGATCGTCCGGTCGGCAGGCAGGTCCTACCGCGAGCAGATGCGCCGCTACGCCGCCATGCGCCACCTCGACGTCTGGTACGCGAGGGTCGACGCGGAGCAGGTCAGCGCGCTGGCCCAGACCGCCCTGCGCTCACGCGGGCGCAAGCGGCTGTCCGAGTCGCTGGCGAAGGCACGCGGACGCGACAGCCTCCAGGCCGCAGGGAAACTCACCGAGCTGGTCGACGGGGCACCCCGGTTCAAAGCGATGCCGCCCCTGGTCACGCCCTTCTCGGAGCTGCTGCCGGACGACGAGCGCGGCACGCTGGAGGATCAGCTCCGCGACATCGTCGACAGTTACGGTCAGACCCTGCCGTCGGACCGGCGCCACCTGCTGCGGCAGTTCACCGTCGTCGACATGGCGCGCAAGGTGGTGGGCGTCGGCAGCGTGGGAACCCGCTGCTGGATCATCCTGCTCCTGGGCCGGGACGCCGGCGACCCGCTGATCCTGCAGGCGAAGGAGGCCGGCGAGTCGGTCCTCGCCCCGTACGCCGGCCCCGGCGCGTACTCCATGCAGGGCGAACGGGTCGTCGCCGGGCAGCGCCTGATGCAGGCAGCCAGTGACATCTTCCTCGGCTGGCACCGGGCGAAGGGCCCCGACGGCCGCGAGCGGGACTTCTACGTGCGGCAGCTGCGGGACTGGAAGGGAACCCCCGAACCGGCGCTCATGGAGCCGGTCGGCATGAAGACGTTCGGCGACCTCTGCAGTACCACGCTGGCCCGGGCACACGCCCGGTCGGGGGACCGGATCGCCATCGCCGCCTATCTGGGCAGCGGCGACGTCTTCGACCAGGCGCTGGTGCGGTTCGCGGAGAGCTATGCCGACCTGAACGAGCGCGACCATCAGGCGCTCGTGGACGCGGTCGCCTCCGGCCGGGTGGCCGCGCAGTCGGCCTGAGCCCGGGCCGCACCGCCGGTCGGCCGATCCGGCCGCCGGCCGGCGAGGCGGAGGCGGCGGGTGGCGTTCCCCGGCCGTGAAACGCGCCCAGCCCGGGGGCGCCTCGCCCCTGACCCCCGTGGGCCTACGAAGGCTTCGGGGTGCCGGCCTCGACCGGCTCCCTGTCCTCGGCGAGGAACTCCGCCACGGCGAGCGCGAAGAGGAGCGCGAGCGCGAGGCCCACCACGACCCAGCCGGTCGGGTACGACCACAGGAGGTAGGCGAGGACGGCGGCCGCCACCAGGATCCAGGTGATCCAGGCGCGGTGGCCGCCGATGAAGGGACCGACCGGACCGGTGCGCAGGCCGTGCCGGTCGGCGGTGGCCCGGGTGGCGGCGATTCCGGAATGCCACACCTGGCGGACCACCGTGGCGTACTTTCCCGGCCCGGAGAGCCAGGCGGCGAGGGCGAGCACCACGCCGAGGACCACGACCATGCGGATCGTGGTGCGCAGGAGACGGATCATCGCGTCGTACACGGCGCCGGCCGCCGGCTGCGAGACCGTGTCGGGCAGCGCGTTGAGGTAGACGGTGCGGAATACCGTCAGGGCGACACCGAGGACGAGCGCCGCGAAGGCGAAGCCGAGGGCTGCCGCGACCAGGGTGCGGCGCCGGTGGGCGGAGATCAGCACGCCCACGGCCGCGAGGATCACGGCGATGATCGGCAGCCACAGGCCCACGATTTCGAGCAGCCGGAACCCGGTCTTGACCCGGCCGATGTCGTCCGACTTGAGGATGGTGAAGTCGGTGTGAATCTCGGGGATCTTGGCGGCGACACTGAGCCCGGAGTCCACGAGCTTGGTCTTCACCCGGTCGATCACGGGGGCGAGGTCGAGGGTCACCGTGTCGTTGTTGATCTTTACGGCCCCCTCGTCGCTGCCGGTCAGTGCCCGGACGAGCGCGGTGTGGATCGCACGGTTCGCGTCGGTCCAGACGGTCTGGAAGGCATCCGAGGCGACGACGTCCTCCGCCTTGTCGTGGACGAAGCTCCGGACCGCTCCTTCGAGCGAATTGCCCAGCTTGCCCAGTGCCTTCTCCAGCAGCGGCCGCTGGTCCGGGGCCAAGTCCTCCAGCAGGGCGGACAGATCGATGTGCTCCATGACCGCGTCCGTGACCCGGTTCGCGACGGCGGCCTGCACATCGGGGTTGGAGGCGAGCGGGGCGACGGTGGCGACGTACCGGTCGGTGTTGCCCACGATCTGGGACGTCCAGCCGGCGGTGATGCCCAGCGGGGCCAGGATGCAGCCGATGACGATCAGCAGCGCGGACAGGAACGAGCGCAGCCGGTGGTGGGGCGGCTTGCGCTTCGCGGCCTCCGCCTCCAGCGCAGCGACCTGAGCCCGCAGCGCGGCGATCTCGGACTGGCTTTCGTTGTTCGGCATGTCAGCCCTCCTACGGGTCCACCCTCAGGCAATCCCGCAGGCAGTGATCCGGCGAGCGGAGGCGCCCCGACCGGGTGATGCCCCGCGGCGGGAGCCCGTGGCCGGGGGTGCGGCAGGAGGAGCACGGAGGTCATGCCGTTCGGCAGGGCGCGGGGCATGCCGGACCGGGTCCGCTCGGCATCCGCTCGACGTGCGGAACCCGGTACGCGCGCCAATACTGCTGATCGTGGGCATCGGGCCCGCCCGAAGGAGGCGTCCATGGACGACTACCCCGCGCTGAGTGTCTTCTGGTCCATGCTCTGGTTCTTCCTGTGGATCATGTGGCTGTTCCTGCTCTTCAAGATCGTCACGGACATCTTCCGCGACCACGAGATGAGCGGGTGGGGCAAGGCAGGCTGGCTGATCTTCGTCATCCTGCTGCCCTTCCTCGGCGTACTGGTCTACGTCATCGCCCGCGGCAAGAGCATGACCCAGCGGGACGTCAAGCAGGCGAGGGAGAACGAGGCCGCGTTCCAGGACTACATCCGCACGACGGCCGGAACGGCCCCGGCGGGCGGATCGAGCGTCGACGAGCTGCACAGGCTGGCCGAGCTGAAGGACAGGGGCGCGCTCACCGAGGCCGAGTTCCAGCAGGCCAAGGCGAAGCTGCTGGCCTGACGGCAGCCGGTCAGTTGATCGGCTGCCTCGCCTCCGCGCGGACCTTGAGGGCCGTCCCGGCCAGCTGGTCGAGGTCGACGGAGGCCGGGTTCTGCCCGGCGGTCTCGGCGGTGACCACGGCCACCGTGGCACTCGTGTTCTCGTCCGCCCAGGCGCACATCGGCAGGGTGGCCGTGGCGCCGCCGTCCTGGACCGAGGTCAGCACCTGGCAGGTCAGGGTGATGCCGGAGCCGGCCGGCGTGATCTCCTTCGGCGGGATCGCCATCCTCGCGCCGTTGGAGTCCGCGGCTCCCTGCAGCATCTTCCTGCGGGAGCCCGCCGGGTCCTTGAACTGGCCGTACATCCCGGAGAGGGCGAGGACTCCCGGCTGCGTCGGCGAAGCGGACGTGTACCGGGCGGTTGCGGGCTGCAGGTTGCGGGACTTCGGGTCGTAGGTTCCCTTGAGCGCCTCCTTGCCCTTGGTCTGCGAGAGGTCCTCGGACAGCTGGTACGCGCCGCCCAGCAGCGTCTTCGGCACCGTGAGCCGGTACCGGGCCGCGGGGAAACCCGATCCGCCGGCCCGGGCGCCCGCCTCGTTCACCCGGTTCACCACGAACCCCACCGCCATGAGCCCCACCACCGTGGCCGCGATGACCCCGACGTTCCGCCCGGTCCGGCTGCCGCCCGGCGGCGCCATCGGAGGCTGCCCCCAGCCTCCTTGACCGTGGTACGGCTGTGGAGGACGGTGCTGCCCCGGGTACCCCTGCTGCTGCGGATGGGGCGGGTACTGCTGCCCGCCGTACGGAACCGGCTGCGGCGGGGGTCCGTACGAACCGGGGGAGTGCGGGGGCGGGGGGATGCTCATCCCCGCACGCTACTTCAGGTACATCGGTGCATCTCCGCCGGGGTTGCAGGGAATTCAGTACCTACCGGCAGGTATAGGACCGTGTTCCGCCCAGGTTTGATAGGAGTTGGCGTATCCGGTGCGCCAGTGCGCCTGAGCGGAAGGGCACGATCATGCTGGAGTTTCCCAAGCCACAACCCCTGGTGTGCACTTACTGCCAGGCCGGCCCGACGGACGGAGCCGCGCGAACCCTGTCGGCGGAGGCCGGAAAACTGACGGTGACCTGGCACACGGCAACATGCCCGCACTACGCGGCGGACCGTATCCTCGCGGACAAGCGGAACTGACCCGCCGCCGTTTTGTGGCGTCCGTGTCAGACGCACTCCGCCCGCCGGCAACTCCCGTCCGGGAATGGGGAGTCGGGGCGGCAGGGGGGCGGGTACGCCGGGGCGTGGTGGCGTCAGCCCAGGCGGGTCGGGGAGGAGGCCGCCGGGGTCAGGATGCGGGGAGCGCCCGAGCCGTCCGCCGGGACCGTCCACAGGTCGGTCGTGTCCGGGGAGCCCTCGGCGGGCAGGGCGTAGGCGACGGTACGGTCGTCGAGCCAGAGTGCCTGGTCGTCCACGCTGCGCTTCTCCGCGAGCGGCTGCTCCCTCAGCATCCGCAGGTCCAGTACGTGCTCGCGCCACAGAGATGCGCCGCGCATGACGCGCTTCTTGTACGCGACCCGGGTCTCGTCCGGGGACAGGGACGGGCATTCCACGTTCTGGGCGAGGGTGGTGACGCTGCGCCGCGCGATCGAGCCCTTGATCAGGTAGGTCTGGCCGGCGGTGGCCAGGGTCGCGTAGAAGGTGTCGTCGTCCTTGGAGAAGGTGACGCCCCAGAAGTTCACGTCGCCCGAGGTGTAGGGCCGGCCGTCCAGCACGATGGAGAACTTCTCCAGGTCCGGTTCGACGGCCCAGGTGCGGGTGTCCACGATCGTGGTGCGGGTGGAGAAGAACGCGGCGCCGTAGGACTCGCCGGAGACGAACACGGTCCAGGCGGCGAAGTGGCCGCTGGGGGAGACCCGGGCTCGGGACGGGGTGCCCGCGAGCGGGAAGCCGTGCAGCGTGCGCAGGTCGGAGTCGACGATCAGGGCCTGGTTGTCCTGGGCGAGCGCGCCCGGCGTGGAGCTCAGGCACACACCGGTCCCCGCGGACGCATGGAACCGGCGGCAGTTGAGGCCCGAGGCGGTTCGCTCGGCCTGGGGTGCCTGACCCGGCACCGAGACGAGGGCCCCGCGGTGCGGTCCCTGCGCCCCGTTGAGGAAGGCCAGCCGGTCCTGCTGCCCGAGCGTGACCCGGCCCTGGGCGACCGTCGGATCACCCTCCTGAGTCTGCTCGGCGCGGGCTGCGGCGCGCAGTACCAGCGCGGTGCCGAGGCCGCCGAGGAGCAGCACCGCCACCGCGAGTACGAGCAGTCGGCGTGAGCGCGTCATCGGGTTCCTCGGGGGAGTGCGGCCGGGTCGGGGGCGGTGTCCGGGGCCGCCGGGCGGAGTACGAATCCGGCGACGGCCGTGCAGCAGCACAGACCGGCCGCGGCGGCGGCGAGCGCCGGACCGGCGCCCCAGACCGTCCAGGCGGCGCCGAAGGCGAGCGAGCAGCCGAAGCGGGCCAGGGCCTGGCCGGTGCCGACGAGGGCGATGCCGGTGGCCCGCAGCTTCGCGGGGACGGTCGCGGCGACAGCGGCGGGCAGCACCCCGTCGGTCGCGGCGTAGAACAAGCCGTGCAGTACGAGGACCAGCCAGGGGAGGCCGGGCCAGCGCGGGGCCCACAGCAGCAGCCCGTACCCGGCGAGCAGGAGGGCGTGCCCGGCGAGGAACACGGTGCGGCGCCCGATGCGGTCGGCCAGGGCGCCGGCCGGCACGGCCAGCAGCAGGAACACGGCGGCGGTGCCCAGTGGGAGCAGGGGGAACCACTGCTCGTGGATGCCGGTGCGGTCCTGGAGCAGGAGGTAGAGGAAGGCGTCGCTGACGGTGGTGAGGCCCAGCAGGGCGGTGCAGACCGCCAGGGCCCGCAGCCGGGGCAGGCGCAGCAGGGCCAGTGCTTCCCGCAGGTTGACCGCGCCCGGCTTCGGGGCACTCGCCTTCGGTGAGGCAGCCTTCGGGGAGGCGCCGGGCTCCGGGCCGGCCGTGCCGGGGCCCGCCCCCGGGGGGACGAACAGCACGAGCACCACGACGCCGAGGACCGCGACGCACGCGCTGACGCCGAAGACGGCGTCGTACCCGCCCACCGCCGCGTTCAGGATGAAGAACGCGGCGAGCGGGCCGAGCAGGGCCCCGGTGGTGTCCATGGCGCGGTGCACGCCGAAGGCGCGGCCCTGTAACTCGGCGGGTGTCGAAAGGGAGATCAGCGCATCGCGCGGGGCGGTGCGCAGCCCCTTGCCCGTGCGTTCCAGGGCGAGGACCACGCCCACCGGGCCGAGGCTGTGCGCGAGCAGCAGCAGCGGCTTGCACAGGGCGGACAGGCCGTACCCGATGCCGGCGATCAGTTTGTGGTTGCGGATGCGGTCGGCGAGGTGGCCGCCGGTCAGCTGCACCAGCGCGCTGACCCCGTTGTAGACGCCGTCGAGCGCGCCGAAGCCGAGCGGGCTCAGCCCCAGCCCGGCGACCAGGTACAGCGGGAGCACCGCCGTGACCATCTCGGAGGAGACGTCGGTGATCAGGCTGACCGCGCCCAGCGCGAGGACGGCCGAGGCGACTGCGGGGGCCCGCACGGACCCGCCGTCCGGTGCGGTCTTCGCGCCGACGGGCGCGGAGCGGTCCGCGAGGTACATGCTCTCGTGCTCCCGGTGCCGACGGTCTGAGCCACTCGTACGTGTGAGTGAAACCCTAGTGGTCGTACGGGCCGGCCGGGTGGCGTACGGCCTGATTCGGCCGGGTGCCGCGGCTTAGCCCTGCCGGCTGCTCTCGTCCCGCAGCCAGGTGGAGAAGTCCCCGGTCCGGATGGCCTTGCGGGCCCCCCGGCGGGCGGCGAGGGCCGCCACGACGAATACCACGACCCCGGGGAGCAGGCTCGGCCGGTCCCGGAGCAGGGCGCGCAGATCGCCCGTGCCGGTGCGCGCGGACGGTGTCCTGCCGGAGGGCTCCTGTGCCGCCCCCGGTCCCCCCGAGGCCTGGAAGCGCTCCAGCTCGGCGGACGAGGTCGCCGCCCTGACGCGGCGCCTGATCAGGTCCGCCCAGGTGCGCGGCGGACGCACCACGACCCGGGCCGCCTCGACCACGCGCCGCTCCTGCGGCGCGAACGCGAGGGACGCCGCCAGGTCGTCGGCCATCAGCGGGGGCAGGGCCGCGATCCGTGCGTGCCCCGGCTCGGTCACCGCGATGACCCCCCGCCCGAACAGCCCCTCGCGGACCGCCGGCAGCCGCTGCCAGACCTGGTAGTACGCACGGACCGGCCAGGCGCAGCCGGCCAACGGGATGTCGCGGCCGGGTGCCGCGGCGAGGAGCTCCGGACTGGCGGCGAGGGCATCGGCCAACGCCCGTGCGTCGGCGGCCCCGATCACGACGTCGGCGTCCACGTACAGGCGGGGGAAGCCGAGCGCGTGCTCGTCCCCGGCCCGAAGTGCCTTGTGTTTGGAGGGAGTCGGTATCTCCACCACCCGTACGCGGGGGCCCCGCGCACCCGCCACCGCGGCGGTGTCGTCCGTACAGCCGTTGCACACCACGACGATGTCGGGCCCGGAGACGGGGGTGTCGGCCAGGAGCGCGTCGAGGAGCCGGCCGATGACCCGGCCCTCGTTGTGGGCCGGGATCACGATGCTGGTCACCCCGGAAGTATGCATGCTCGAACGGCTGAGCCGACCGTTTCCTCCAACTCTCCCCGGGGGTAGGCCCGGTGGTCTAGATTGAGCGCAGCCGACCGGATTCGGCGTGCTTCGGCGACGCCGCAATCCAACCGGAGCAGGGCAGTTGAGGTAGTTTCGGGTTCGGCGGCTTGGGGGAACAGGCCGCCTTGCCCGTGGCCGGACCGGCGCGAGGGGCGTCGGGCGGCCGGGGGGCGGAAAGTACGTCGAAACACGTAGGCATCGGTTGTGGGGGGCCATCACCGTTGGGCAGGCATGCACGGGTCGCGCAGGCGTCCCGGCCGGCTGTCGGCGGCACCCCCTTCCTTCGCACGCGTCCCCGCCATGGGTTGTCGACACGCCCGCGGGCGTGCGTGGAAGGAAGGGGAACGCTGTGAACGACACCGGGAAAGACACCGCGAAAGACGCTGCGAAAGACACCGTGAAATTCGCGGGGCGCACCGCAGGAGCCGCAGAGGCCGCAGGTCCGCGGCGGATGGAGCCGTTAGGCGTTGCCGTCGTCGGCGCGGGCTACTGGGGCCCCAATCTCGTCCGCAACTTCCAGTCCAGCCCGGAGTTCCGGCTGCGCTGGCTCTGCGATCTGAACATCGACCGGGCCCGGCAGGTGCTCGGCGGCTACTCCACCGTCCAGGCGACCTCGGACTACGAGGCGGTCCTGGCCGACCCGGCCGTCGAGGCCGTCGCCGTGGCCACCCCGGCCGGCACCCACCTCGACGTGGCGCTGGCCGCCCTGCGCGCCGGCAAGCACGTCCTCGTGGAGAAGCCCCTCGCCGCGACGTACGAGGACGGTCTGCGCCTGGTGACCGAGGCCGAGGCGCGCGGCCTCACCCTCATGTGCGACCACACCTACTGCTACACCCCCGCGGTGGTCCGCATCCGGGACATGGTCCGCTCCGGCGCGCTCGGCGACATCCAGTTCGTCGACTCGGTCAGGATCAACCTGGGCATCGTCCAGAAGGACGTCGACGTCCTGTGGGACCTGGCCCCCCACGACCTCTCGGTCCTCGACTTCATCCTCCCGGAGAACGTGCGGCCCGTCGCCGTCGCCGCGCACGGGGCCGACCCGATCGGCGCCGGCCAGTCCTGCGTGGCCTATCTGACGCTCACGCTCAACACCGGCGCCATCGCGCACGTGCACGTCAACTGGCTGTCCCCGGTCAAGGTCCGCACGACGATGGTCGGCGGCTCCAAGCGCACCCTGGTGTGGGACGACCTCAACCCCACCCAGCGCATCGCGGTGTTCGACCGCGGGGTGGACATGACCGCTCCGCAGGAGATCGGTGCGGACGAACGCCGCGACATGCTCGTCTCCTACCGGTCCGGCGACATGGTGGCGCCCGCGCTCGGCGAGAAGGAGGCCCTGCGCAGCATGGTCGAGGAGTTCGCCGCCGCCGTCCGGACACGGCGACCGGCGCTGACCGACGGCCGCTCGGGCCTCCAGGTGCTCGACATCCTCGAAGCGGCCTCCCGGAGCCTGGAATTCCGCGGCGCGGTCGTCGGGCTTCGCACCGGCCCTTGACCGTTTCCGCAACCGTCCGCGGGACCGTCCGCAGGACCGCTCGCAGGACCCTCGCGCCCGGAGCCGCGCACACCGCTCCGGGCGCAGCAGGAGACACCATGACCGACTCAGTAGGGGCAGGGCGTTGAGCAGCGTACGAGGCAAGAGGATTCTGGTCACCGGAGGAGCGGGCACGATCGGCTCGCACGTGGTCGACCTGCTGGTGGACAACGGGGCGCGCGAGGTCGTGGTGCTCGACAACTTCGTGCGGGGGCGGGCCGCCAACCTGGCCCGCGCCGTGAAGAGCGGCGTGGTGGACGTCGTCGAGGGGGACATCCGCGACACGGCCGCCGTGCGCAAGGCGACCGAGGGCGCCGAGCTGGTGTTCCACCTCGCGGCCATCCGGATCACCCAGTGCGCGGAGGAGCCGCGGCTGGCGAACGAGGTGCTGGTCGACGGCACGTTCAACGTGCTGGAGGCCGCGGTCGCCGCAGGCGTGGGCAAGGTGGTCGCCTCCTCCTCGGCCTCGGTCTACGGGCTGGCGGAGACCTTCCCGACCACCGAGCGCCACCACCCGTACAACAACGACACCTTCTACGGGGCGGCGAAGGCCTTCAACGAGGGGATGCTGCGCAGCTTCCACGCCATGTACGGGCTGGACTACGTCGCGCTGCGCTACTTCAACGTGTACGGGCCCCGGATGGACATCCACGGGCTGTACACCGAGGTGCTGATCCGGTGGATGGAGCGGATCACCGCGGGCGAGCCGCCGCTGATCCTCGGCGACGGCACCCAGACCATGGACTTCGCCGACGTCAGGGACATCGCGCGGGCCAACCTGCTCGCCGCCGAGTCGGACCTGACCGACGAGGTGTTCAACGTCGCGAGCGGTACCGAGACCAGCCTGCGCGAGCTCGCGGTCGGACTGCTGGAGGCCATGGGCGCAGAGGCGATGGAGCCGGAGCACGGCCCCGCCCGCGCCGTCAACGGGGTCACCCGGCGACTCGCGGACACCTCGCAGGCCTCGGGGCGGCTCGGCTTCACCGCCGAGATCGACATGCGCCGCGGACTGCGGGACCTGGTGGACTGGTGGCGGGCCGAACGTGCGGCGGACGCGGCCGCGGGCGCCGCCGGCGGGGAGGCCGGCCGATGAGTGCCGCCCGGCCCGTGCCCGCCCCGGACCCCGTGCCCGCCCCGGACCCCGTCCCCGCCCCGGACCCCGTCCCCGCCCCGGACCCCGTCCCCGCCCCGGAGCCCGCGCCCGGCCGCATTCCCGTCATGGTCCCGTGGCTCGGCGAGGAGGAGGCGCGGGCGGCCGCCGACGCGGTGCTCTCCGGCTGGGTCGCCCAGGGCCCCCGCGTCGCCGAGTTCGAGCGGGCCTTCGCGGAGCGGGTGGGCGCCGAGCACGGCATCGCCGTCAGCTCGTGCACCACCGCCCTGCACCTGGCGCTGATCGCGCTGGACCTCGGCCCCGGCGACGAGGTGATCGTGCCCTCGCTGTCGTTCATCGCCACCGCCAACGCAGTGCGCTACGTGGGCGCGCACCCGGTGTTCGCGGACGTCGAGGAGACCACCGGGAACCTGACCCCCGACACCGTGGGCGCCGTACGCACCCCGCGGACGAAGGCGGTGCTCGCCGTCCACCAGGGCGGGGTGCCGGCGGACGTGCACGCCCTGCGCGCGGCCTGCGCCGACTGGGGCGTCCCGCTGGTCGAGGACGCGGCCTGCGGGATCGGCGCGACCGTGGGCGGCAAGTCCGTCGGCCACGGCGCCCTGCTCGCCGCATGGTCCTTCCACCCCCGCAAGGTGATCACCACCGGCGAGGGCGGCATGGTCACCACGGACGACGACCGGTGGGCGCAGCGCCTGCGCAGGCTGCGCGAACACGGCATGAACGTGTCCGCGGCGCAGCGGCACGCCAGCAGCAAGCCGATCGCCGAGAGCTACCTTGAGGTCGGCTACAACTACCGGATGACCGACATCCAGGCCGCGGTCGGCCTGGTACAGCTCGGCAAGCTGGACGCGATCGTGGCCCGCCGCCGCGAACTGGCGGCCCGGTACGGACAGCTGCTCACCGAAATCCCCGGCCTGCGCCCCGTCCGGGACCCCGCGCACGGCGAGGGCAACTTCCAGTCGTACTGGGTGCTGCTGGCCGAGGACTTCCCGGTCGGCCGGGACGAACTCCTCGCGGTGCTGGCCGAGGCCGGGATCTCGGCCCGGCGCGGGATCATGGCCTCGCACCTGGAACCGGCGTACGCCGGGCACGGGGCGGCCCCGCTGCCGGTGACCGAGCGGATCAGCCGCGACTCGCTGATCCTGCCGCTGTTCCACACCATGACGCAGGACCAGCAGGACCGGGTGGTGGCCGTGCTGCGCGGACAGGCCGCCGGATGACCGCCCCGGACGGCCCGGCCACCGAAGACCTGCTGGTCGTCGGCGCGGGCGGATTCGCCCGGGAGGCGGCCCAGGCCGTTCGCGACGCGGGCGCAGCCGACCTGGGGCGCGGCCGCGCCCCGCGGTGGCGCCTCGCCGGGCACCTGGACGACGACCCCGCCCTGCACGGCCGGGACGTCGACGGGGTGCCGGTCCTGGGCGGCAGCGACCTGGTGCACCAGCGGCCGGACGCCCGGGTCGTGGTCTGCGTGGGCAGTCCGCGCGACTACGCGGTACGGGCCCGCCTGGTACGCCGCCTGGCCCTGCCCGAGAGCCGGTACGCGACCGTGGTCCACCCCACGGCCGCGGTCTCGGCGTCCTCGGTGCTCGGCGCGGGCTCGGTGCTGCTCGCGCACTGCGTGCTGACCGCGGCCGTACGGGTGGGCGCCCACGTGGTGGTGATGCCCCACGCGGTCCTCACCCACGACGACACGGTCGGGGACTTCGCAACGCTCGCCTCGGGCGTCCGCCTGGGCGGCGGGGTGCGGCTGGGGCGGGGTGCGTACGTCGGCGCGGGCGCCCTGGTCCGCGAGTACACCACGGTCGGCGCCTGGTCGCTGACCGGAATGGGAAGCACGGTCCTGGCCGATGTGCCGCCCGGCGAGGTGTGGGCCGGAAGCCCGGCCCGCCGGCTGCGCGAGGCGGGAGGCCCGGCGCTCGACGAGCTGCGGGCCGATGGCGAGGAGACCGGCCGCAGGCCGGAGACACGGATGGGGAGCACAATCGGATGAACCAGATACCGCTCGTGGACCTGAAGGCGGCGCACGCCGAAGTCGCGCAGGAATTACGCGCAGGATTCGACCGCGTGCTGGCCGACACCGCCTTCATCGGCGGTGAGGAGGTCCGCGCGTTCGAACGCGAGTACGCGGAATTCGCCGGGACCGGCCACTGCGTCGGCGTGGCCAACGGCACCGACGCGCTGGAACTGGCCCTGCGCGCCAGCGGGGTGGGCGTCGGCGACGAGGTGGTGCTGCCCGCCAACACGTTCATCGCCACCGCCGGCGCCGTCGCCCGGATCGGCGCCCGGCCGGTCCTGGTGGACTGCCTGCCCGACACCCTGCTGATGGACCCGCAGGCCGCGCTGGACGCGGTGGGGAAGGCAACGCGCGCCGTGGTCCCGGTCCACTTGTACGGGCAGTGCGCCGCCGCGGCGGAGTTGGCCGCAGCGCTGCCCGGCCACGCCAAGGTCGTCGAGGACGCCGCACAGAGCCAGGGCGCCACCCGCGACGGACGCTCTCCCGGCAGTGGCGGGATCGCCGCGACCAGTTTCTACCCGGGCAAGAACCTGGGCGCGTACGGCGACGCGGGCGCGGTGGTGACCGACGACGAGGAGACGGCCGACCTCGTACGGGCCCTGGCCAACCACGGTGGTGTCGCCAAGTACCGGCACGACGTGGCCGGGTTCAACAGCCGGCTGGACGGCCTCCAGGCCGTGGTGCTGCGGGCCAAGCTGGCCCGCCTCGCCGACGGCAACGCGGCCCGCCGCGCCGGCGCCGCCCGCTACGACCGGCTGCTGGCCGATCTGGCGGGCGCCGGACGCCTGACCCTTCCGGTCACGGCGGAGGGCAACGTCCACGTGTGGCACCTGTACGTCGTCCGGGTCAGTGGTGCGGACCGCGACGCGGTCGTCGGCAAGCTCAACGCCGAGGGCATCGGAGCCGGCGTGCACTATCCGGCCCCGGTGCACCTCACCCCGGCGTTTCGCCATCTTGGCCACGGACGCGGGGACTTCCCCCACGCCGAGCAGGCCGCGGACCGGATGCTCTCCCTCCCGCTCTTCCCACAGATCACCGCCGCCCAGCAGCAGCGGGTCGTGGACGCCCTCACGAGCGCCCTGCTCTGACGCAGAACAAAGAGGTACAGATGAACAGACGGACAAGGCTGATCCGGTACGGCCTCTTCACCGTGGTCGCGGCGCTCATGACCGCGCTCTTACCGTCGGCGGTGGCGGGCGCCGTGGACCCCTGCGGTCCCGGCACCAACGCGATCGTGTGCGAGAACTCCAAACCGGGCACGCCGATGTCCGACTGGTTCGCGCCCAGCGCCTACGGCGACATCAAGGGCTTCAGCGCCCAGATGAGCGTCCAGGCAGGCGACACCGTGCAGTTCAAGGTGCAGTCGTCGACCCCGTACCACGTCTCGGTCTACCGGCTGGGCTACTACGGGGGCAACGGGGCCCGCCTGCTGTCGACCGCGGCACAGGCGGCCCAGACCTACCCGGCGAACTTCCTGCCGGGCGGCAACCCCCGCAGCTGCACCACCAAGCCCGCCACCGGCCTGGTCGACTGCGGCAACTGGCCCGTCACCGCGACGTGGACGGTGCCCTCCGACGCCGTGTCCGGTCTGTACATCGCCAACTTCGACCAGGCGGACGGCAACGGGGTGATGCCGTACCCGTTCGTCGTCCGCAACGACTCCAGCCACTCCGACATCGTCGTCCAGACCAGCGACCAGACCTGGCAGGCGTACAACGACTACGGCGGCCAGGACCTCTACGGAGGCGGGGGCCCCGCCCCCGACGGCCGGGCCTACGAGGTCAGCTACAACCGGCCCATGGACATCGGCGGCGAGAACGGCATCTACGGCTCCGAATACCAGATGCTCTCCTGGCTGGAACGCAACGGCTACGACGTCAGCTACATCTCCGGCATCGACATGTCGACCCGCGGCGCGATCCCGCTGCAGAACCACAAGGTCTTCATGTCCTCGGGACACGACGAGTACTGGACCCAGGACCAGTTCACCAACGCCCTCGCCGCCCGCCGGGCCGGCGTCAACCAGACCTACTTCAGCGGCAACGAGATCTTCTGGAAGACCCGTCTGGCCCCCAGCAACGACGGGACCAACACCGCCAACCGGACACTGGTCTGCTACAAGGAGACCAAGCTCTCCTTCCCCCAGCCCAACGGCGTCCCCGACCCGAGCGGGATCTGGACCGGCACCTTCATGGACCCGGCCAGCTCCACGAACGGACGGCCCTACCAGCCGCAGAACCAGCTGACCGGCTCGCTGTTCAGCGTGAACGGGTACCGCAGCGACGCCATCACCGTCCCCGGCTCCTTCGCCAAGATGAGGCTGTGGCGCAACACCACCGTCGCCTCCCTCACCCCGTCCCAGACCGCCACCTTCCCCGTCGGGACCCTCGGCTACGAATGGGACAGCGACGTGGAGGACGCGGCCCGCCCGCCCGGCCAGATCCAGCTGTCGTCGACCACCGTGGACATCAACGACGGCAAACTGCGCCTCGACTACGGCAACACCTACGGCAACGGCACCGCCACCCACAGCCTCGTCGCCTTCCGTGACCAGACCTCGCACGCACTGGTCTTCGGCTCGGCCACCGTGCAGTGGTCCTGGGGCCTGACCAACATGCCCACGAGCAACCCCGACGACACCGTGGTCACCGCAGACAAGCGGATGCAGCAGGCCACCGTGAACGTCTTCGCGGACATGGGCGTGCAGCCCAAGTCCCTGCAGGGCGACCTCGTCGCCTCGACCGCCTCCACCGACACCACCGGACCGGCCGTCACGGTGACCAGCCCCGCCGCGGGCGCCACCGTCCCCGCACTGCGGCCGGTGACCATCACCGGCACCGCCACCGACACCGGCGGCGTCGTGGCCCGCGTCGAGGTCTCCACCGACGGCGGCACCACCTGGAAGGCCACCACCGGGGTCGGCTCCTGGAGCTACAAGTGGACCCCGACCGCCCCCGGCGCCGTACAGGTCAAGGTCCGGGCGGTGGACGACAGCGTCAACATCGGCGCCACCACCACCGTCCCGCTGACCGTGGGCCCCCAGCAGTGCCCCTGCACCGTCTGGCCGGCCGCGGCCGTTCCCGGCACCGTCAACGCCGGCGACGGCAGCGCCGTCGAACTCGGCGTGAAGATCCGGGCCTCGGCCCCCGGTTCCATCACGGGCGTACGCTTCTACAAGTCCCCCGCCAACACCGGCACCCACACCGGCAGCCTGTGGAGCAGCACCGGCCAGCGTCTGGCCACCGGTACCTTCACCAACGAGACGGCGTCCGGCTGGCAGCAGCTGAACTTCTCCTCGCCGGTCCCGGTCAAGGCCAACACCACCTACATCGCCTCCTACTTCGCCCCCAACGGCGGCTACTCCTTCGACAACACCTTCGCCACCGCCGACGCGGGGCTGGCCCCGCTGACCGCGCTGCGCAGCGGTACCGACGGAGGAAACGGCGTGTACCGCTACAGCGCCACGGGCGGCTTCCCGTCCACGGCCTCCTCCGGCAGCAACTACTGGGTCGACGCCGTCCTGGACACCTCCACCGCGAGCACCACACCGCCCTCCGTCACCTCCACCACCCCGCAGTCCGCGGCTGTCGGCACCGCGATCACCACGCAGCTGGGCGCCACCTTCAACGAGGGCATCGACGCCGACACCCTCGCCTTCACCCTCAAGGACTCCAACGGGGCCACCGTCCCCGGCAACAAGGTCCTCAGCGCCTCCAACAGCGCCACCTTCACCCCGTCCACCGAACTCGGGCTGAACACCACGTACACGGCATCGGTGCAGGCATCCGACCTGTGGGGCAACACCATGGCGGCGCCGGTCACCTGGACGTTCACCACCAGTACCAGCCCGCCGACGGTCAACTGCCCCTGCACCCTGTGGGGGTCCTCCACCGTCCCGAGCACCCCGAGCGTCACCGACGACACCAACTCCGTCGAACTGGGCACCCGCTTCCAGTCCGCGGTCGGCGGATACGTCACCGGCATCACCTTCTACAAGGGACCCGGGAACACCGGCACGCACACCGGCAGCCTGTGGTCGGCCACCGGCACGCTCCTCGCAACCGGCACCTTCGGCAGCGAGACCCTGTCCGGCTGGCAGCAGCTCCACTTCGCCACCCCGGTGCCCATCACCGCGGGCACCAGCTACGTGGCCTCCTACCACGCGCCGAACGGCAAGTACGCCGTGGACGGCGGCTACTTCACGGCCGCGCACCGCTCCTACCCGCTGGTCGCCCCGGCCGACGGCAGCGGCGGCGCCAACGGCCTCTACAAGTACGGTGCTTCCGCCGCCTTCCCCACCAACACCTTCGGCTCCGTGAACTACTGGGTCGGCCCGGTGTTCACCACCACGGCGCCGGCCGCCCTCGCGGCGGACGGCTCCACGGAGGTGTCCGGCCAGTGAGCACGGTCAGCGTGGTGATCCCCTGCTACAAGTACGGCCACTTCCTGGCCGACTGCGTCAAGAGCGTCCTGGACGAGCAGGAAGGCGTCGACGTACGGGTACTGATCATCGACGACGCCTCGCCCGACGATTCCGCGGAGGTCGCGCGCGCCCTGGCGGCCGCCGACCCCCGGATCGAAGTCCGGGTCCACGAGCGCAACCAGGGCCACATCGCCACCTACAACGAGGGTCTGCTGGAGTGGGCCGACGGGGACTACGTCGCCCTGCTCTCGGCCGACGACCGGCTCGTCCCCGGGGCCCTGGTACGCGCCGCGGCCCTGCTCGACGCACACCCCGAGGCCGGCTTCGCGTACGGCAGGCCGCTGCGGTTCCAGCACGGCGGACCACTGCCCGCGGCCCGCACCCGGAGCACCGGTTCCGTGGTCTACCCCGGCCAGTGGTGGCTGGAGCGGCGCTTCCGGGAGGGCACCGGGTGCATCACCTCACCGGAGGTGGTCGTCCGCACCAGCCTCCAGCGCAAGGTCGGCGGCTACGACCCCGAGCTCCCGCACGCCGGCGACATCGAGATGTGGATGCGGCTCGCCGCGCACGCCGACGTGGGCTACGTCCGCGGGGCCGACCAGGCCTTCTACCGTGTCCACGGCAACAACATGTCCACCACGGACTTCGGCGGACAGCTCGACGACCTGCGCCAGCGCCTCGTCGCCTTCGACTCGGTACTGGAGAAGTGCGGCGGCCTGCTCCCGCAGGCCGGCCGGCTGTCGGCCCTGGCGCGGACCCGGCTCGCCCGGTACGCGCTGCGGCGCGCCTACCGCGCGTACGACCGGGGGCGCACCGGGGTGGTTCCGGTAGAGGAGCTGGAGGCGTTCGCCGCCGAGTGCCTGCCGGGATACACGGCGCTCGCGGAGTACCGGGCGCTGCGCCGGCGCCGGCGGATCGGGGCCCGCGCGATGCCGTACCTCCAGCCGCTGGTGCTCTCGGCCGTCGCCGACCGGGGACGCGAATGGCTCTGGTGGCAGTCCTGGAAACGCCGAGGGATTTGATGAACCAACAGCACCAACAGCACCACCGCCCCCTCCGCGGGGCACCGTCGGCCCGGCAGCCCGCTTCCTCAGCGGGCCGCCGCGGCCGCCGGCACCGGGCTTTCGGCCTCGTTCACCGGACCGGTGCCTGCGCTCTCGCGCCGGCGCCGGTTCCGGCGTGTCACGAGCTGGTCGGTCCACAGGGCGGCGGCCACCGCACAGACCCCGGCCAGCAGCGCCGTCCCGACCAGAGCGCGGCTCTTGGTCCCGGTCTGCGCGACCGCGGTCGGCGGTACGAGGAGGGTCGTACTCATTCGCGCCCTGTCCGGGATCTGCTGCTCGGCCTGCATGTCCGCGAGGTGCTTCGTATAGGCCTCGACGACCTTCAGTACGGCCAGGTTGGCCGCGGCGGGATCCGCGTGCTCCGCCTGCACCTGGAGCGAGGGGATCAGATAGCGGGGGGTGACGCTGGTGCCGCTGTTGCGGGGGATCAGCCGGTAGGTGCCCGTCACGCCCGCCGCACGCAACTCGGCCGTGCCGGCGGACGATTCCAGCTGCTGGACCGCGGCGTAGGACACGGCGGCGAGCGGAGGCTGCAGATTGGCGAGCTGGTTCGGCTGGCTGCCGGTCACCGGCGGTTTGAGCACGACGATCGCCGAGCTCACGTAGGTCCGGGTGGGGCGGAGCACCTGCAGGGCCCCGGCCGCCGCGAGCACCGCCACCAGGACGAGGACGTACCAGCGGCGGCGAAGCGTGCGGAACAACTCACCAGGCGACACAGGATTCCTTCCGTCGCGTTCGATCTTCCCAGGACGCGGGTCGGCCCGCCATCGGTTCCGGCATGCGCGAGGAGGCGTTCGTGAGCATCGGTGAGATGGCCGCCGTGCTGCGGCGCCGCTGGTACGTGATGGTGCCCCTGACCCTGCTGGGGCTCCTCGCGGGGCTGCACCTGTACCGGTCGGTGCCCGTGGCGTACCAGTCGCAGAGCTCGGTGGCGCTGCTCGACTCCGCGGCGGTGGCCGAACTGGCCCCCGCCTTCGGCAACCCCATCTCCAACGCGGGCGGTTCACTGGTCGTCACCGCGGACGTGCTGATCAGGACCCTGTCGGGGGCCGACGCCGCACGCGATCTGCACGGTCTCGGCGTGAGCGACCCCTACACGGTCGGTTTCGCCGCGAACACCTCGGGCCCGATGCTCACCCTGACCGTCACGGGCACCGACCGGGCGAAGGTGCTCAAGGAGACCAGCACGCTCACCGCCTTCGCCGGCGAGCAGCTCAACGCGCTCCAGACGGCGGCCAAGGTACAGCCGGCCTACTTCGTGCAGACGGCCCCGGTGGTGCTGCCGCAGACCCCGGTGCCCCAGCTCAAGAGCCGCTACCAGCAGGTGCTGGGCGTCGTCATCGCCTGCGTGACCGCCGGCTTCACGCTCTCCTTCGTGACGGAGACCCTGCTGGTGGCCCGCCGCCGCAGGCGCGAGGCCGCCGCCGCGCCCGGCGCGTCCGGGGCGCGCGTCCGCAGGAGGCTGCGGGGCCGGGCGCCGGACGCCGTCGCCCTGCTCAGCGGCTATCTGGGGCTGGCCTTCTTCATCCCCTCGAACCTGACCCTGCCGGGCATGGGCGGCGTGGGCACCCCGGCCAACGTGTTCGCGCTCCTCGGCCTGTTCTGGTACCTGGCGACCTGGCTGACCGGACGGATCAGGCCGGCCGAGGGCACCCGGCTGCCCCGGGTCGTGATGTGGCTGCTGGCCGTCTCGGTGCTGGCCTCGTACCTCGCGAACGCCTCCCGGGGCAGCTCGCACAAGGAGGTGCTGGGGGCGGACCGCGGCCTGATCGGGCTGCTCGTCTGGGTGTCGCTGGTGGTGCTGGTCTCGGCCGGCATCCAGAACCGGGCCCGCCTCGACGTCCTGATGCGACGGACCGTGGTGATGGGGTCGGTGGTCGCCGCCATCGGCTACTACGACTTCTTCACCGCGACGAACATCGCCGAACACATCAGCATCCCGGGGCTCCACTCGAGCGTCGCACAGATCACCGCCATGGACCGCGGTGCGTTCACCCGGCCCCGCTCGACCACCGCGCAGCCGCTGGAGTTCGGCGGCATGCTCGCCCTGCTGCTGCCCTTCGCCGTACAACAGGCCTTCGACCCGGTCCGCCGGCACCTCAGCGGCTGGCGCCGCTGGGGTCCGGTGGCCCTGATGGGCGGCGCCCTGCCGCTGACCGTGTCGCGGACCTCCATCATCGGCGCGCTCATCGTGGTGCTCGTGATGGTCCCGCGGTGGAAGCCGCAGCGGCGCTGGACCGCCCTCGGCCTGCTGCTCGGATCGGTGGCCTGCTTCAAGGTCCTCGTGCCCGGGCTGATCGGCACCATCACCACGCTGTTCGGGTCGTTCCTGTCGAACTCCGACAGCAGCACCCAGGCCCGCACCGTCAAGTACAGCGCGATTGTGCCCTATCTGGAGGAGCACCCGCTGTTCGGGCGGGGCCTGGGAACCTTCACACCGGACCTCTACTTCTTCACCGACAACCAGTACATGCTGACCCTGGCGGAGATGGGCCTGCTGGGCCTGCTCGCCCTCCTGGCCCTGTTCCTCACCGGAATCCACCAGGGCGGCGCCATCCGCCGCCTCGCCGCCGACGAGCCCGACCGGGAGCTCGGCCAGGCGTTCTTCGCCTCGGCCCTCGTCGCCCTGGTCAGCAGCGCCACCTTCGACGCCCTCAGCTTCCCGATGTTCGCCGGGATGTTCTTCCTGACGATCGCCGCCGGAGGCAGTTACCTCGGCTTCATCCGGCGCGGTGCGCCGAAGCCCCGAACCGTGGAGTCCCCATGCCCTCCCGCCTCCACCCGGCCCCGCCGGACCGAACTCACGCAACCGGTCCCGTAGCCCTCCTGGTCGTCACCTGGAACAGCGCCCGGGTGCTGCCCGAGTTCCTGGCCTCCCTGCAGGAGGGCATGGCCGGCCTCGACTGGCGCCTGGTCGTCGCCGACAACGACTCCGCCGACGACACCGTCGACCTGGTCCGGCAGCTGGCCCCGGACGCGGCGGTCGTCCAGACCGGCCGCAACGCCGGATACGCGGCCGGGGTGAACGCCGCCTTGGCGGCCGCCGCCGCATGGGAGGGCGGATTCCGCGCCGCTCTCGTGTGCAATCCCGACATCCGCATGCGACAGGGCTGCGCAGGGCTCCTCGTCGACGCCCTCGACGCTCCCCTGTCCGGCGGCCGCCGCGTCGGGATCAGCGTCCCGCTGCTGTACGAGGAGGACGGGACCCGCCACCATTCGCTGCGCCGCGAATCGTGCGTGACGCGCGCCCTGGGCGAGGCGGTGATCGGCAACCGCCGGGCCGGGCGCTTCCCGCTGTGGAGCGAGCTGGTCACCGACCCTGCCGCGTACGAGCGGGCGACCGTCGCCGACTGGGCGACCGGTGCGCTGATGGCCCTCTCCCGCGATTGCCTGGATGCCTGCGGCGCCTGGGACGAGTCGTTCTTCCTGTACTCCGAGGAGACCGAGTACTGCCTGCGGGCCCGGGACCACGGCTTCGTCACCCGGCTCGAGCCGGCTGCCTCGGCCGTCCACCTCGGCGGGGACTCGCAGGTGTCGCCGCGTCTGTGGACACTGCTGACCCTCAACCGCGTACGGCTCTACAGCCGTCGGCACGGAGCGGCGGCGACCGCCGCCTTCCGGGGGGCCGTACTGCTGAGGGAGACCTCGCGGGCGGCGCTCGGCCGCCCGGCCAACCGGGCGGCGGCGCGCGCCCTGGCCAGTCCGTCCGCGCTGCGCACGGTGCCCGGGCCCTGACCGGGCGCGGCGGGTCGTCTCCCACCCGCCCCGTCACCCGTCGCCGGTCACCCGGAGGGAGTCCGCCCGTCCCAGGCGGTGTAGAAGCTCTCCGGGTTGACCAGGTAGCGCACGGTGGGACGGGGCACGTGGCGGACCTCGTGGCGCCGGCTGTAGCGGCGGACGAGCTCCCAGTCCTCGCGGGGCAGTACCTCGGGGGTGCGCCGCAGCCGGCTGAAGTACAGGGACCGGGTGCGGCGCGCCACGAAGGCGTTCGTGTCGAGGAAGGCCTCGCGGGCGGAGCGGCGGCGGTCGAAGGGCACGGACAGCACGTCCCGTTCCGATCCGTCGGGGAGCACCCTGCGCAGGGCCGTGTACACGGCGTCGGGCCCGCCGGGCGGATCCAGCACCGCGAGGGCCTGCTCCAGATGGTCCGGCTCCCACAGGTTGTCGTCGTCCAGGAAGGCCACGTACCGCGAACGGGTCAGCCGTATCCCCACATTGCGCACGACTCCGGCCGTGGCCGTGTTGCGGGCCAGCGAGACCGCGAACAGCCGCGGATCACTGGGAAGTCCGGGGAGTCCGGCACCGTCGTCGACGACGATGACCACCTGGTCCGCCACGGTTTGCCCCAGGGCCGAGCGGACCGCCGCGCGCAGCGCCTCGGGGCGCCGGTGGGTGGCGATCACGGTGGCCACGAGCGCGGCCGGCGGGCTGCCCAGGACCGCGCCGAGGCGGACGGTCTCCGCGTCCTCGAAACGCCGCAGCCACACGGCGGAGGGGGCGAGCAGGACCTTGTTCCTGGCCTCGAAGAGCACCAGCCAGCCGAAGGCCCGCTTCAGGAGCTCCCACGGGGCCCGGGCGATGCCGCGCATGATGTCCTCTCGATCGTCAGGGGGCACGCTGTTCAGGAGGCGGGGCCGGGGACGACCGGCCGGCCGTCGGTCGTACGGTTGCCCCGCCACACGTTCCCGGCGCCGCCCGCGTTCCATGCGGTGACGAGCCCGTAGGCACCGCCATTGGGGTGGTACTGGCCGGAGAACACGTTGTCCGTCACCTGGATGCCGGTGGCACCGGGGCCGCCTCCGTAGAGGGCGTAGGCTCCGCCGGCCAGCCAGTTGCCGTCCACGACCACGGAGGAGACGGTGCCGGTGTCGGCGAAGAGCCCGACGGCCGCCGTCGCGCCCTGCTCCACGGAGACGGGGTTGAGCAGGGTGTTGTGGCGGATGGTCAGCCGGCCCTTGTTGCCCCCGCCGCTGATGACGGCGTCGGTGTGCTGCCACTCGCCGCCCTGGTTGCGGAAGGCGACGATGTCGTGCACGTAGTTGTCGTGCAGCTCGCCCTGGCCCATCGAGAGGGCGTTGCCGAACACGGAGACGTCGCACCAGCCGACCTCGATCGAACTGCCGCCCATGTTGGAGACGGCGTAGTCGACCCCGCCGTTGTCGGGGCCCTTGCCCGGTACGGCGGTGATGGTGGTGTGCAGGACGCGCAGGCCGCTGAAGCCGGGGCGCAGATTGATCCCCCACCAGTTCGTGGAGGTGATCCGGCTGTCGATGATCGTGACGTCGTTGGCGTAGACGTCCAGGGAACCGTTGATGTCCCAGCCCTTGATGACCGTGCCGTCGGTCTTCACGGACATGTTCCCCGTGTCGTGCCGCTCCAGCGCGATCCGCGGGCCGGTGGTGCGGGCATCGGGGAATCCGCAGGCGCCGGGCGAGGAGCAGGCGCCCGCGGTGGGTGTCCCGCCGGTCCCCGGTGAGGGTGTGGTGGAGGGCGGGGCCGTGCCGTCCGGGGGACTCGGGCTGCCCGTGGCGGACGGGTCCGCGGAGGGTGCGGGCGCAGGCGTGGGACCGGTGCCCGCACCGGGGCACTCGAGGGCGCTGTCCGGGCAGGGCCCGGCCGAGGGCTCGCTCACGCCCGTCCGGTCGGCCCGGTACAGGGTCAGCACGACGGCCAGTACGAGCCCGGCCAGCAGCCAGGCCCGCAGGTGCCTTCGGTCGCGTGCCACGGCCGCTAGCCCCCTGCCGCCGCGGCGGCACCGGCGGGCGGGGAGCCGCGCAGGAAGCCGAGGCTCGGCAGGATGCACAGCACGTAGCAGAGGGTGCCCGCTGCGGCGGTCGCGAGGAGCGCGAGGACGCCGTCCCCGAGGAGCCGCTCCAGGCCGAGGACCACGGCGGCCATCACGGCGCCGCCCAGGAACGGCCAGGCACAGGCCCGTGCCACCGTACCCAGGCCGACGCCCCCGCGGTGCAGTGCGAAGAGGAACACCGGCACCACGACGGCGCCCGCGACCAGGACGTGCCCCTGGGCCACTCCCGTGATCCCGCCGGCGCCGGCCCCGACGACCAGGGCCGGGACCAGGACGACGAGCCAGAGTCCCTGGACGCCGATGAGGGAGCGGCGCCGCCCGATGGCGACCAGGCAGTCGTAGGCGAGCTCGCAGCCGATCCGGACCAGGCCGAGCGCCATCAGCCAGGGCAGCGCGGCGGCCGCGGGCAGCCAGCGCTCGCCGTAGACGAGCCCGACGATCGGGCCGGCCAGGGCGGCCAGCAGGACGCAGAGCGGGACGGTGCCGGTCATCACGACGCCCAGGGCACGGCCGAATCCGCCGGCCAGTGCCCCCGGAGAGTCGGCCAGCCGGGAGAACCCGGCGAAGGAGACGCGGCGGGCGGCCTCGGAGATGATCCGCACGGGCCAGCCGGAGATGTTGAAGGCGAGCACGTAGAAGCCGAGCGCCAGCTGGTCCAGGGCGGAGCCCACCACCATGGTGTCCACGTTGACGACGCCGAGGGCGAGCATGCTGGCCCCGGCGAGGGGCAGTCCGAAGCGGAGCAGGGCCCGGGCCTGCTCCCGGTCCCAGCCGAACCTCAGCGTGCCGGGCGCGGCGAGGCAGCAGCCGGCGAGCGCGGCCGCGTTGCCGGCCACGGAGCCCCAGGCGAAGCTCATGGCGCCCCACCCGTCGACGGCCAGCACCAGGGTCACCCCGGTGCTGAGCAGGAAGTTGACGGCGTCGATGGCCATCCGCCTGCCCTGCGCGAACTCCCGGGTGAGGAAGCCTGCGGGTACCTGCGACAGCCCGTCGAGGACCACGCACACGCACATCACCCGCAGGATTCCGGAGGCCTCGGGCGAGCCGAGCACCCGGGCCACCGCGGGGGCCGCCGTGAACAGCACGGCGTACAGCAGGCAGCTGGAGGCGACGCTCAGGGTGAGCACGGTCGGCGCGAAGCGGCGCGGGTCGCCCTCCCAGCGGACGATCGCCAAGGAGACGCCGAGCTCGTTCGCGGAGAGCAGGACCAGCAGCACGGTCTGGGCGATCCCGTAAACGCCCCACGCCTCGGGACCGAGGAAGAAGCGGGCGAGGACGATGCCGGTGACGAAGTTGCCGAGGCGCATGACCACGGTGTTGACCAGGCTCCACCGGGCGGCGGAGCCGACCTTGCGCCCCAGCGACGGCGCCTCGGCAGGCGCCTGGGTTCCGGTGTCGGTCCCGGTCCCGGTCACGGCGATCCGGCGGAAGCCCGGGCGGTACGGGAGGTGCTCGCCCCGGAGTCCGCGGTGTCAGGCAGGTCCCCGGGCGGCCCGGCTTCGGACGGCGCGGGCCGGTGCCGGCCCGGCTTGCCCGACCTGCGGCGGCGGGCTTCCACGAAGAAGGTGGCCACGAGGCTGAGGACGAAGCCCAGAGCCCCCGCCATGATCAGGTACTGGAGCCGGGTCTTGGTCTGTGCTTCCGGCTTCTGGGGCGGGACGATCGTCGCCATGCGGATCATGGCCTCCGGCGTCACCGACTGCTGGGCCTGGAACTCCTGCAGCCGCTTCTCCGCGTAGGCGGTGAAGACCTGGTCCGACTTCAGGACGGCGGCCGGATCGGTTCCGGTGACGCTCAGCCACATGAACGGCCCCTGGGCGTTGTCGGCGATCTTCGCTTCGTACTCCCCGGTGACGCCCTGGGACTTGAGGTCGGCCCGGGAGTCGTCGGAGTTGAGGTTGCGGGCCAGCCCGTCGGCCATGCCGGTGAGCGAGGCCTGGGTGCTCAGGAAGGGGTTGCCGTCGAAGGCCACCGTGGCCTTCTTCGAGTTCAGGAGCGTCACCGTGCTCTGTGACCGGTACTCCACCGGGACCAGCACGTACACGCCCGCGATGAGCGCGGCCGTGAGCAGCAGTCCGGGCAGCAGCACGTACCAGCGCCTGCACATGACCCGCCAGATCTCCGCGAGATCCATGGTCTTCCCCCTCGCGGCGGCGTCGTGTCCTCCACGCGCCGCCGCTCTTTCTTTGCGGTGATTACGGTTCTTGCGTTCTTGCGGTGTTGCCTGGTCGCCGCTCCTCCGTCGGCCGGGCCCGTCGCTACGGCGCTCCGGCCGCCCCGTCGGGGGCGAGGTCGGTGGGCCGCAGCCGGGTTGCCGCGGTCCCGCCGTCCAGCAGGACTCTGGCGATGCGCTCGCCCGCGCGGCCGTCCCAGAGCTCGGGGCAGCGCGGCGCGGGCGGATCGTCGAGCACCCGGTCCACGGTGGCCGTGATGCGGTCCGGGTCGGTGCCCGCCAGGACGTTGGTGCCTTCCTCGACGGTGATGGGCCGCTCGGTGTTCTCCCGCAGCGTCACGCAGGGCACGCCGAGGGCGGTGGTCTCCTCCTGGACGCCCCCCGAGTCGGTGAGCACCAGACGGGCGGAGTCCTGGAGCGCGATGAAGTCCAGGTACCCGGCCGCCGGCACGACCTGGATCCCGGCGGGGACTCCGGTCTCCGCCAGCCGCTCCGCGGCCCGCGGGTGCGCGGGCAGCAGCAGCGGGCAGCGTCCGGCGATCTCTCCCAGCGCCTTCAGCAGGCCGCGCAGCGCCCCGGGGTCGTCCACGTTGGCCGGCCGGTGCAGGGTGACGAGGCCGTACCCGCCCCGGGTGAGCCCGTACCGGTCCAGGACGTCGGAGGTCCTGGCCCGGTCCAGGTTGGCGAACAGGGTGTCGATCATGACGTTGCCGACGACGTGGATCTGGTCCTCCCGGTACCCCTCCGACCACAGGTTCGCGGCCGCGTCGGGGGAAGGGGCCAGCAGGTAGTCGCTGACGCGGTCGGTGGCGACCCGGTTGACCTCTTCCGGCATGCTCCAGTCCCGGCTGCGCAGCCCGGCCTCCACGTGGGCCAGCAGCGGGCCGGCCTTCGCGGTGACCAGGGCGCAGGCCAGCGTGGAGTTGATGTCGCCGACCACCACCACCGCGTCCGGGGCCAGTTCGTCGAGCAGCGGCTCGAAGGCCGCCATCACCCGGCCGGTCTGCCGGGCGTGGGTGCCGGACCCGGCGGCCAGGTACCGGTCGGGGGGACGGATGCCGAGGTCGCGGAAGAAGACGTCGTTCATGGACTCGTCGTAGTGCTGGCCGGTGTGGACGAGGACCACTTCGGCGCCGTGGCGCTCCAGCGCGTCCATGACCGGTTTGATCTTCATGTAGTTGGGCCGTGCCCCGGCCACGCAGATGATCCTGGGCATGGTGTCAGAGCACCTCCACGGTGGGTCCGGAGAGCCGGTTGCGGCAGTCGAGGATCAAGGAGGCGTGCTCGGTGACCATCGCGTAGTCGAAGGAGTCGTGGTCGGTGAGCAGGACGACCACATCGGCGGCGGCCAGCTCCTTGCGGGTCGGCTCGACCCTCGACAGGCGGGCGTCGACCTTGATGCCCTCCACCACGTGGGAGTCGGCCGCGCGCACCTTCGCGCCCATGTCGAGGAGCAGCTGGGCCACGCGGACGGCGGGCGATTCACGGGCGTCGCCGGTGTTCTTCTTGTACGCCAGCCCGAGGAGCAGGATGCGCGAGCCGTTGACGGAGCGGCGCTTGGCGTTGAGCGCATCCATGACCCGGCGTGCGACGTACTCGGGCATGTGGCTGTTGATGTCGTTGGCCAGCTCCACGAAGCGGAAGTTCTGGCCGAGTTCGCGCTGCACCCGCCAGGACAGGTACGAAGGGTCGATCGGGAGGCAGTGGCCGCCGACCCCGGGGCCCGGGGTGAACTTCATGAAGCCGAACGGCTTGCTGGAGGCGGCCTCTATGGTCTGCCACACGTCGATGCCGAGGTGGCGGGCGAACATGGCTATCTCGTTGACCAGGGCGATGTTCACGTGCCGGAAGGTGTTCTCCAGCAGCTTCGCGAGCTCGGCCTCCTTGGGCGAGCGGACCGGAACGGTCTTGTCGACGAGGCCCGCGTAGAAGGTCTCGACGGCCTTGAGGGAGGTCTCGTTCACGCCGGAGACGACCTTCGGCGTCTGCTGGAAGCCCCAGACGGTGTTGCCGGGGTCAATCCGCTCCGGGCTGTAGCCGAGGTGGAAGTCGACGCCGGCGGTGAGGCCCGAGCCGTCCTCCAGGATCGGGCCGAACAGCTCCTCGGTGGTGCCCGGGTAGGTGGTGGACTCCAGGACGACGGTCGCGCCCGGCCGCAGGAAGCGGGCCAGCGTGTGCGCCGACTCCTCGACGTAGCGCAGGTCGGGAGCGCCGTCCTGTAACGGGGTGGGGACCGTGACGACCGCGACGTCGAAACCGCCGCAGTCCCGCGCGAGTTCACTGGCCTGGTAGGAGCCGTGCTCCAGTGCCCGGGTCAGCCGTTCGGAGGAGACGTCCTCCACGTACGACTCGCCGGCGGCGAGGCTCTTGACCCGCCGGGCGTCCACGTCGTACCCGACCACTTGGTGTCCGACCTCGGCGGCCCTGATGGCCAGCGGCAGGCCGACGTATCCCTGTCCCACGACGACGACGCGCATCAGTGACTCCTGTTCGCGAAACCGGCAGACGGTGTACGGCGGATGAGTTCACGGACCGTCATGAGGAGAAAGGCGGTGTTGGTGGTGAGGTAGCGCTTGCCGAGGCGGCGGGGCTCCTGGAGGGTGCGGTAGAACCATTCGAGGCCCATGCGCTGCCAGACCGCGGGGGCCCGCTTGGTGATCCCGGCCAGGATGTCGAAGGAGCCGCCGACACCGTGCACCACGTGGGCGCCGGTCTGCTTGCCGTAACCGGCGGTGAAGATCTCCTTCTTGGGCGAGGTCATGCCGAGGAACAGCAGTTGGGCGCCGCTCTCCGCGACGGCGTCGGCGACCGCGCCCTGGTCGGCGTCGTCGAAGTAGCCGTTGCGGCTGCCGGCCACGCGCAGTGCCGGGAACCGATCGGCGATCCGGCGGAGCATCAGGTCCAGTACGTCCTGCCGGGCACCGAGCAGGTAGACGGGGATGTCCGCGGTCTCCGCGGCGGCCAGCAGCCGCATGAACAGGTCGATTCCCGCGACCCGTTCGGGCAGCCGGACGCCGAGGACGCGGCCGGCCCACACCACGGCCTGGCCGTCGGCCAGGACGAGGTCGCAGCCGGAGACCGCCGCCGCGAGGCGGGGGTCGCGCCGCATGTTGACCAGCTTGGCCGCGTTGACCATGCCGATCTCGATCTGGTCACCGCGCCGTACCGCTTCGAGGCAGTACTGAACGGTCTCGTCCATGGTCAGGGCATCGAGCGTAACCCCGAACAGGGACCGGCGAGATGGTCGTCGGCTCATCTCTGCGGCCCCCCGAGCCAGGCGTGGAGCAGCCAGCCGAACTCGTACGGCCTGCACTCGCGGTCGATCACGACGGGGCGGAAGACCCGGTCGAGCAGGGCGAGGCGGGCCTGCGGGGCCACCTTGGTGGTGAGGCCGCGGGCGGCGCGGACGGCCTTCGCCGGGTCGCCGCGGTAGACCTTGCGCCAGGTGACGCCGTAGTCCTCAAGGATCATGGGTTCGCGCGGGGTGCCGTCGGGCCCGCTGATCTCGGGCGCGTCCGTCATCCAGCGCAGCCCCCGGCGGATGGCGGCGCCGAAGTCGGTGCCGCCCGCGTCGGCCAGGTCGAAGAGCGCGGTCGGGGCCATGGCGTGCTGGTGCACGCTGTAGACGGGGTAGCCCTCCACCACGCCGCCCGTGCGGGCGTCGTAGTGCCACCACCACTGTCCGCCGTCCCCCTGGAGTGCGCAGATCCGGGCGGCGCAGGCGTCGGCGGCCGCGAGGGCCTGCGGGTCGGGGCCGCTCGCGTGCAGCCGGGCCAGCGCCTGCAGCGGATAGGTCTGGTCGGCGAAGCAGGCCACGTGGGAGCGGTATCCCGGGACCAGCCCCGGCCCGGTGGCGTGCGGGAACAGCGGACTGCCGGCCGTCCTGGCCACCAGCAGGCGGTCGCGGGCTGCCGCCAGGCGCTCTTCCACGTCCACCGCCGTACGGGCCGCGGCGAGGGCGGAGAGCACCCAGGCCGCCTCGACGGTGTACTGCGCCCGCCCGGGGACGTCCAGCGCGGCCACCCGCGCGAGGGCGTCCGCCAGCTTGGGGTGGCCCGTCTCGGCGGCGGCCCAGGCGATGAGCGCTGCGTCGCCGAGGTTCGTCACGGCGGGCAGCCGCTCGACCAGCAGGCCGGCGTACTCCTCGACGCTGTGTCCGCCGAACAGGGCGCGCTGCCGGTCCTCGGGCAGGAACCGCGCCCCGAGCGCGGTGATGGCCGCGTACCGGGTGCTGGTTCCGCGCCCCTCCACCCGGCGGACGCCGCCGGAGGTGACCGTCCCCACCCGGGTGAACACGAAGGTGTCGGCGCCGGGCAGGTACATACCGGGCAGTCCCGCCTCGGCCAGCGCGAGCAGCTGCTCGGCGAGCGCGTGCAGCGACGGGTCCTCGTGGGCCAGTGCTTCTAATCGTGCGGCGGTCACCGGGTCCCCACCCCGGTTCCCTGTGTGCTGCGCGCACCTCGTATGTCCGAGCTGTACGGCTCCAACACACCTACCCCCTCTGATCGCTCCTCGGACAGACCTGGCGGTCGTCGTTCCGCGGAGGGGCGTGCGCATGACGACGCACGTGCCATCGGTGTGGTCCCTCCGATGGCACGAACCGTCCGGGGCCGCCCACTGGATCCCCCCAGCGATGCCCCGGACCGGAGCAGGCGCGGACGGCGGCGTGCGGGCGCGTAGAAGCGCCGGCCGTCACCTGGTCCGCGATGCCCTCGTCGTGTACAACCCCCCACTGAACAAAGCCTGTTGCCTGCTCAGATCCCGTGTACAGGGACAAGGTATGCCCAAGGATGTTCGCTGATTGCGGTTTTGAGGAAATGCCGCTGACCTAAATTGCCGACGTACCGTCAGGTCCGCTCTACCAGGGTTCCGTCCTTCTCCTCGTGCAGTGCGCCGGTACGCGGACACTCCCACACGCCCGGCTCGCCGTCGCGCTCCACCAGGCGGATCCCGGCCCGCCCCACCCAGCCGATGCGGCGGGCCGGTACCCCTGCGACCAGTGCGAAGTCCGGTACGTCCCGGGACACGACCGCGCCGGCCGCGACGAGCGCCCACCGTCCGACGTGCACCCCGGCCACGCACACCGACCGGGCGCCCAGCGAGGCCCCCTCGGCCACCACGACACCTGCGGCCTCCCAGTCGCCGCCGCGCTTGAGCCGGCCGTCGGGGTCGACCGCCCGCGGATAGAAGTCGTTGGTGAGCACGGCGGCCGGGCCGATGAACACCCCGTCGCCGAGCACGGCGGGCTCGTAGACGAGTGCGTGGTTCTGGAGCTTCACGTTGTCGCCGATCCGTACGCCGGGTCCGACGTACGCCCCCCGGCCCACGATGCAGTCGCGCCCGAGCCGCGCGTCCTCCCGTATCTGCGCCAGATCCCAGATCGTGGTCCCGTCCCCGAGTTCGGCCGTCTCGTCGACCTGGGAGGAGGGTTGAATTCGGACACTCACGGGGCGGTCCCCTTACGGCTCGCGAGGCGTTCGGATGCACGGCGTACATGCGTGGTGACGCAGTGACGCACGAGGGGAGCATATGCACCGCGGGGCCGCCCCACCCGGGAGATCAACCGACTGTTCACGAAGTGGACCTGGAGACCCGCGTCCGGGGCCGGCCCGCCGGCCGGCCGTACCGGGGGCGGTGTCAGGAGCGGCGGCGCCACCAACGGCGCGCGGCCGTCGGCGGGCACGACGGCGGCGGAGTCGTAGGGGTGGTCGAGCCCCACGACGACGTACCGGACAAGCAGGACGACCGCCGGCGCGCCGGCGGCGACGGGCCGCCGCAGACGCGACGGAAGCCACCGCGCCAGCACCAGAAGGGCTTCCACGGGGGAGACCGGCACGTGCGCTTTGATCGCATTCACGTCGCCGTGTTCGGGTCGTTCCCGCAGTGCGGCGCCACCCTCGGATCGGGTCGGTTCTGCGACCTGAGCCGCATGCACCGTCTCGCGCGGCGTGTGCCGCTCGCGGAATTACTCCTGTCATATGCCTGTTGCGTTGCGCGTATCCGCGCATATGGTGTGGCTCCGGACCATCCCGGGCACACGGCCCTCCCGCACTCCCCACGGGAGGGCCGTCGTGCTGACCGTCTTCGGTCAGACCCGGCGACCCGGTACGGGCGCTGCTCGGCGCATCCGCATGACACCGGCTGCCGCCGCGATGGACAGGAGGGCGTCCTCGCGGCCGTGCGGGGCGATCAGCTGGAGGCCGACGGGCTCGCCCGCGGGGGTGAGGCCGGCGGGGATGCTGATGGCGGGGTGGCCGCTGATGTTGAACGCCCAGGTCAGGGCGACGCTCAGGGTGTCTCCCGGGCCGTCGTGGCCGTGCGGGGCGTTGGGGGTGGTCGGGGTGGCCAGGAGGTCGGCCTCGGTGAAATGCCGTTCGAGCGCACGGCCGAGGGAGGCCCGGGTCCGCGCGACGCGTTCCGCATCCGCCGCGGAGCTTCCGCGCAGGCTCTGCCAGCACGCGGCGGGATCGGTGAGGCGGACCGGGACCTCGACGACGTCGACGGCTCCGGCAAGGGACAGGGCGCCGAGGAAGGCGTGTGCCGTCTCCGCGATGGCGGGCAGGGTCGCGGCGAAACCCAGATCCGGCGAGAAGGCGGTCCGAAGGGGCCGCAACGGTTCCGCGGGCACGCGGGGCGCCGTGGTGCCGGCGAGGGCGTCCAGGTACGCGGCGGCGTCGCCCGCATGGCGGGCCAGGGGGCCGGCGATGTTCAGGCCGGCCCGGTCCCGCGCGGGGACGAGGCCGTTGGTGGGCTTGAGCCCGATGACTCCGCACCAGGCCGCCGGAATGCGCACCGACCCCGCCCCGTCGCTCCCGGTGGCCAGGGGCACCATCCCGGCGGCGACCGCGACGGCCGAGCCCGCGCTGGAGCCGCCCGGACTCCGGCGATGGTCAAGGGGGTTGAGGGTCACCCCGCGGTCGGTGGCACCCCACGTCCGCCAGCGGGTGCCCGGCCCTGGGGTCGACGTCGCGCCCACGGGTACGCAGCCCGCCGCGATCAGCCGGGCCGTCTGCAGGGAGCGCAGTCCCTCGGTGGCCTTGACCGCCAACGGCACGCCGGCCAGCGGCAGCCGGTCCCCCTGCCGGATCCGACGGTCGATCGCTTCGGCGCGGTCGGCGGCCGCTTGCGGCCACACCGCGGTGAAGGCCCGCAGTTCGGTGTCGTCCCGCCCGATCCGGGCCAGGGCAGCCGACGCCACCGCCCGCGCCGACAGTCTGCCCGCGTTGACCTCGCCGGCGATCTCGCACGCGGAGAGCCCGCCGTAATCGGCCGCGCTGATCTCGGTCATCATCTCCACCGTACGGTCGTCACACCCGGGGCCCCGGAACGCAGGCGCAAGGCTGCCACGTACGCGCCCACCGAGCGAGGGCGGCGTCGTCTCAGGGCCGGCGTTTCCAGCCGCGCAGCGTGGCGTGGATCGTCGGTCGGAACGCGGCTTCTGCTGTGGGGGCATCGAGGGCCCCGGCGAGTTCGAGTGTCACAAGCCCGTGCAGGGTCACCCAGAGTGAGACGGCGATCGCCGTCGCTTCGCCGTCGAGGACGGACTCCGTCACGGCGCGATCGATCGCCGCGAGGAGCGGCCGGACGGGGTCACTGGTACCGACGGCTCCTGACGGCGTGAAGGACTGCACTCCACCGAAGAGCACGGAGTACAGGTGGCTGTGTTCGCGTCCCCACCGTCGGTACGCGGCGGCCAGTGCGCAGATGTCGGCGAGGGGATCCTCGGAGGCCGCCGCCGCCGTCAGGGCCCGGAACAGGCCGGCGACGGCTCTGTCGCGTACCGCTCCGATCAGTCCTTCCTTGTCGCCGAACAGGGAGTACACCGCCGCCGTTGATGTCCCGGCGGCCGTGGCCACGGCGCGGACCGTGACCGACTCCTGCGGGCGGGTGGCGAGCAGTTCGGTCGTGCACTCCACGAGTCGCTCTTTGACGGTCGCGTCGTTTGTTCTCGGCCTGCCCATGACGAGAAGCCTACCTCCTTTGATAACGTCGTTTTGAAACAGCGTTATGAAACTTCGGAGGTCCGCCGTGTCCACGTTCGCCATACGCCTTGCACGCTTCACCGGACGCTTGCTCCGGGCTCTGGCCGCCGTCGCGACACTGGTCGCCGTCTTTCTCGTTGCGATCGTCCTCACGGACGGGGCAGGCTCGGGGATCGGCGCATGGTCGACGACCCTTGGAGTCGGGGCTGCCGCCGCACTGTGGCGGGGGCGGCGTCGTACCCGGGCGGCGCGGCTCGTGCCGTTCCTGCCGGTGGTCGTCGCGGCGGCGCTGACGGCGTCGGTCTGCATCCCGAGCGTGCCCACGGCCCGGCGGTATCCGCCCGCCCTGCCATTCGTGGCCACGCAGTACTGGAGCCTGGCCACAGGCAGCCGGGTCGCGGTGTATCACTACCCGCCCGCGAACGCCGGCGCCCGACACCCCATTCCGTTCGTGTACCTCAACGGCGGGCCGGTTCGCGGCATCTCGGTTCTTGACCACCGGTTCCTGCAGCTCCTGGCGCGGCAGGGCTACGACGTCTACGCCTACGAACAGGCCGGCGGCGGACGAAGCGAACTGCTCCCCATGGACCAGTACACGATCTCCAGGTCGGTCCGCGACCTCGCCGCTTTCGTCGACCACCTGGACAAGGGCAGCGTCGACGTCCTCGGATTCTCCGCAGGCGCGGTCGTGCTCACACGAGCCCTTGCCGACCCCAGCGTCGCTGCACACCTGCACCGGGCGATCATCGCCGAGCCCGGCCCGATGGACGGCCCCACCGTGCAGATGACCGGGCACCGGGGCCGGCCATCCGCGCGCGGCCTCGCGCCGGCCGTGACCGGACCGCGGTCGACACGCATCCCGCGGTACGCCACCGCATTCGGCCTCATGCGACTCGGACTCCTCACCCCCGGCACCGGGCTGATCGGACAGGCCGAGGGAGACAACGCGTTCACCGCCGCCGACCTCGGCAGCGACACCGCATCCGGCTACTGCGCGCGCGACGCGCACCGCATCCCGACCGAGGACACCGCACAGAACTTCTCCTTCAGCCCGGCCGCCAGCCTCCGCGTCCAGCAGACGGTCAGGGACTCACCCTCGATCGCCCCGCAACTGAGGCGCTCCCAGACCCCCGCGATGCTGATGGTCGCCGAGTGCTCCTCCCAGGTCCGCCAATGGGCGACCGCCGTCCTTGCCGAGGACCCCGCCATCCAGCGCACGCAGTACATGCCTGGAGTCGGACACCACATGTGGAACGGCCTTGACGACAACAACGACCGAGCCGCCGCCGTCATCACCGGATTCCTCCAGGACCAGCCCGCACCCCTGCCGAACCACCCCACCCGCGAGGAGATCCCCACCTTCCTGCGCGACCGCGAGTGAGCGGGTGCGACCCGGTGAACGAGGCTGCCCGGCAGGGCTCCGGCATGGCCCTCCCCGCCGTACTCGCCGCCCTCCTCGTCGGCTTGCCGCTGAGCGCCGCCCGTACAGCGTGCCGTTGCACGGGAGGACGGCGATGGTGGTCAGCACGGTGTCCCGGCCTGGTAAACCACCTGGCAGATCCGCGCGAGGGCCGGTATGGTCGGCGCGATGATCACTACTTCTGCTCACAGATCGGGGGTCCCGTCCGCGCAAGGTGAGTGCTGATGCCCACTCACACCGCGAACGGCGATCCCCGCCTTTCCCTCTGGCTGCGCGTGCGCGAGTTCGCCGTGCCGCCCTCCATGATCGAGACTGCGACCACCCGCCGCCTTGCCGGGGACTGGGCCGGGGCGTGCGCCGCCGCAGGCATCGACGTCGACTTCGATCTGCGTTCCGTGGCGCGTGCCCACGGGCGCGACCTCGCGGCCCGGCTCCGGGCCGACCTCCGCCACTTGGCCGCCGACCTGCTGCGCTGGCACATGCCCAGGATCGCTCCCGACGGGCTCCTGCGCCCGGGCCTGACCCTCACCCTGGCCCGGTACCACCCCGCAGGAGGGGATGGTGCAGGACCGGTCCACCTCGTGGCCCGGACCGTGCCCGCTTGGGCCGATGCCGGTCAGCGCATCAGCCTCGCGCTGTGGGACGGATCCCGCGACGATGCCGGCGCCCGCCGGCATCCGCACCCGCGCCCCAACCCGAGGTACCGCCTCGACCTGCACCGCCACCTCTGGGACGCGCGCCGGACCGGCGAACTCCGGATCCGGCACGCGGCTGACCCACCCCCCGGCGGCGCCATTCCCGCAACCGACCCGGACGTGCTGCGGCTCGTTCCGCGGGGGCACCGCTGTGCCGTTGAGCGGTGGGCGGCCGAGGCGGCGATCCTGCTGCAGGCCGAGGGGCGTTCCGGCGGCAGTGGTCCGGCCACCGGCACCGGCACCGGCACCCGTACCTTCACCGTGCGGATCGGGTCCCGGCACCGGCTGGACCTGGACCTGGTCGAGGACCGCGACGGCATCGGGCCGCCCGCCCTGCGGGTCCCGGCAGCCTCCACGGATGCCGGTACGGGCCCGCCGCCGGTCCTGCCCGACGCGGCGACCTGGGCACTGCCCGACCTGGAACTGCTCCGCGCCGGTGTGGTCGGCCCCGACGGGCTGCACCCGCTGGTCGCCTCGGCACTCGTACCCGCGCACACGCCGGCCGGTCCGTCCCGGATCCCCGACCGGGCAGGACGGCCGGACCTCGTCGAGTGCCGCGGAGCCCGGCACCGGATCGGCCTGGTCGACGGGGTACTCGTCCCGCTCGACCACGATCCGGCCGAGATCCGGAGGGAGGAACTGCTGGCCGCCCTGACCGGCACCCCGCTGCCCTGCCTCCAGGCGATCGACGCGGCGCACCGCCGTCCGGACTGCCTCACCGGCGTACGCGAACGCCTGGACCACGGCGACACCGCCGGTGCGCTGGCCGTCGTCGAGAGCCTGCTGGGCCCCTCCGCACTGCTGCGCGACGGCGCCCTCCGCGACGAACTGGAGGCGGCCGCACAACAGCGCATCACGTACGGGCTGTTCAGGGCGGGCCTGATCGGACCCGGACCCGATCGGCTGCTCCAGGGAGCGCGACGTCCGCGCCTGCACCGCTCACACCCGCGCCACACCGTCGCCCGCTGACCGGGACCGGCCCCTCCCTCCTCCGCCCGCTCCACCCACCACGAACCGACAGGTGATCAGACATGCCCGCACACGCCCCGTTCGCCATGACCGACACCCCTGCCGAACCTGCCGTACCCGCCGAACCGTCCCACGCCGGTGAGCTCGACATCGCCGGCGCGCTGCTGGCCCTGCTGCGCGACGCAACCACGGAACCGCGCACCGACACCCAACTGGAGGCCCTGACCCTGGCCGTCGCCGCCGACCTGCCCGTACTGCTGTGGGGCGAACCGGGCATCGGCAAGACCGCGGCGCTGACACAGCTCGCGGCCTCCCTGGACCTGCCGCTGACCACCGTGATCGCCAGCGTGCACGAGCCGTCCGACTTCTCGGGCCTGCCCGTCATCGGTGACGACCCCGCGGAGCAAGGCGTTCCGATGGCCCCGCCGGACTGGGCCGTACGACTCGTACGAGCCGGCCGGGGCCTGTTGTTCCTGGACGAGCTGTCCACCGCGCCGCCGGCCGTTCAAGCCGCCCTGCTCCGCCTCGTGCTCGAACGGCGGATCGGCGCTCTCCGACTGCCGCCCGGGGTCCGGATCGTGGCCGCCGCCAACCCGCGGTCCTCGGCGGCCGACGGCTGGGAGCTGAGCCCGCCGCTGGCCAACCGGTTCGTCCATCTCCAGTGGACCCACGACCACGACGTCGTGGTACGCGGCCTCGGCGGTACGTGGCCCCGGGCGACACTGCCACGGCTCGACCCGTCGATGCTGCCGCAGGCCGTGGACTTCGCCCGCCGCGCGGTGTGCGGGCTCCTTGCCGCCCGCCCCGGACTCGTACACCGGCTGCCCAGCGGTGAAACCCGCCGCGGCGGCCCCTGGCCGTCGCCCCGGAGCTGGGAGATGACCCTGCACCTGATCGCCTTCGCGACCGCGGCCGGCTCCTCCCGGGAGGTGCTCTCCCTGCTGGTCAGGGGCACGGTGGGGGACGGTCCCGGGCTGGAACTGCTGGCGAGCCTGGACCGGATGGACCTCCCCGACCCGGAGGTGCTCCTCACCGATCCGGCGGGTGCGGTCCTGCCCGAGCGCGGGGATCTGCGCCAAGCCGTGCTCGACGGCGTCGTGGAGGCGGTGCGCAAGCGTCCCGAGAGGGCCCGCTGGGACGCGGCGTGGGCGCTCCTGGTCCGGGCGCTGGAGACCGGAGCCCCGGACCTGGTGGTCATGCCCGCGACCGCGCTCGCCTCGCTGCGCCGCGAGGAGTGGGACGTACCGGCGGAGATCGAGCGGCTCGCCGGCGCCGTGGCCCTGTCCCGGCGGGCGGACCGCGCGACGGCCCGGGCCGCCGCCACCGGGGGCGGCCGATGAGCGGGGAAGCAGCCGGGGCACTGGACCTCGACAAGCTGTACGCCGCCCGGCTGCACGCCGTCCGGGTGCGGCCCTACTTGGCGACGGCACTGTTCGCCCTGCACGTCGTGGAGTCGCGCAGGGTGCCGACGATGGCCGTCGACCGGCACTGGCGGTGCTACGTCTCACCGTCGTTCGTGGACCGGACCCCGGTGGAGGAACTGGCCGGGGTGTGGGTGCACGAGGTGTCGCACCTGCTGCGCGACCACCACGGGCGCGGCGACCGGGTCGCCCGCGAGCGCGGGCTCCACGGTCCTGGGGAACGGCTGCGGATGAACATCGCGGCGGACTTCGAGATCAACGACGACGTGTTCGGCGACGGGCTGGTCCGGCCCGAAGGCGCTGTCGAGCCGGCCTCCGTCGGGCTGGCCGAGGGGCAGCTCATGGAGGATTACCTGGGCCAGTTCGGGCTCGGAGCGCATGTGCAGCACATGGCCTGGCTGGACTGCGGCAGCGGTGCCGACGGGCTGCAACGGGAATGGGACCTCGGGGAGGACGGTGCGCACGGCCTCAGCGAGCAGGAACGGGACGCGGTGCGCTTCCGGGTGGCGCAGGGCATCACCGGCCGTCCGGGCAGCGCCCCGAAGGGGTGGAAGCGGTGGGCGGAAGAGGCGTTCCACCCGCCGCAGCCGTGGCGTGAACTGCTGGGAGCGGCGGTCCGCTCGGCCACCTCCGGTTCCGGTGCGGGCGAGGACTATTCGTACGGCCGCCCGGCACGCCGCTCGGCCTCCGTGCCCGGCGCCGTGCTGCCGAGTCTGCGGCGCAGGCCGCCCCGGGTCTGCGTGGTCATCGACACCTCCGCGTCGGTCAGCGACGCCGAACTGGGCAGCGCGCTGCTCGAAGTCGCCGCGATCTCCCGTGCCGTGGGCGGCCGCCGGGACCTGGTCACCGTGGTGCCGTGCGACGCCGCGGCCCGGCTGGCGCACCTGCTGTGCCGTGCCGAGGGGATACCGCTGCTGGGCGGCGGGGGAACGGATCTGCGCACGGGCTTCGCCACGGCACTGCGGGCGGGCGCCCGGCCCGACGTCATCGTGGTCCTGACCGACGGGCAGACGGCCTGGCCGGCCACCCGACCGCCGTGCCGGACGGTGATCGGCCTGTTCTCCCGGCCCGGCGCCGGAGGGTCCTGGGACGAGAACGATCCCGACTACGTACCGGACACACCGCCCGCCTGGGCCCGCGTGGTCACCATCGGGTAGAGCCCTGCCCGATGCGGCCGGGTGGGGTCGGCACCTGCGACACCGGCGACACCGGCGCCCTCGGCGTCATGGGCCCGGCGTCAGGCAGTCGCCGGGAGGTCTGCCGCGGCTGCCCGGCGGCCGAGGGAGCGGGTGTAGCGGCGCAGGAGCAGGGCGGCCGTCGTCGCGAGGCCGGTGAGGAGGCCGAGCCAGATGCCGAGGGTGTCGAGGCCGAGCGGGTACGCGAGCAGCCACGCGGCGGGCAGGCCCACGCCCCAGTAGCCGACCAGCGTGATGCGGAAGCCGCCCTTGGTGTCGTCGAGCCCGCGCAGCAGCCCGACCCCGATGTTCTGGGCGCAGTCGAAGAACTGCAGGAACGCGGTGACGACCAGCAGGTGGGTGGCGAGGGCGAGGGCCTGGCCGGTGCCGGAGTCGAGGAACGGCGCCAGGACGAGCCCGGGGATCGTGACGTAGAGGACGCCGACGACGGCCATGACGGCGGCGGCGCAGGCGAGGGCCGTGTTCTTGATGCGGCGGGCGTCGTCGTGGTGGCCGAGGGCGAGCTCGCGGCTGACGTTGATCGAGGCGGCGTGGGACAGGCCGACGGCGACCTGGAAGACGATGTAGACGAGCTGGTTGACCGCGGTGTGGGCGGCGAGCGCGTCGGGCCCGAAGGAACCGGCCATCAGCGCCGTGAGGGAGAAGAAGCCCGCCTCGGATCCGTACGTCGCCGCGATCGGCACGCCGAGCCCGACCAGGTCCCTGATCACCCGCGGGTCGGCCTTGGCGATGTTCAGGGAGAGCAGGGGAGCCAGTTCTCGGTCCCTGCGCGCCGAGAAGTAGAGGGCGAGGAAGGACAGCAGGTGGACGGCCGACGTGGCGATCCCGACCCCGCTCAGGCCGAGGCGGGGCAGCCCCAAGGTGCCGTGGATGAGGACCCAGTTCAGGCCCGCGTTGACGGCGATCGAGGTGATGGTGATCCGGAGCAGGGCCTGGGGGCGGCGCATGCCCACGGTGAACTGCCGGACCGCCTGGAACCACAGACAGGGGAGCAGTCCGGGGGCGAGCGCGTACAGCATGGTCCGGGCGAGGCCGACGACGGCCGCGTCCTGGCCCAGCCGGGACAGGGCCTGGCCGATGAGGACCATCAGGACGGCGCCCGCGGCGCCCGCGAGGGTGGCCACGGCCAGGCTCGCCCGGACGATCGCCCGGACCTCCCCGTGATTGCCCGTGTCCTTGTCCTCGTCCTCGTCCGGCTGCTGTTCGGCGCGGGCGGCCGCGGCGGCTATCCGGTTGCCCACGGAGGTGACCAGTCCGACGCCCATGGTGCGCAGCTGGTTGAAGATGACGACGGCCAGGCCGCCGGCGGCGAGCTCGGTGGTTCCCAGCAGGCCCGTCATCACCGTGTCGGTGGTGCTGAGCGCCACCTGGGCGAGCTGGGTCAGGACGAGCGGGACGGCCAGGGTGGCCAGCGAACGACTGTCGCGCAGGAGGGTGTTCACCACGGGTTCAGCGGTTCCTGCGGAGCTTGGTGAGGAGTTCATCGATTTCCCGCTCGGTGTCGGCGCTCAGCAAGTGGTGTTCGCTCATCCACGCGTCGTCGTAGACGGTGTCCATGTACTTCTCGCCGCCGTCGTTGACGAGCGCGACCATGGTGCTCCCCGGCGGCAGTGAGCCGAGGCGGTTCAGTGCCTCGTACACGACGCCGCCGGCGGATCCCCCGATGAGCAGGCCGGTACGGGCCACCGCGCGGCAGGTCGCGAACGCCTCCACGTCGCCGACCTTGACGCCCTCGTCGATGAGGTCGAAGTCGACGAGGGCGCCGATCTCGGCGCCTTCGGGCGTGCCGGTGCCGGACTGGTGGTAGTCGTGGGCCGGTCCGCCGAAGGCGATGGATCCCTCGGGTTCGACACCTATGACACGGAACCCGTCGATGAGCCGGCCCAGCTCCCGGGCCGTGCCGCACAGGGCCCCGCCGGTGCCGACGGCGGCGATCAGCACGTCGATCTTCCCATCGAGCGCTTCGACGAGCTCGTGGGCGACGGGGAAGTAGCCCACACCGTTGGCGGGGTTGTTGTGCTGCTCGGTGAAGACGGTGTTGTCCTGGCCGCGGGCCATGTCCTCGGCAAGCTCCTCGCGGGCCGCGGTGGCCAGTTCCCCGGTGCCGTCGTCGGTGAGCTGCACGAGCTCGGTGCCCAGCGCCTTCATGCCGCGCAGTTTGTCGGCGCAGGCGTGGCCGTCGACGACGGCGGTGAAGGCGTAACCGCGTTCGGCGGCGATGACGGCGAGGCCGAGACCGGTGTTCCCGGAGGTGGACTCGATGATCCTTCCCCCGGGGCGCAGCTCGCCGCTCTCCTCGGCGGCCGTGACCATCTGCCGTGCCATCCGGATCTTCGCGCTGCCGGTGGGGTTGAACATCTCCAGTTTGAGCAGGAGGCGGCTGCCGGTCGCGGTGGCGGCCAGTTCCATCAGGGGGGTGCTGCCGATGAGGTCGGACACGCGGGAGACCACGGCGGGCCGCTGGAGGGCTCCGGGCATCGTCAACTCCGGTAAGTCGGTGGGGGAGGTGGGCATGGCGTACGGGCGTGCTGCTCAGGTGAAGTGGCGGTCCAGGCGCCAGCGCGGACGGTCGCCCGCGATGCGGTCGATGACGACCTTGGGCGGGAGCGGCAGATCGTGGAACGGGGACTCGTTGGAGTCCATCTGGTAGCCGGCCGTGTTGGGGTAGACGAGGAGGTCGCCGGTACGCGGCCGCCGGTGGAAGGCGATCTTCCGCCAGGTGGGCATGTCGGACTCCAGGCAGGTGGCGGCTCCGACGCTCGCCGGGAACAGGCCCGCGAGCCGGCGATGAGGCCCGGGCTCCGGCTCCGGCTCCGGCCCCGGCTCCGGGTCGTGGCCGTGGTCCCGGCCGGGGTCCCGGGAAAGGAGGACCGGGTCGGGCAGGTACTCGCTGTTGAACCACTGCTCGGACAGGCTCAGGCTGGTCCCGTCCACGGTCAGGAGGCTGTACCCGTCGCGTTCCTTGACGCCCTGGATCCGGAAGACCGTTGCCCCCGCCTGGTGCAGGAGCGCCCGCCCGGGTTCGAGGAGCAGCTGGACGCCCGCGTCCTTGAGGATCGCGGCCACCGTCCGGTCCCGGCCCTCGGGCCGGGTGGCCAGCAGGGTGGCCAGCGCGTCGGCGCCGGCGACGGGGGAGTGGTAGGGGTAGAAGTCGCCCGCGTGGAACGCCTTCCCCGCGTGGTAGTGGCCGCGGTTCTGCCCGGCCAGGAAGGTGTGCCAGCTCTCGGCGTCCGTGTAACTGACCGGCAGGCCGCCGCCGATGCTGATGCGGCCCGCCTCCAGGCCCAGGACGCGGGCCTTGAGGCACAGGTCCACCAGGTCGGCGGTCAGATCGGCACGGGGCTGGATCGCGTAGCCGGACAGATGGAAGCTGAACCCCTCCATCCGCACTGCGTCCCCGGCCCGGACGCAGCGCTCCAGGGCGGTGGCGAGTTCGCTTCCGGAGAGTCCGAAGCGGCTGTTGGGCTGGGTGTTCGGCAGGCAGCGCAACAGGATCCGGACGTGCCGGACGCGGCCGCCGAGGGCCGGGGGAGCGGCGACGAGTGCGTCGAGTTCGTCGAGGGAGTCCACGGCGACGAGTGCACCGTGCTGTGCGGCCAGGTGCAGCAGCGCCGGGTCCTTCGCCGGTCCTGTCACCACGAGGTGCTCGCCGCGTACTCCGTGGCCGAGCGCCTCGCGCAGCTCCGCCGCGGAGGCGACGTCCACTCCGGCGTTGCCCGCGACGGCCCGTTCGACGAAGACGGCGGCCTTGTTCGCCTTCTTCGCGAAGTGGACGAAGCCGTCGACCCCGGCTGCCGCGAGGGCGTCGTGCATGGCCCCGAGGTTCCGGTCGAAGGCATCGGGCAGCAGGAAGTGGAAGGGGCCGCCGAACGCGTAGGACAGCTCCGGCAGCAGCCCGCTCGCCAGTACCGCATCGGCCGCGGGGTCGGGCAGGACCGGCACGGTGGGCCAGCCGGCGGCGGTCACTGCCACAGCGGCACCTCCGTGCCCAGGTTCCGGGCGAGGGCGAGCTGTGCGAAGCGGTGCCCGAGGGCGATGTCGGTGACGACGAGACCGCTGTTGTACGCGAAGACGCGTTCCTGCGCGCTGTGGCGGCCGGCCGCGGTCCCGGCGAGCACGGCCGGGAACTCGGCGTCGACGGCGGGCAGTTCGCCGTCCGCGTCGGCCATGTCGGTACCGGTGACGTTCATCTGCGCCTCGCTCGTGGCGATGACCCGGTCGGCCTGGTGCAACGTGGACGGGGCGAGACCGTGGCCGACCAGGACGCACAGGGCTCCGGGCTTCAGCCAGTCGGCTTCGACGGCGGCGGGTGTGTGCGCGCCCGCGGTGGCGACGATGACGTCCGCGTCGGCGGCGGCCGCCCGCAGGCCGGTGACGAGCTCGACGTCCCGGTCGGGGAAGTGGGTGCGCAGCTGTTCGCCGACGGCCGCGATGCCCTCGGGGCGGGTGCCGAAGAGCATCAGGCGGTCGAGCCCGGGGAGGGTGGTGAGCAGGAACGGCAGGGCGAGGCGGCCCTGGGTGCCGGTGCCGATGACCAGGGCGCTGCGGGCACCGGGCGCCGCGCACGCGCGGGCCAGCAGGGCGGAGACCGCGGGGGTGCGCAGGGAGCCGATGCGGGAGCAGTCCATCATCGCGACCGGCAGGCCGGTGACGTCGTCGTACAGCGTCAGCGAGGTGTAGTAGTGCTGCTCCTCGCGGCCCTTGTCGAGGCCGTGCTTGTACGAGGTCTTGACGGCGACGACGTTGCGGGTGCCGTCGCGGCCGAGCATGGCGTACGAGACCGAGTGCCCGTCCTGCGGCTTGACGGTCAGTTTGCGGGGGTTGTCGGACCGGCCGGCGTGGAGTGTGAGGTAGGCGCCCTCCACCGTGTCCACCACGTCGGCCAGGGATATGTCGATCCCGGCGAGGTCGGAGGTGGAGAATATCCGCAGGCGGGTGTCGTCGCCGGGGGGCGGGGTGGCGGCGGCGCGGATGGCGGTGCCGGTGTCGGAGTCGGTCATGAGAGTGCTCCTCCGGTGCGGGTGGCGGGGGTTGGGCCGGTGTGCGCTTCGAGGGCGGCCTGGCCGTAGCCGTGCTCTCCGGCTTCGGCCGCAGGGCGGGTACGGCGCCCGGGGACACGGACGGAGGCGCGCTTGAGCCAGCGGTCGGTGCCGTCGTAGCGGGCCCGGAACGGGACGCGCCCGTGGACGACGAGGTCGTTGTCGACGACCAGGATCTCGCCGGGGCTCAGGGAGACCGGGACCGAGACGCGGCCGAGCTCGTCGGACAGGCGCCCGTACGCGGCGCGGTAGTCGGCGTCGGCGTCGTCCAGCGGGGTGTAGGCCGGGTCGAAGCGCAGGGTCATGCCGTCCTCGGCGGCGTACAGGGCGGGGACCGGCGGCGGGGGCTGCTCGGCGAAGCCCTGGGCCTCGGCGTACGCGTCGTCGGGCAGGATCGGCAGGACGGGCCGCGTGAGCAGGTCGACGTCGCCGTCGGCCAGCCGGATCCTGCGGACGCTCGCGGCGGTGGTGGCGATGTCGTCGCGGTTGCGCATGCAGGCGAGCATCAGCAGGTGGGCGCGGCCGGGGTGGAAGGCGTCCTCGGTGTGGGGGCTGAGCAGCACGGTGCTGGAGGCGCCGGTCTGCTGCGTCTCGTGACCCGGGGCGGGGACGATGTTGTGGACGAAGCGGCCGTCCTGCTGGCCCTCCCAGGCGATGGGACGACCCATCACGGTGGCCAGGAGCAGGAGTGCGATGTCGTACACGGCGCCGCTGTCCCCGGCGTCGGCCCAGCCCGACGGGGTAGGGCCGACGGCCTCGTCGTCGACGGGCAGACCGCGCAGCACGAACAGGCCGTCGGCGGTGTCGACGGGCCGGCACTGGTGCTTGAGGGTGTCGCCGAGCTGCCCGGCGGTGCGGGCGACCCGTTCCATGAGCTCCGGTGAGGTGGCGGAGGTGCCGAACTCGTCGAGGATCTTTTGCGCGGCCTCGCGCAGTTCGGCCACGGTCGTGGCGTCGAGCTGGCGTACGGGGGCGGCTGCCGTGCTCATGGCAAGGAGTTCCGTTTCCGTGGAGGGCTGGGGAATCGGCCGGGTGTGCCGGTTCGTCAGGAGTGGCCGAGGGGCGCGGGGACGGGAGGTCAGGGCAGGGCTCGGCGGCCGCCATTACGGGCGGCGTTGAGCTGCGTCCAGCGGCGAACGGCTCGAACGCTAGCAGCAAACTTAGGTAAGCCAAACCTTACTTACCGGTCACGTGGTCGAAGGGGTGGCTCGGCAGGGGCTGGTGAGGTGTCGCAGCAAATCACCGCTGAAGTGGGGGAGTTGGGAACCGGTCGACGGCAGCGGCCGAGATTCGGACATGCGTTTCATGTGCCCCGTACGGCTTGCGGGAGTGGTTCTCATTAGGGTAGGCAAACCTAAGCACACCCAGTCGCTCTGAACGCGGATCGAGGACGTACGTGGACTTCAACAGGCGCCAAGTGCTGTGGGCCGGCGGGGCGATGGGCGCGGCCGCCGTGCTGGCGGCTTGCTCGGGAAGTGATTCCGGTACCTCGTCCGAGCCCGCTGCCGCCGACGGCGCGGGCGGGCCCAAGCGAGGCGGCACGCTCCGTATCGGCGCCCTGGGCAGGGCCGGAGCCATCACGCGGGACCCGCACGGCACGCAGAGCAACGAGAGCGACTACCTCGTGCTCGCCCTCGTCTACGACACCCTCACCGTGCCCGGTGCCAAGCCGAACACCGTCCCCCGCCTCGCGGCCTCGTGGGAGGCGTCGGCCGACCTGAAGACCTGGAAGTTCAAGATCGCCAAGGGCGCGGCCTTCCACGACGGCAGCCCGGTCACGGCCGACGACGTGGTGTGGTCGCTGCGCCGCCTGCGCGCCACACCCTCCGGCGCAGCACGCCTGCCCGGCATCAAGGCCGAGGGCATCACGGCCGAGGGGACCGGCACGGTCGTCCTGGTGTCCGACTACGCCAACGCCGAACTCCCGCTGCTGACCCGCCTGACGACGTTCGTCCTGAAGAAGGACACCGCTGACAAGGACCTGGAGAAGGCCCCGGGCACCGGCCCGTTCAGGCTCGACTGGTACCGGGGCGGCAACGCCCGCCTGGTCCGCAACGAAAAGTGGTACGGCGGCACGGTCCACCTCGACGCCATCGAGGTGACCATGTTCGAAACCCCCCAGGCCATGGCCAACGCCCTGCTGGTCGGCCAGATCGACGTCGCCTCCAACGCCGGTGCGGTCGCCGCCCGTACCGCGCAGACCCGCAAGGACATCCAGGTCCTGCGCCGCCCCGACGACATGGCGATGCCGATCGTGATGCGCACCGCGAGCGGCAGCCCCTTCGCCGACCCGCGCGTGCGGGAGGCTTTGCGCCTGGTCGTCGACCGGGATGCCATGGTCAAGCAGGTCCTCTCCGGCTACGGAACCGTCGCGAACGACATCATGGGCACCGGCGACCCCCACCTCGCCAAGGACATCCCGCAGCGCGGGAGGGACCTGGAAAGGGCCAAGAAGCTGCTGGCCGAGGCGAACTTCGACCTCTCCAGGACCTACGACCTCATGACCACCGAGGACATCGCCGGCCTGGCCGAATCCGCCACCCTGTTCGCCAACCAGGCCCGCGAGGCCGGGATCAAGGTCAACGTGGTCAAGCAGGAGTCGGGTGCGTTCTGGGACAAGACCTGGAAGGCGGGCGACCTCTACACCACGTACTGGGGCACCAACGACTCCGTGGTGTTCTTCGCCTCCAAGACCATGGTCAGCGAGGCGGGGCAGAACGAGGCCGGCTGGGCGGACGCGGACTTCGACGCCTCCTACCGCAAGGTCATCGGCACGGCGGACGAGCAGCAGCGCGCCGCGGCGCTGAAGGAACTCCAGCGGATCGAGTTCGACAGGTCCGGCTACCTGCTGTGGGGCATGGCCGACGGCATCGACCTCGCGGCCGCGACGGTGCGGAACCTGCCCAAGCTCGCCGGCTACGGCCGGGTCCGGCTCGAGAACGTGTGGCTGGCTTGAGTCACGAGGCCGAAAGCACGGGGGCCGTCCCCGCGGCCGGGGGGACGGCCGCAGCCGCGGTCAGGGTCACGGCGCAGCCCCGCGGCCCGGCCGTCGCGACGCGTGTCGTCGGCGCCCTCGCGCGCCGCGTCCTGATGCTGGCCGCCCTGCTGGCCCTGGTCTTCGCGGCCGTGGAACTGCTGCCGGGCGACGCGGCGAGCGCGAGCTCCGAACGCGGGGACAGCGCGGCCGACGTCGAGGCGCGGCGCCACGTGCTGGGTCTGGACCGGCCCGTGTGGGAGCGCTTCCTGGACTGGATGACGGCTCTTCCCACCGGCGATCTCGGCACCTCGGCCCGCGGGCAGAAGGTCACCGGTCTGCTCGCCGATGCCTTCCCCAACACCCTCGTCCTGGGGGCGACCGCCTTCGCCCTGACCGTGGTCGCCTCCCTGGCCCTCGGCTGCTGGGCCGCCGCCCGTCCCGGCGGACCCGCCGACCGGATCATCGGCCACACCTCGACGGCGGCGTTCGCCGTCCCCGAGTTCGTCGTCGCGGTCGGACTGCTCCTGGTGCTTTCGCTGTGGACCGGCTGGCTGCCGGCCGTCACCCTGACCGGCGTGGACGGCGCGCCCGCCGACTGGACGATGCTGATCATGCCCGTGCTGGCCCTGGTGATCCCGCAGACCGGCTGGAACACCCGTATCGTGCGGGGATCCCTGGCCGACCAGGCTCGCACGCCCCACGTCGAGGCCGCCCTTCTCGACGGCCTGCCCGTCCACCGGGTCGTCCTGCGCCACGCCCTGCCCGGTGCGGTCCCCGCGATCGCCACCGGCACCGCCACCTCCACCGGCATGCTCCTCGGCGGGGCCGTGGTCGTGGAGACCCTCTTCAACCACCCCGGAATCGGCAGCGTCCTGGCCGCCGCCGTCGCCGCCCGCGACACCCCGCTCATCGCCGGCGTCGTCGTCTGCGCCGGCGCCGCCATCAGCCTCGTCCTGCTCGCCGCCGACCTCGTACGCGCCCGCACCCTGGGAGACCGCCCGTGACCGCCGGCACCCGCAAAGGCCCACCGGCCCGGACCGGGACCCGCCGACGGGCCGCCCTCGTCCCCGCCCTGGTGCTGAGCGCCCTCGCGCTGGCCGGGCCCCTGTTCGCCGCCCATCCCCTGGACGCCCCCGTGGTCGCCCCGTACGCGGCCGCCGGCGACGGCGGCCCGCTCGGCGGCGACCAGCTCGGCCGCGACGTCCTGTCCCGGCTGCTGCACGGCGGCACGGTACTGATCGGCAGCGCCGCCCTCGTCGCCGTACTGGTGACCCTGGCCGGCGTGGTCGTCGGCTGCTTCGCCGTCCTGCACCCCCTCCTCGGCCGCGCCGTGGAACGCACCGCGGACGTCGCGATCCTGCTGCCGCCCGTCCTGGGCATCATGCTGATCGCCCTCGCCTGGCCCGGCGGAGGCCGCTGGGCCGTCACGGGCGCCGCCGTCGTTCTGGGCATCCCCTACGCGGTACGCATCGTCGCCGCGGCGGCCGCCCCGCTGGCCGGTGCCGGATACGTGGAAGCCGCCCTCGCCCGCGGGGAGAGCCTGCGCCACGTCGCGCTGCGGGAAATCCTGCCCAACCTCCGCTCCACGGTCGCCGCCCTGTTCGGCCTGCGCTTCGTCGAAGGCGTCTACGTCATCTCCATGGCCGCGTTCCTCCAGATCGGCCCCCGGCCGCCGGCCGCGGACTGGGCCCTGATGATCCGGGAGAACGCCCCCGGCATCCTGCTCAACCCCTGGGCCGTCATCGCCCCGAGCCTGGCCGTCGCGGCGCTCGCCGTGAGCGTCAACCTCGCCTGCGCCTCCCTCACGCCCCGCTCCGCAGACAAGGCGGTCACCACCTCGTGAACACCCCCGCACGGCCGTCCGCCGCCAGTGCCGGGACCGGTGGCGCTGCCGGATCCCCTCCGCCGTCCGCCGCCGTCACCGGGCTCGAAATCCGCATCCCCGGCGGGCCGGTCCTGCTGCGGCCCGCGACCCTCGCGGCCGCCCCCGGCCGGATCACCGCCCTGACCGGCGCCTCGGGTTCCGGAAAGACCACCCTGCTGCGGGCGCTGACCGGACACCTCCCCGACGGCGCCTGTGTCACCGCGGGCACGCTCGCCGTCCTCGGGCACGACCCGACGGCGCTGGCCGCCGAGGAACTGCGTCTGCTGCGCCGCACCCGCCTCGCCTACGTCGGCCAGGACCCGGGATCCGCCCTCAATCCACGGATGAGGGTGCGCGACCTCGTGGCCGAGACGGCTCCCCGCCGCCTCGACCGGCAGACCGTCTGCGAACTGCTGCGAGAAGTCCGGCTTCCCGTCGACGAGGGCCTGCCCGACCGGCGCCCCACCGCCCTGTCCGGCGGGCAGCAGCGCCGCGTCGCCCTCGCCCGCGCGCTGGCCCGCACCCCGGAGCTGCTGCTGCTGGACGAGCCCACCGCCGGCCTCGACGCGGCGCTGCGCGACGAGATGGCCGGCCTGCTGCGCCACCTCGCGGCACACCACGACTTGGCCGTCGTGATGGCGTGCCACGACCCGGAGCTCGTCGCCGCCTGCGCGGACCACACGGTCCGGCTCGGTGCACCGGCCGTACCCCGGCCGCGCCCGCCCCGCGGCGTCGGCCCCGGCCATGGCCCCGGGCCGGGCGCCGGCGACCGGCGGACGGCTGCGCCCGCCGACGGAATCGCCGCCCGCGCCGTCCACGTCGCCTTCCGCGACCGGGGCCGGGTCAGCCGGGCCCTGGCCGGAGTCGACTTCACCGCGCCGCCCGGCAGCCGCACCGCGATCGTGGGCCCCTCCGGCTCCGGCAAAACCACTCTGCTCCGGGTCCTGGCCGGACTGCACCGCGCCGACTCCGCCGCCCTCACCCTCGACGGCGAGCAACTCGCCCCGGCGGCCCGCAAACGGCCCCGTGCCCATCAGCGCCGCATCCAGCTCGTCCCCCAGAACCCCCTGGACGCGCTGAACCCCTCGCGTACCGTCCGCCACCAACTGGAACGCCCGCTGCGCCTGCACACCGGGCTCACGGCGGCCGGCCGGGCCGCGCGGATCGAGGAACTCCTCCAGCAGGTGGGCCTCCCCGCCGACTTCCGGGACCGCCGTCCGGGGGAACTCTCGGGCGGTCAGCGCCAGCGCGTCTCCATCGCCCGCGCCCTGGCCACCGGGCCCGACGTCCTGCTGTGCGACGAGATCACCTCGGCGCTGGACCCCGATACGGCGACGTCCGTGATGGACCTCCTGGACCGGCTGAACGGGGAACAGCGGATGACGATCGTGCTCGTCTCCCACGAACTGCACCTGGTCACCGCCTACACCGACACCGTCCACCTGCTCCACGGCGGGCGCCTCACCGCGTACGGCCCCACCCGCGAGCTGCTGCCCATGGCCTGACCGGCGGGTGAGCGGATCTGCCGCCGCGGGGCCGGGTGCGTGTCGACCGGGGTACGTGCCGGGCGTCCGATCGTCTACAGTTCCGTAGACCGTCTACGGAGCGGTAGACGGCCGCCGGTCGGGTGTCGTCCTGGGCTCTCGGCCCTCACCGTACGGGAGTCGTTCCCTTGGCCTCATCCCCTCTTGCGGCGGCGGTACAGGGCCTCAGCCCCCAGGCCGTCAACCTGCTGGACGCCGGCTCCCTGCTCGCGGCCTTCGGAACGCTGGGCATCGCGGTCGTCATGTTCGCCGAGACCGGCCTCCTGGTCGGGTTCTTCCTGCCCGGCGACTCGCTGCTCTTCACCGCCGGACTGTTCTGCGTCCCGGACGCGGACGGCCCCGTGCACTTCTCGCTTCCCCTGGTGCTGTGCGCGGCTTCGGCCGGAGCCCTGCTCGGGGCCCAGGCCGGCTACCTCATCGGCCGGCGCGGCGGGCGGGCCCTGCTGGCCCGCAGCCGCAGCCGCAAGCTCCACGAAGGCGCCGAGCGGGCCGAAGAGCTCCTCGACCGCTACGGCCACGCGAAGGCCATCGTGCTCGCCCGGTTCGTCCCCATCGTGCGTACCGTGCTGAACCCGCTGGCCGGCGCCCTCGACGTGCCCGCCCGCGTCTTCACCCTGTGGCAGGTCGCGGGCGGGCTCCTCTGGACCCTCGGCCTCGTGCTCGCCGGCTACGCGCTCGGCTCCTCGGTACCCGACATCGACCACTACCTGCTGCCGATCGTGGCGCTCTTCGTCCTCCTCTCCCTCGCCCCGCTGGCCTTCGAAATGTTCCGCCGCAGGGGCAGCCGAGCCTCGGACGGAGGCTCGCGGTGAGCCGGCTCGCGGCAGCCCTCCTGCGACGGCCGGGCGTACTGCCGGCGTGTTCCCGGGCCGCCCCCTGATGGAGACGGGCAAGCCACCGCCGCCCGCCCGCCGGGTGCCGGCCGCAGTGCTGTGCGCGGTGCCGTGCGCCGCGCTGTTCGTGCTGCTGGCCGCCCTGGTCGCGGCCCGCAACGGCGCCCCGTTCCCCGTGGACGAGAGCTGGCACCAGTGGTCGGTGCAGCACCGCCCCGCCGTCCTGGTGGCCCTCGCCCGCGGCATCACGGCGACCGGCAGCGGCCCCGTCCCGTACGTGTGCGCCGTCGCCGCCGGGCTCATCGCGGGCCGGGGCAGCCGCGGCCGGGTGGCGGCGGCCGCGGGCGCACTCGCTTTCCTGCTGCTCGTCCAAGGGGTGCGCTACGCCGTCGTGCACGCCGTGGCGCGGCCGCGTCCGCCCGTTGCCGACTGGGCCGCGCCGGCCTCGGGTTTCGCCTTCCCCTCCGGTCACGCCACCACCTCGGCCGTCGTGGCCGGGCTACTGGCCTGGGCCGCGTGGCGCACGGCGGGCCCGGCCGCCGCCCGGCTCTGGTGGGCCCTGGCGGCCTGCTGGGCCGTGGCCGTCGGCCTGAGCCGGATCTACCTCGGGATGCACTGGCCCACGGACGTCCTCGGCGGCTGGTTCTTCGCCCTGACCTGGCTGACCGCTGCGAGCGCCCTGGCCCGTGCGCGCGGAAAGTGATGTGCGGATCCGGGATCCGGTTGACAGGCTGGGGCCATGAGCCACCCGCACGAATCCGTACCCGGCCGGTCCGACCGGACCGCCGCACCGGTCGCCACACCCGTCTCCACGCCCATCACCGCGGAACTCCTGCGCGGTGCGCTCGATCTGGAGCGCACCGAGCACGGCGTGCTCCCGCACCGGCTCCCGGCCCGGGCCCGCGCGCAGTGCGCCGACGGGCAGACGGCGATGGCGCAGGCCCAGCCCTCCGGCGTACGGCTGGTGTTCCGCACCAGGGCGACCGTCGTCGAACTGGACACGCTGCGCACCAAGATGGCCTACGCGGGCGCCCCGCCCCGCCCCGACGGCGTGTACGACCTGCTCGTCGACGGCCGCCCGGCCGGTCAGTCCGCGGTGACCGGCGGCCACGTCCTCACGGTCGACATGACCACCGGGTCCGCGCAGACCCGGCCCGGACCGGTCGGCACCGTCCGGTTCACCGGACTGTCCGACCGCCCGAAGCACGTCGAGATATGGCTTCCGCACAACGAGATCACCGAGCTCGTCGCCCTGCGCACCGACGCCCCCGTCGAACCGGTACCGCACGGAAACCGCAGGGTGTGGCTGCACCACGGCAGTTCGATCAGCCAGGGCTCGAACGCCGCGAGCCCCTCCACGACCTGGCCGGCGCTGGCGGCTGCCCTCGGTGGTGCGGAGCTGGTCAACCTGGGGCTGGGCGGCAGCGCCCTGCTCGATCCGTTCACCGCCCGCGCCATGCGGGACACACCCGCGGACCTGCTCAGCATCAAGATCGGCATCAACCTGGTCAACACCGATCTGATGCGGCTGCGCGCCTTCACCCCGGCGGTGCACGGCTTCCTCGACACCCTCCGCGAGGGGCATCCCACCACGCCCCTGCTGGTCGTCTCGTCGATCCTGTGCCCCATCCACGAGGACACCCCCGGCCCCACTGCCCCGGACTTCACCGACCTCCAGGCCGGGAAGATCCGGTTCCGGGCCGCGGGCGACCCCGCGGAGCGCGCCGCCGGGAAGCTGACGCTCAACGTCATCCGTACGGAACTGGCGCGCATCGTGCGGCAGCGGGCGGCACAGGACCCCCACCTGTACCACCTCGACGGCCGAGAGCTTTACGGCGAGGCGGACTTCGCCGAGCTGCCGCTCCCCGACGAGCTCCACCCGGACGCCGCCACCCACCGCCGCATCGGTGACCGCTTCGCCGGACTGGTCTTCGGTGCCGGCGGGGCCTTCGCCGCAGAGCGCGGCTGACGCGCCCGTCAGGGCGAGGGGCTGACCTGGACGGTGGTCAGGGCGCCCCCTGAAGCCTCCTTCACGACGGCGATCCGGGTCCCGGTGTCGGGGACCTTCACACCCACCTGCGGCAGGTCGGCGTTCCAGTAGCCGCCCCGCCGGTCGTCGAAGACCGCGATCCCGGGCCGCGCCGGGATCAGCACCGGCACGCCGGCCTTGTGCAGCACGATCTCGTCGGTCGGCCGTGTGGAGAACGTGGCGTCGAAAGTCTGCACACGGGCGCCCAGCACGGTGCCGTCGGCAGCCCGCAGCGGCTCCGGTCGCGCGTCGACGGGGAGCAGCATCCCCGCGCCCGGGTGCGCCTTCGTGGTGTTGTCTCCGTACGCCGTGTCCCAGAGCCAGATGAGCACGCCCTGCTGGTACGGGTAGAACTCCACGGTGTCGTTGCCGGAGCCGAAGTTGTACGGGCCGCTCTTGAGGTAGGCGCCGTAGCCGGTGTAACGCCGGTTCTCGACCAGGTAGGCGCGCGGGTGCTCCGCGCTCCCGGTACGGCCCTGCGTACGAGACCAGCGGTGCGCCGTCCAGCCGTTGTCACCCTGTTCGGCGCCGTCGTGCAGCAGCTCCCGCTCACCCGCCGTGATCCGTATGTCGTCGAAGGTGACGCCCTTGCCGTGCGTGTTCCCGTCCGAGGTCACCCGCAGGCGCAGTTGGATGCCGCGGCCGGCGAACCGGTCCAGGGGCACGCCGAGTTCGGCCCAGCCGCCCGAGGCGCCGGAGATCCCCTTCGCCGGGATCGCGGCGCCGCCGACCGTGCCCGCCAGGGCGGACCAGGTGGTGCCGCCGTCCGTCGAGGCCTCCACGGTCAGGAAGTCGAAGTCCTGCTCGGTGTCGTACCAGACGCGGGCGTCGAGCCGGACCGGACCCGCACCCGGTGCCCGGTCGGAGAGGTCGACCGTCCGGGTCAGGGTGTTGTCCATGAAGTCGCCGGTGCCGCTCCACCACTGGCTGCCGCCCTCGTAGGGGTCGGTCAGTCCGGTCCGGGTCACCGAGGGCGGCAGGTGCACCAGCAGGGCCTGTGGATCCTCGGTGTTGTAGCCGGACACCCCGAGGACGGCGCGCGTCCTGCGGCCCGCATCGGCCTCGGTGTACTCCAGCCAGCCCAGTTGCAGCTTGCTCCAGGGGTCGAGGTCGCCGGGATAGTCCCCGGTGGTGTTCCGCCCCTTGCCGAGGTAGGAGGCCGTTGACATCAGCGACCAGAAGTTGACGCTGTTGTCCCCGTCGGAGCTGTACAGGTCGGGCAGCCCGAGGTCGTGCCCGAACTCGTGGGCGAACAGGCCGACTCCGCTGTTCTCGCCGCCGGTCAGGTAGTCGCCGGCCCAGATGCCGGAGTCGCCCACCGGGGTGCCGCCCGCCTTGTTGCCCGCGGGGCCCGCGCTGCCCGCCTGGTCCCAGTACGCGAACCAGCGGTGCGCCCAGACGGCATCCTTGCCCTGGTCGCCGCCGCCCCAGGTCTGGTCCTTGCCCGCGTGGACGACGACGAGGTGGTCGATGTAGCCGTCCGGTTCGTCGAAGTTGCCGTCGTGGTCGGCGTCGTAGCGGTCCCACACGTCGTACTCGGCCAGCTGGGCCTTGATCTCTTCCGGGGTACGGCCCTTGGCGCGCTCGGTGTGGTACCAGGCGTTGGTGGCATCGCGTACGAGGTCCCAGTTGGTGCGGCACTGGCCGGGCTCGGAGCAGTTGTCCGTCCCGTAGCGGGCCTCGTTCCACGGCAGCCGCACCCAGTCGCTGACCTGGCCGTCCATGTCGTAGCGGCCGGAGGACTGCAAGCGGTAGTAGTTGCGGAGCGTTACGGCGCCGGGGTCGGTGCCGAAGAACTGATGCTGGTAGTAGTCCCGGCTGAAGTCCTTGCGCCACAGGGTGTGGTTGTCGCTCTTCGCGGGCTTGGCGATGGTGTCGTGGCGAGGGCCGGGCGTGCCGCCGAAGCGGGGCTTGCCCTCGAACTCGGTGGTCGTGTCCACCTGGTCGCCGAACTCGGCCAGGATCACGAACACCTTGTCCTTGCGCTCCTGGGCGAGTTCGACGTACCGCTTGCCGACCGCGGCCCGGCGGGGGAGCGTGCCGTCCGCCTCGGCCGCCGTGGTGCCGGAGGCGACACCTTCGAGTGCCTGGCGGCGCAGGCTCTGGCGCTGGAGCTCCAGGGGTGCGGGCGGCGGGGCGGGGGACAGCTCGGGGGCCTGCTGCGCCGCGGGGGGCGGCGTTGCGGGCGCGGCGAGCGCGGGGGTGGCGAGGAGGGCGAGAGATATCGCCGCTACCACCGCGGGGAGTCTGCGCAACGTGGCTGACCTTTCGGTGAGTTCGGTCGAAGCGCAGGTAATATTTCACATGTCACAGGTGACGGCTAGGGTGCGGTCGTAGTCATGAGTTCGCCGCGGTGGGCGTCAGGAGGCGCCCACCGCGGCGAAGGGCTGCCGGGCCGGTGTCGGCTCAGCCGTCGATGCGGTGCTGGGTCCAGAAGGAGGTCAGGTCCGTGGTCGTGGCGGCCTGGGCGGCCGCCTTGAACTCGGCCGTGGTGGACACGCCGTACCAGTGCGAAGTGGCGTAGTCCTTCAGCAGCTTGGCCATCGCCGTGTCGCCGAGGACGCGCCGCAGGTCGTGCAGGGCGCACTTGCCGTAGCCGTAGACGACGGTGGAGTACCGGGAGGAGTGGGCGTCCCAGTAGCCCATGGAGTTGGTGATCTTCTCAGCGGACGAGGCCCACGAGACGCTGCTCCAGCAGTTGGTCCCGGTCTTGCCCAGGGCCAGGTCGGTGGCGTAGTCGGTGAAGGCCTCGTCGAGCCACGGGCCGGCGTACTCGTCGTCGCCGACGATGCCGTACCACCACTGGTGGCCGATCTCGTGGGTGAGCGCCGTGGTGCTGACCAGGTCGAGGACGAATCCGGGGTACTCCATCCCGCCGAACCAGTAGTTGTTGTCGATCACGGCGTCCAGTTCGCCGTACGGGTAGGCGCCGAACCGGGCCGCGTGGGCGTCCACGGCCGACTTGGCGGTGGCGAGCATCGACTGCGCGTCTGCCGAGCCGATACCCGAGACGGAGTAGATGTTGATCGGGGTCCCGGCCGTCGAGGTGCCGGAGATCTTGCTGAACGGGCCCGCCGCCCAGGCGAAGTCGCGGACCTTGGTCGCGGCGGCCGTGGTGACCGTGCGTCCGCTGGAGCCGGGGGTGTCGACCGAGGCGCCGGTGGCCGGGACGAGCAGGGTGCTCGGGTGGTCGAGGGTCACGCGGAAATCGGAGGCCAGTGAGTAGAAGGACTCTCCGTTGTTGGTGTACGGGTCCAGGTGCCAGCCCGCCCCGTCCCTGATCGCGAGGACGGGCAGGGCGTTGCCGAGCATGCTGAAAGCCCCGTCGTAGCCGAAGCGGTCGGCTCCGCTGGGCACGGTGATGCCCAGGTCGAAGCCGATCGTGGCGGTCTGGCCCTGTGTCAGCGGAGTCGGCAGGTCGATCTTGAGGGCGGTGCAGCCGACCGAGAGGGCGCCGGCGGTGCCGCCGGTGACGTTGCCGACCGTGATCGGCATGGCCGAGCAGGTGCCGTGGTAGTTGTCCCACAGTCTGAGGTAGACCTCGCTGAGCGGGGCGGCGGAGGCGTTGGTGAAGCTCGCGCTCTCGTGGCCGGTCCAGACGGTGCCGCTGGTGTTGCTGCTCAGGCTGACGGTGTACGAGGGCGCGGCCGGAGTGCGGGTGGAGTCGGCGGGCGGGACGGTGCCGCCCGAGGTGGCGAGGGCCACGTCGTCGAGGACGAAGCTCGTCTGGAGGCTGGAGTCCTCGGTGCCGGTGAAGGTGACGTCGACGGTCTGGCCGGCGAAGGCCGACACGTCGAACGACTTCTGCGCGTAGCCGGTGTTCTTGTCGAGGTTCGAGTACGTGGCCAGCGTCGTGGCGCCGATCTTCGCCGTCAGTTTGTCGTACTTGGTGGACGTCGTCGTCTCGGCGGTGTCGATGTGCAGCCAGAAGGTGAGGGTGGCGGTGCTGCAGCCGGACGGGATCGAGACGCTCTGGGAGAGGGTGTCGGTGTGCGTCCGGCCGACACCGTTCAGCCAGGCGAAAGTGGTGCCGCCGTGGGCGGTCTGACCGGCGCGGCTGGTGATCACACTGGCCGACGACTGGGTCCAGGGCGAAGTGCCGCTCTCGAAGCCGCCGTTGGCGACCACCTGGGCCGGGGTGCAGGCGGCGGCCGCCGCGGGTGCCTTGTGCGGTGCTGCTGCGGCCGGTGTGACGGAGAGTGCTGCGGCGGCCAGCGCGGCGAGGGCGAATGCGCTCGCGGCCAAGGCCTTGTGGGGGGTTGGTCTCACGCGGAACTCCTTTGAGACGGCCGGGATTCCGGCCTGCTCGGTGGCCGCCCGCCCGGTTCGGGTGCGCCGGAGGGCAGCCGCGGACTGTGTGCATCGTCTGCACGATCGCTTGGTGAGATCTGCTGTGCGGTGTCGCCCTGGGTCAGGGCGACGACCGCCGGAAGAGCCTGGCAGATTTGACCTGGGCATGCCATCAGGGACGGGTAAAGTGTTCGTACTCCGTCAGGGCCCGCCCGTCGTCTCGACGGCGGCCGGCTTCCGGCTGCCGGGAAGGGCGTCGGGCGGGGGAGCGGCGGAACCGGCGGCCGGGGCCGCCGATTCCGGCGCCAGTACGATCACCGAGTCCTGCGCGCCGAACCGTACGGGCACCCTCTTGTCCGGATTGATCCGGACGCCGTACGAGGGGTCCTGCGAGGCGTCCTCGTACACCCGGTACCCGATGACGCAGTGCCCCTGCCGACGGCCTGACTCCACGACCGTGGCGAACGTGACCGGGCGTCCTGGTGCGACGTAGTGCGTCGCAGGCCTCAGGTGGAGCGAGTCGCCGTCGGCCGAGAACAGGCTGTCGAAGACGTCGGCGAGGTGCCGGTTCTCCGCGATCTGGGTCATCAGCAGGCTGATGAGCCGACCGCCGACGATGAAGTCGGCGCCCTCCCGGGCGGGGGCGAGCAGCCGGTTGCGGTCGTCGGCCATCTCGGTCACAACGGCCAGTTCCCGGCCCGAGGCCTCCTCCAGGGCGCGCAGGTGGAGCAGGGTCACCAGGGTCCGGTCGTCACCGGCGAGCGCACCGGGGGCGGCGTCGTCCGCGTCGTCGTACCCGAGGACGATGGCCCGGTCGAAGGACGGCACGTCCAGAGCGCCCAGCGCCCCCGGGTCGGTGATGTCCCCGCCGTGGACCGTGACCCGCATGCGGCGGGCATGCGACCTCGCGCACCGGGCGGCGTCCCGGAGCGCTTCCTCGCCCTGCGCGACGACCACCAGTTCGGACCCCTCGGGTGCGCACGGGTCGAGCTGGTCGATGATCAGCGGAGCGCGGCGGTTCCAGCCGAGCATCAGGAAGCGCTCGGGGTGCGGCGCCGAACCGCCGGGCAGCACGATCGCCGCCTCGTCCACGGGCAGCGGCCCGTCCGCCATCACCGCGGTGTCGTCGTCCTCGGTGACGAGGACGATCCGGTCGTCCGCCCCCAGCACGCTGCCGGCCGCCGGGTTGAGCTCGACGCCGCCGGCGCCGCGCACGATGCCGACGACGGACGAAGTGGCGTACGCGAGGAGCAGTTCGCCGAAGGTGCGCCCGGTCAGGGCGGGTTCGCGGACCGTGTAGAACTCGTCTCCGGCGAAGTCCAGCAGTTCCTGGTGGACCAACGACAGCCCGGGCTGGCGCGAGGTCCGGGCGATGAGGCGGGCGGTGACGTCCTCGATGTTCAGCACCCGGCCGTGCGGTCCGGCGGCGAGTTGCGCCGCGCGGTGGTGGCGGCCGTCGCGGACCGCGGCGACGACGCCGGGGCGGCCCCGCCCCCGTACGGCCGCCTCCAGGGCGAGCAGCGTCTTCACCACGTGGGCGTCACCGCCCTCGCCCTCGCGGGTGAGGACGAGGACCGCGCGGGCCGTCTCGGGACGGACGAGGGCGACCACCGCCGGGTCCGTGGTCACCCCGCTGCGGCAGAACAGCCGGGTGTGGCCCAGCCGGCCGGCCGCGAGGGCGATTTCGTCCTCCATCTCCGCCTTGTCCTTCGGGCCGAGAACGGCGACGACGGCCCTGCGCTGGTTGGCGTTGGCGGCGATCAGTTCGGAGACGATCGGGAAGACCTGGTCGGACCAGCCCAGCAGCACGGTGTGCTGCTCCTCCAGGACGGTGGAGCGTCCGCGCCGCAGGGCCAGCACCTTGTCGTTGAGCCCGGTGGTGATCAGGCTGACGAGCGTGGAGACGAACAGCAGTGCCACGAGGGCCAGCAGCACCGAGAACAGCACGTAGAGCGGGCTGCCGACCGCTCCGCCGATCTTCAGGGTCTGTCCGACGCTGACCCAGACGGCCAGCAGCCGCCCGGACCAGGTGGCGGGCACCCGCCGGTCGGCCCAGACCAGTGCCGCGCTCGCCGGGACCACGACGGCCAGGCAGACCAGGGTCAGCCAGCCGATGAGCACCGGCGTTCCGCGCGCCATGACGCTGTCGAACCAGTACCGCGTGCGCGGCAGATCGGGTCCGCGCCGCTGCGTCGTCCTGCGACCTGTCAACCGGGGTTCCTCGGGCAGCTGTCGGTACCGGGGGCGGCGGGCCAACGTGCGCCCGCCGCCGGCGGGTTTGTGTACGGACCACGCTAGTGCGCCCGGACCGGGCGGAGGGTGGCAGACCCTCACGATTCCGCACATCGCGTGACAACTCGGTCCCGTTTTCGGGTACCGTGCGCTCACCGGCCGCGGCCGAGCCGGGTGAGCCGCGTCTCACCCCGGCGCTCCGGCTTGTCTATGCAACGAGTTGCATAGAAGGATCGGGGTATGGCGCTCGAACACGCGATCCTCGTCTCGCTGCTGGAGAAGCCGGGTTCGGGCTATGAGCTCGCCCGGCGGTTCGAGCGGTCCATCGGCTACTTCTGGACCGCCACCCACCAGCAGATCTACCGCGTCCTCAAGCGCATGGAGACCGACGGCCTGCTCGCCGTCCGCGAGGTGGAGCAGCAGGGCCGGCCGGACAAGAAGGAGTACTCCGTCGCGGACCCGGGCCGCGTCGCGCTCTCCCGCTGGCTCCATGAGCCGAGCGAACCCGAGAGTCTGCGGCACGACCTCGCCGTGAAGATCCGCGGCGCTGCCTTCGACGACCCGGCCGCACTGGTGCACGAGGTCGAGCGGCACCGCCAGGTGCACAGCGACCGGCTCGCCCACTATCTCGCCGGGGAACTGCGCGACTTCACCGGACCCGAGGCCCCCGTACCGGCCGACGCCGGCGGCGAACTGCAGCACGTCGTGCTCCGCGGCGGCATCGCGTACGAACGGATGACGATCGCCTGGCTCGACGACGTCCTCGCCACCCTCCGCCGGCTCGGCGCGCCCCGCCCGCGCACCTGAGCCGCTCCCCCCGCTCGGAATCGCACCTTCACCCCTCACTTCTCACCCCTCAACCACCGGAAGGCGAACCTCCATGGCCGACGCCCTGCTGTTCAACCCGCGCACCTACGACCCGCAGCACTTCGACCCCGAGACCCGCAGGCTGCTGCGCGCCACCGTCGACTGGTTCGAGGAGCGAGGCAAGCGCAGGATCATCGAGGACTACCGCACTCGCGCCTGGCTGGGCGACTTCCTCGCCTTCTCCGCCAAGGAAGGCCTGTTCGCCACCTTCCTCACCCCGGCCTCCGCGGCCGACGCCCATGCGGACAAGCGCTGGGACACCGCCCGGATCGCCGCCCTCAACGAGATCTTCGGGTTCTACGGTCTCGACTACTGGTACGCGTGGCAGGTGACCATCCTCGGCCTCGGTCCCGTCTGGCAGAGCGACAACGCCGCCGCCCGCGCCCGCGCGGCCGAACTCCTCTCCCAGGGCGAGGTGTTCGCCTTCGGCCTCTCCGAGAAGGAGCACGGCGCCGACATCTACTCCACCGACATGCTGCTGGAGCCGTCCACCGACGGTGCCGGCGGTTTCCGGGCCACCGGCTCCAAGTACTACATCGGCAACGGCAACGCGGCCGGTCTCGTCTCCGTCTTCGGGCGCCGCACCGACATCGAGGGCCCGGACGGGTACGTCTTCTTCGCCGCCGACAGCCGCCACCCGGCCTACCACCTGGTGAAGAACGTCGTCGACTCCTCCAAGTACGTCAGCGAGTTCCGCCTGGAGGACTACCCGGTCGGCCCGGACGACGTCCTGCACACCGGCCGCGCCGCCTTCGACGCCGCGCTCAACACCGTCAACGTCGGCAAGTTCAACCTCTGCACCGCCTCGATCGGCATCTGCGAGCACGCGATGTACGAGGCCGTCACCCACGCGCACGGCCGCATCCTGTACGGCCGCCCCGTCACCGCGTTCCCCCACGTGCGCCGTGAGCTGGCGGACGCGTACGTACGCCTCGTCGGGATGAAGCTGTTCAGCGACCGGGCCGTCGACTACTTCCGCACCGCGGGCCCCGACGACCGCCGCTACCTGCTCTTCAACCCGATGACGAAGATGAAGGTGACCACGGAGGGCGAGAAGGTCATCGACCTGATGTGGGACGTCATCGCCGCGAAGGGCTTCGAGAAGGACAACTACTTCGCGCAGGCCGCCGTCGAGATCCGCGGGCTGCCCAAGCTGGAGGGCACGGTCCACGTCAACCTCGCGCTGATCCTCAAGTTCATGCGCAACCACCTGCTGGACCCGGCCGAGTACGCGCCCGTCCCGGCCCGCCTCGACGCGGCCGACGACGACTTCCTCTTCCGGCAGGGCCCGGCCCGGGGCCTCGGCTCCGTCCGCTTCCACGACTGGCGCCCCGCTTTCGAGGCGTACGCGGCGGTGCCGAACGTCGCCCGGTTCCGCGAACAGGCCGACGCGCTCTGCGAGTTCGTCGCCACCGCCGCCCCGGACGAAGAGCAGAGCCGCGACCTCGACCTCCTGCTCGCCGTCGGCCAGCTCTTCGCGCTCGTCGTCCACGGCCAGCTGATCCTGGAGCAGGCGAAGCTGACCGGCCTCGACGAGGACGTGCTGGACGAGCTGTTCGCGGTCCTCGTACGCGACTTCTCCGCGCACGCCGTGGAGCTGCACGGCAAGGACTCCGCCACCGAGGCACAGCAGGGCTGGGCGCTCGGCGCGGTCCGGCGCCCGGTCGTCGACGAGGCCCGCTCTGCCCGGGTCTGGGAGCGCGTCGAGGCCCTGGCCGGCGCGTACGAGATGGCGCCGTAACGGCGCCGGCCCGGCCGTCACGGCCCACCGCTGCGGCGACCGCGGCGGTGGGCCGCGGCCCGGCCCGCGGAGCCGCGCCGGCGCGTAGCGTGGTCGCATGACCACGATTGCGGCCCGTGCGGGCGGACCGAAGGTTCCGCCCTCCTATCCGCCGCGGACGCCTCCGCCGCAGAAGAAGCCCGTGGAAGCCCCGCGCCCCCGGCCCGCCACGAAGCCGGCGGCCCGCTTCCGCGCGCGTGCGGCCGGGATACGGGGCCGGGCCGCGGCCTCGTAGGGTGGCCGCATGGCGATCACACCCCCGGAGAAGGACGGTACCCGGCTGCTGTACGGATGCATGGCGCTCGGCGGCAGCTGGGACGACGATGCGTACGGCCCCGCCGACATCGATGCGGCCGAGGCGGCGATCGTGGCGGCGCTGGACAGCGGAATCGACACCTTCGACCATGCGGACATCTACCGCCGCGGCAAGGCGGAAGCCGTCTTCGGCGAGGTCCTGGCCCGCACGCCCGGGCTCCGCGAGCGCATCGTGCTGCAGACGAAGTGCGGGATCCGGCTCGCTGAGGGAGGCCGCCCCGGCATCTACGACCTGCGCGGCTCCTCCATCGTGCGGCGCGTCGAGGAGAGCCTCGCCCGCCTTCGCACCGATGCCGTCGACGTCCTGCTCCTGCACCGGCCCGATCCCCTGGCCGACCCGGAGGACATCGCGGCGGCCCTCACCTCGCTGCGCGGGCAGGGGCTGGTCCGCCGGTTCGGCGTCTCGAACATGAACGCCGCGCAGATCGCCCGCCTCCAGCGGCACCTCGCGTTCCCGCTGGTCGCCAACCAGTTGGAGATGAGCCTGGACCGGCGGGACTGGCTTGAGGACGGGGTCCTCGTCAACACGGCCACCGCGGCGGCGGGCGGCTTCCCGTCCGGGACGGTCGAGCACTGCCTGGAGAACGGTGTCCGCCTCCAGGCCTGGGGCGCGCTGGCACAGGGCCGCTTCACCGGACGGCAGGAGAGCCCCGGCGAGCACGCGACGGCCCGCCTCGTGCGCGCGCTGGCCGACGCCAAGGGCACGACGCCGGAGACGGTCCTGCTGTGGTGGCTGCAGCGGCATCCCGCGCGGATCGCCCCCGTCGTGGGGAGCGGTCGCCCGGAGCGAATCCGTGCCTGCCGCGACGCGGCGCTGCGCGAGCCCGACCTGACGCACGAGGAGTGGTACGACCTGTGGATCACCGCCCGCGGAGCCCCGCTGCCGTAGCGAGGCGCCGCGGGCGGACGGGCCGGAGGTGCCGTGGCGGGGCGGTCAGCCGATGCTCCACGACCAGGTCTGGTCCGCGCTGACCAGCCAGGCCAGGACGAGGAGGTCGGCGACGCCCAGGGCGAGGCCGAGCCGGGCGCGTCCGGGGCGGCTCGTACCGCGGTGGAGGGCGAGGGCGGCGAGGACGATCGAGGCCGGTCCGAGGAACAGGTTCATCGCGAGGAGGCCGACCAGGCCGAACACGAAGGAGGCCACGGCCATCCCGTCGGCCTGCCGTCCGGCGGGGGCGCGGAGCGTGGTGCCGGGGGCGTTCATGGTCATCCTTCCCGTCGGCCGGACGGCCGGTGGTGGCGGGCCGTCCGCTCCCGGACCGCGAAGACCAGCAGCCAGCAGGCGATCGCGGCAGTGGCGGCGAGGGTCACGTGTACGGGGACATGGGCAACGGTTCCGAGGGCGATCCCCATCAGCATGAGGGCCGCTATCAGGAAGAGCATCGTGCTTCCTCCATCGTGCTCACTCCAAAGAATGGGAGACAGTTGTGCACTGACTGCTCAGTCTAAATGCAGGCATGCGGATTCAGGGAATCGGGGGTTGACTTTTCGTCATGAGTGAGATCATCGGGGCACGCCAGGCCCAACGTCGCAAAACGCGCAGGGCCTTGCTGGATGCGGCCCTGTTGCTGCTCGAGGAGCAGAGTCTGGGCAGTCTCGGCCTGCGGGAGGTGACCCGGGTCGCCGGAGTGACCCCGACCGCCTTCTACCGGCACTTCCGGGACACCGAGGAGCTGGGGATCGCGCTGGTGGACGAGGCGCTGCAGAGTCTGCACGGCGCCGTCCGCTCGACCCTCGCCGCGTCCGGCGACGCGGCGCAGCGGATCGACACGACGGTGGAGTTGATGGCCGAACTCGTACGGGAGTATCCCGGGCACATCCGCTTCATCGTGCGCGAACGGCACGGCGGCGTCCGCAGGGTCCGTGAGGCGGTGGCCGGGCAGCTCGACGCGTTCGCCGGCGAGGTGGCCGAACGTCTCGGCGCGGATCCGCTGAGCGCGGGCTGGAGTCCGGACGACCTGCTCATGCTGGCGCGGCTGTACGTCGACCACATGGTGATGACGGTGTCCGCCTACCTGGCCGCCGGCCCGGAGGGTGGGGAATGGGCCGCGGTCACGCACACCGCACGCCGCCAGCTGCGGCTGATCCACGCCGGGAGGCTGAACTGGGCCGCGGTGCAGGACGACGCCCGCGGGCGCTGAGTTCCCGGGTGCCGGGAGGCGTTCGGGCGGGCTCGGGGGACTTTGGGGCACTCCTCAAGGGCCTTTTGGGCACCCTTGGGGTGGAATAGACCATTCCTTTGGATTTCGAACTAGGTTCGCCGCAGACGGGTCGTGGACGCGACCCGACAGACACTGGAGGTCTCAGACATGCGACGCAGCCTCACGAGGGCCGGCAGTCTCGCGGTGGTCTCGATGTTCGCCCTGGCATTGGCCACACCTGCCCAGGCGGCACAGGACAGCGGTGCGGGAGCGAATTCCGTGGCCGCGGCCTACTTCGAGTTCACCGACGGCACGGACACGTTCGTCTTCCAGCTCACCGACCCCGCCCGGATCCGGCAGGCCCGCGACATCCTGAACGGCGTGGACACGGAGAACGTCGGCGTCATGGGCACGGTGGTCAAGAGCCCCGCCTCCTACAACAAGCCCTGGAAGTACCATCTCGCCCCGAACTCGGTGACGTTCTTCGGCATGGCCATGGAGGTGTGCGACGCGAGCATCTCCTACGTCAACGGCCACCTGGGCGAGGTCGGCGGCGCGCTCCTGCCCCGGTCGACCTGGTGTCCCTGGCGCTCGAAGCTTACGCGCGAGGTCTCCAGGCCCTGAGATCGCACGGCTTGGAGGCGCCGCGCCCTGGGCCGCTGACCGCGCTCGACGCCGCTCCGGCCGCCGGCCCCGCCGGCGGCCGGACGCCGGGTGTCGGCCAATCCTGCGAGGCGCCCAGGCCGATTCGCGCCTGCTCCGTCCCCTTGCGCGCACCCTTGGTAGAGTTCCGGCTGGGTGGCAGGTACACGCATAATTGCATCTGTGCGTACGGGGGTTGGAACTGCTGCCTGTTGACTGGGTTTGAGTGTGTTCTGGCGTGTATGAGCGAGTGCCTCGTCCTCGTCCGTGGCCGTGGGTTGATGCCGGGTGGGAATGGGGGTTCCTGCATCGAACGGGTGACCTTTGCCGGTGGTCGTTGGGTGTGGGGGCGGGTTGTCCGGTGTGCGAGGGGGGTGTGAAGGGGTGGGCGGGCTGCGGGAGTTGTCGGCGCCGTTTGTCGCGCTCGGGCCCACGGGAGTCGCGGTGCGGACCCGGCTGAAGGACCTCATGCCGCGGGATGAGGAGGTGCTGGCCCTGGTCGGCGCGCACCTGGGCGCGCTCGCCTCGAAGGACCTCAAGGCGCGGTGTGCCGACGGGCTGGAGCACTCCACCGACACGTGGGCCGCGCGCAAACGTGTGCTGACGGCACTCTCGTCGTCGCGGTGGGCGGGGGCGGTCACGAAGGCCACCCACGACCAGTGGGCGCTGGCCCGGCGCGGCCAGGCAGCGCACCTGAAGAGCCTCGAAGCAGGCGTCAGGACGATCACACACCGCCTGTCGCTGCCCGTCGGGCAGAAGGGCGGCAAACACGCCCCGGGCGGATACCGCAGCAGGCGGGAATGGTTCGCCAAGACCCGCCGCCTGCACGTGCTGCAAGACCGGCTCGATGCGGTACGGGCCGACCACCGGGCAGGGCGGGTCCGGGTCGTACGGGGCGGCAGACGCCTCCTGGGCACCCGTCACAACCTCGCTGCCGCCGGGCTCGGCGAGACCGAATGGCGCGGGCGGTGGGAAGCCGAACGCCGGTTCCTCACAGCTGACGGCGAGAGCGGCAAAAGGTTCGGCAACGAGACGATGCGTGTCACGCCGGACGGCGAGGTGACCGTCAAGCTCCCCGCCCCGCTCGCCCATCTGGCCAACGCGAAGCACGGCCGGTACGTGAAGCACGGCCGGTACGTCCTGAACTCCCGAGTGAGGTTCCCGCACCGGGGCACCGAGTGGGCCGACCGGATCGAAGCGAACCGGGCCGTTGCGTACCGCATCCACTGCGACGTGCAGCGCGGGCGCTGGTATCTGACAGCGTCATGGCAGTACGCGCCGACGAAGACGATCGCGATCGAGGCCGCTCTCGCGCACGGTGTGATCGGCGTGGACACCAACGCCGACCACCTCGCCGCCTGGCGCCTCGACGTCCACGGAAACCCGACCGGCAGTCCGCGCCGCTTCCACTTCGACCTGACCGGCAGCGCGAACCACCGTGATGCCCAGGTCCGGCACGCCCTGACCCGGCTGCTGCACTGGGCGAAGACCTGCGGCGTAGCGGCGATCGCGGTCGAGGACCTGGACTTCGGTGCGGA
>NZ_JBEORW010000044.1:0-72653 GCF_040302565.1 Streptomyces sp. NPDC097981
ATGAGGCGATGATCGTCCGCACAGAGATCCTGCCGCAGGCCCCGCAGGCGTCCCCACAAGGGGGACGCCGGCCGCCGGGCCCGTGGTCCGTCCGCAGGCGGATCCGCTACTTCACCGATCCCGCCATCACGCCCTGCACGAAGTGCCGCTGGAAGGCGAAGAAGACGATGAGCGGGACCACCAGCGACAGGAACGCACCCGGAGCGAGCACGCCGATGTTGCTTCCGAACTGCCGCATCTGGGACTGCAGGGCAACCGTGAGGGGCTGGGAATCGCTGTCCGCGAAGAGCAGCGCCACGAGCATGTCGTTCCAGACCCAGAGGAACTGGAAGATGGCCAGGCTCGCGATCGCCGGCCGGCCGAGCGGCAGCACGAGCCGGGAGAAGATCCGCCACTCGCTGCCGCCGTCCATCCGGGCGGCTTCCAGCATCTCGCGCGGTATCTCGGCGAAGTAGTTGCGCAGCAGGAAGACCGCGAACGGCAGCCCGTAGGCCACGTGGAAGACCACGACGCCGGCGATCGTGCCGAACAGCCCCACCGCTCCGAAGAGCTTGGCCACCGGCAGCAGCCCGATCTGCACGGGTACGACCAGCAGCCCGACGACCACCAGGAAGATCCCGTCCCGGCCCGGGAATTCCAGCCACGCGAACGCGTATCCGGCGAGTGCCGCGATGCCGACCACCAGGACGGTGGTGGGAACCGAGATCAGTACGGTGTTCCCGAAGGCCGCCGCGATGCCCGAGTCCTTGAGCAGGGCGGTGTAGTTGTCCAGGGAGAGTTGGGACGGATCGGCCAGCGCGGTCCACCAGCCGTCGGAGGCGTTGTCCCGCTCGGACCGCATCGAGGACAGGAACAGGCCCGCCAGCGGGGTGATCCACACCAGGGCGACCAGGATCAGCAGGCCCTGTACGGCCGAACTGCCCAGCAGGCGCGACAGCCGGCCCCTGCGGCGCGGTCCCGGCGCGGTCGGGGCCGGGACCGGCCGGACCGGCGTCGCCCGCCGTGACGCCCGCCGGGATGCCCGGCGCTCGATGGTGCTGTGGCCGCTCATGCCCCGCTCCTTCGGAAACGCCGGATGTTGAAGACCATCGCCGGGACGACCAGCAGGAGGAGCACCACGCTCAGCGCGCTGCCCAGCCCTTGGTCGTTGCCGCCGCCGAAGGAGACCAGCCACATCCGGGTGGCCAGTACGTTCGCCTCCTCCTGGACCGGTCCCGGCGCGATGATGTAGACGAGGTCGAAGACCTTCATCACGTTGATCACCAGGGTCACGAAGACCACGGTGAGCACCGGCGCGAGCAGCGGCACGGTGATCCTGCGGAAGATCTGGCCCTCACTGGCACCGTCCATCCGCGCCGCCTCCAGCGCGTCGCGCGGGATCGCCGCGAGCCCGGCGCCGATCAGGACCATCGCGAAGCCGGTCCACACCCACAGGTAGGCGCCGATGATGGCCGGCGTCACCAGCGCCGGGCCGAGCCAGTTCACCCCCTGGTAGGGGGCCGCGAAGTTGGCCGCGGGCAGCCGTACGGTGTACTCGCCGTCGGCCAGCCCGGTGAAGCGGAACGACCCGTCCGCGGAGGCGGTCGCGGTCGCGGCCACCCGGCCGTCCCGCACGGCCTCGACCGTCATGCCGGGCAGGCCCTTCTCGCCCGGGTCGACCTTGCCCGGCGTACCTGCGCCACCGGGTGCGAAGTCGAGGTAGACCACGCCCCCGATGCCGTCCGTGCCGGGCGCGGCCGCGGCGGCGGCCTCCGCGCCGGCGGGTATCGCGTCGGGTGCCACCCCGACGAGGCCGAGGGTGACCGAGCCGCCCGGACGGACCGTTTCCCTGGTGCTGTAGGGTCCGCCCGCCCTGCCGGTCAGGCCGTGGCCCTCGCGGGCCCGGGCGGTCGGATAGGCGGCGGCGCCGTCGAAGGTGTCGTGGACGCCGACGACCACCGCGTTGAGCACGCCCCGGTTCGGGTCCTGCTCGTAGGCGAGCCGGAAGACGATGCCCGCGGCGAGGAACGACACGGCCATCGGCAGGAAGAGCACCAGTTTGAACGCGGTTGCCCAGCGCACCTTTTCGGTGAGCACGGCGAGCATCAGCCCGAGTCCGGTCAGCAGGAGGGGGGCGACGACGACCCAGATGGTGCTGTTGCGGATCGCCTTGAGGGTGGCCGGGTCGTGGAGGATCGCCGCGTAGTTCCCGGCTCCCACGAAGCGTTCGCCACTGGCGTCGAAGAGACTGCGGCCGAGGGAGAAGACGACCGGGTAGACGACCAGTGCACCGAGCAGCAGCAGCGCCGGAAGGACGAAGACGATCGCGAGGCGGCGTTTCCTTCGCTGGGCCCGGCGCCGCGGGTTCGCCGCGGCGCGGGCGGTCAGGGTGTCAGCCATGACGGGCCGCCTCAGTTCCCGTACGCCTTGGCGGCTGCGGCCTCAAGCTCCGCGGCCGTGCCCTGGGGGTTCGACGGGTCCCGCAGGAAGTCCTGGAGGAGCTTCCATTCCCCTGCTCCCTTGGTCCCGCCGAACGCGGCCGGAGCCTGGTCCGACATGTCGAAGCGGACCGAGTCGCCCGCCGCGACCAGCGACTTGGCGGTGTTGCGGGTGGTGTCGTCGCCGTACGCGGCGGGGTCGACCTTGGTGTTCGGGGACAGGAAGCCGCCCGCCGAGGCCCAGACCCCGGCCGCCTCGGGTCCGGCCAGGAATTCGAGCAGCTTCATGCCGGCCTTCCCGTTCTTGCCGTCCTTGAGGACGACGGCCGCGTCGCCGCCGCTGACGACCGGCGCCGCACCGCCCTCGACCGCGGGGAACGGGAAGAACTTGGCGTCCTCACCGAGCTTCTTGCCGAACTGGTCCTTGGCGATTCCGCCGACGAAGTCGCCCTCGTAGACCATGCCCGCCTTGGGCTCGGGGCCGAATACCTGCTCGACCGAGGAGGGGAAGTCGGTGCGCAGCGCGGTCTCGGCGCCGCCTGCGACGAGCTGCTTGTCCTTGAACAGGTCGCCGAGGGTGGTCAGCGCCTTGACGACGCTGTCGTCGGTCCACTTGATCTTGTGCTGGGCCAGCTGGTCGTACTTCTGCGGCCCCGCCTGCGAGAGGTAGATGTTCTCGAACCAGTCGGTGAGGGTCCAGCCGTCCTCGCCGGCCACGGCGAAGGCCGGGCGGCCGGAGTCGGCGAGGGTGCGGCCGGCCTTCAGCAGGTCGGCGTAGCTCTTGGGCTCGCCGACGCCGGCCTGGGCGAAGGCCGCGGGGGAGTACCAGACGGTGGACTTGTGGGCGGCCTTGAAGTAGAGGCCGTAGTACGTGCCGTCGACGGTGCCGTAGTTCTTCCACACCGGGGCGAGGGTGGAGTCGGCGGTCTTGGCGGCCTGGTCGGACAGGGGCTGGAGCCAGCCGGCCTTGGCGAACTGCTGGAGCACGCCCACCTGGGGAACCATCACCACGTCGGGCGCGTTGCCTCCCTCGATCTTGCTTCCGACGAAGGTGGAGACGTTGTCGCCGGAGGGGACGAAGACCGTCTTGGCGCCGGTCTTCTGGGTGAAGGCGTCCAGGACCTTCTTGAAGTTCTTCTGCTCGCTGCCGGTCCAGACGCCGGCCACGGTCACGGTCTGGCCGGCCAGTTCGCCGCCGCTCGCGGGTGCGGTCGTGCCGCCGCACGCGGTGGCGCCGAGGGTGAGGGTGAGGGCCGCCGATGCGGTGGCCGCGATCCGCCGGGTGGTCTTGCTGGGTCGTCGCATGAGGGGTCCTTTGGGTTTCGCGCGGGGGAGGGGAAGGGGAGGCGGAGGCCGGGTTCGCACCGGCCTCCGACGGGTTCACGAGGTCGGGCACTCCGCCGTCCACCAGGCGGCGGTCGCCGGGGGGAGCACACCGTCGGGACAGGGCCCGCTGGCGAGCAGCGGGGACCCGGGGACCGGGGCGGGCACCGGCTCCGTGCCGAAGTTGACCGCGCAGATCAGGCCGTCGCCGCGGGCGATCGCCAGTACTTGCGGGGGTGCGTCCAGCCAGCGCAGGGTGCCCTCGCCGAGCTGTGGAAGGCTGCGCCGCAGCTGGAGGCTTTCGCGGTAGAGGTGCCAGAAGGAACGGGTGTCGGCCAGGGCGCGGTCGGTGGCGTGCTCGGCGAACCACTCGGGCTGCGGCAGCCACGGTCTCGTACCGGCCATGCCCTGGCTGAAGCCGAACGGGGAGGCATGCCCCGACCAGGGCAGCGGCACGCGGCAGCCGTCCCGGACGTGCTTGCGGCTGCCCGTGCGGTGGAAGATCGGATCGGTGAGGACCTCGTCCGGGAGGTCGAGGACCTCGGGAAGGCCGAGCTCCTCGCCCTGGTAGACATACGCCGCACCGGGCAGCGCGAGCATCAGCAGGGCGGCGGCGCGGGCGCGGGCGGCTCCCAGTCCGCTGCCTTCCACGCCCGGCTCGCCGGCGTAGCGGGTGACCGTACGGACCTGGTCGTGGTTGTTGAGCACCCAGGTGACGGTGGAGCCGGTGCCGGCGATGTCGCGTATCGCCTCGGTGATCGTCGAGCGGAAGGCGTCGGCGTCCCAGGGCGCGCTGAGCAGGTCGAAGAAGAACGCCTGGTGCAGTTCGTCGGGGCGGACGTAGTCGGCGTGTTCGCGTGCGGTCGGCACGGACACCTCGCCGACCAGCAGCCGCTCGTGGCCGTCCCGGGCGGTGTACTCCTCGCACACGGAGCGCCAGCGGCGCCATACGCCGTGGACCTCGGGCCGGTTCCAGGCGAGCTGGTTGACGGCGTCGCGGGCGCGCTCATCGGCTCCGGGGTCGTCGGAGTCGGGCAGCTCGGGGTGCTTGAAGAGTCCGGCGGCGACGTCGATGCGGAAGCCGTCGACACCGCGGTCCAGCCAGAAGCGCAGCACCTGCTCGAAGTCGTCGCCGACGGCCGGGTCGCGCCAGTTCAGGTCGGGCTGCTCGGGCGTGAAGAGGTGCAGGTACCACTCTCCGGGGGTGCCGTCGGGCTCCTGGACCCGGCTCCAGGCGGGACCGCCGAACATGGCGCGCCAGTTGTTGGGCGGCTCGGCCCCGTCCGGACCGCGGCCGGGCGCGAAGTGGAAGCGGGAGCGCGGCGCGCTGCCCGGTCCGGCGGCGAGCGCCTCGCGGAACCACGGGTGCTCGCTGGAGCAGTGGTTGGGGACGATGTCGAGCAGCAGCCGGAGCCCGAGGCGGCGGGCATCGGCCACCAGCCGGTCGAACTCGGCGAGGTCGCCGTAGACGGGGTCGACGCCGCAGTAGTCGGCGACGTCGTAGCCGTGGTCGTGCTGCGGCGACGGGTAGAAGGGGCTGAGCCAGATGCCGTCTACACCGAGCTTCCTCAGATAGGGGAGCCCGGCCCGTACGCCGGCCAGGTCGCCGATGCCGTCCCCGGTGCTGTCGAGGAAGCTGCGGACGTAGACCTGGTAGATCACCGCGTCGCGCCACCAGGGGGCAGAAGTGGTGGTGCGGGAGGGATGGCCGGTGTCGGCCGGAAGGGTGCTGAGCATCTCGCGTCGACCTGTTTCTGCTGAATGCGAGAGCGCCCCGGATCGGTGCGCTGTTATGCATGCATGTTAAGTAGCGGCGACTGGAAGGTGTCAACGATGTGTCCGAAAAGAACGCAAAGTTGGGGTGGTTTGTTCTGAAATGCCCAGATGCACAAAGAAGGGCCTCTACTTAACATGTAAGTAGAGGCCCTTGAGGGAGAGAGAAGTGCGGTCAGCCCTTGCGGGAGATGGACCCGAGTTCGTGCGCAAGCCGCGCCGCCGCCTGCTCGGGCGTCTGGCGCAGCGCCATCACGTCCTGCGCCACGGCCTGCACGGCGAGGCTCACCTGGTCGTAGCGCGGACTCTTGGGGCGCGGCACCGCCGACAGCACGCTCTGGCGCAGCGTGGGCAGGTACGGATACGCGCGGATCAGCTCGGGGTCCTCGTACAGCGCGGCACGCACCGGCGGCAGCGAGCCCTTGGTGAGCACCTGCCGCTGGACCCGTTCACTGGTGAGGTAGGAGATCAGATCGGCCGCCGACGCCGGATGGCGCGCATGGCTGCTCACGGCGAGGTTGGAGCCGCCCAGCACGCTGGTGCCGGGCCCGTCGGCTCCGGGCAGCGGCACGGCGCCGAACCTGCCCGCGACCTTCGACCCGTCCGCGCCGGCGTCCGCGTACACGTACGGCCAATTCCGCAGGAAGAGCAGCCGGCCGTCCTGGAACGCCTGCCGCGACTCCTCCTCCTTGTAGCCGAGCGCGTCGCGGGAGATCCAGCCGTCCCGCACACCGTCCGCGAGGAACCGCAGTCCCGTGCGCGCCGCGGCGGAGTCCACGGTCACCCGCGTGCCGTCGTCGCGCAGGATCGAACCGCCCGCCGAGTGCACGGCCTCGGTGACGTTGACGGTGAGCCCTTCGTACGGCAGGAACTGCCCGGCATAGCCGTCCAGTCCGTACTTCGGGGCGATCGTGCGCGCCTGACGTGCCAGCTCGGCCCACGTGCGCGGCGGCTGCTCGCCCTCCCTGTCCAGAATGTCCTTGCGGTAGTAGAGCAGGCCCGCGTTGGTGACGTACGGGACCGCGTACAGCCGGCCGTCGAAGGTCGCGGTGTCAACGACCGGCCGCAGGAAGGCGTCCAGCGGGAAGCGGTCGCGGTCGAGCGGGGAGATCCATCCGGCCGCCGCGAACTCGGAGGTCCAGGCGACGTCGATGTTCAGTACGTCGAACCGGTCGCGACCCGAGCGCAGTTCGCTGATCATCTGGGCCCGGGTCTCGTCGGCCGAGTCGGGCAGTTCGACGAGCGTGACGCGCTCGTCGGGATGCCCGCGGTTCCAGTCGTCGAGCAGCGGGGGGAGGTAGTCGGTCAGATCGCCCGCCGTCACGAGTGTCAGGGGGCCGCGGCCCCGCGATGCCGCACCCGCGTCGGCGTGGACACCGAAACCGGAATACCCCGCCACCAGTACCGCCGCGACCAGGAGAGCTCTACCCGCGGCACGCATCCACCGCATAGATTCCTCCCAGTGCACGATCCGGCTGCGCCGCCGACCATAGTGGCCTATATATACCCGTTAGGCATGGGCGATACTAGACGTCCAGGCAGACAGGACGGACGGCGGCGCCACTCGGCCCGGTGGCGAGTGAACCGTTGACTACGGAGCGGGAAGGAGGGGGCGAGTGCGGCTGGCGCTCCTTGCGCTCCTCACCGGTAGCCCTGCGCACGGTTACGAGCTGAAGCAGGACCTTGAGAAGCTCCTGGGCGCCGCGTACCCTCAGCCCAACGTCGGCCAGATCTACGTCACCCTCGGCCGGCTGGAGAAGAGCGGCCTCATCGAAGGCGAGGACGTCGAGCAGTCGGGCCGGCCCAACAAGCGTACCTACAGGCTGACGGACGCCGGGCGCGAGGCCGTGCTGGCCTGGTTCGAGGAGACCGCCGAGGAGCCCCGGGTACGGGACGAGTTCTTCATGAAGCTCGCCCTCGCACCGCGGTCGGGTCTGGCCGATCCGGTCGCGCTGATCAACAAGCAGCGGCGGCAATACCTCAACACCATGCGGGACCTGTCCAAGCTGGCCGCAGCGGAAGACCGCGACAACAAGATCTCCCAACTGCTGATCGAGGGCGCCATGCTGCACCTGCAGGCCGACCTCGACTGGCTGGAACGCTGTCAGGAGGAGCTGGAATGAGCGCAGACGCCGCGACCGCTCCTGCCGCGCCCATCGTGCGCGCCGAGGGCCTGACCAAGACGCACCACGGCGAGGGCGTGCCGGTGCACGCCGTGCGCGGGGTGGACCTGTCCGTCCAACCCGGCGAGTTCGTCGCCGTCACCGGGCCGTCGGGCGCCGGCAAGTCCACGCTGCTGCACCTGATCGGCGGCCTCCAGCGGCCCGACGGCGGGAAGCTGTGGATCGGCGGAGAGCGGGTCGACGCGTACCGCGAGGCCCGCTGGGCGGTCCTTCGGCGGCGCAGCATCGGCGTGGTCTTCCAGTTCTTCAACCTGGTCTCCAACCTCACCGTCGCCGACAACGTCGAACTGCCCGCCCTGCTCGCCGGCGCCTCCCCGAAAGCCGCCCGCGAGTCCCGCGCCGAGCTGCTCGCCGAACTCGGCCTCGAAGGGCGTGAGCGGTCGATGCCCGGCGAGCTGTCCGGCGGCGAACAGCAGCGGGTCGCACTCGCCCGCGCGCTGGTCAACCACCCCACGCTGCTGCTCGCCGACGAACCGGCCGGCAGCCTCGACAGCAAGGGCACCCGCGAGGTGCTGCGGCTGCTCTCCCGGTTCCACCAGCGCGGCCAGACGATCATGATGGTCACCCATGACGCCCGGATGGCGAGTGCCGCCGACCGCGTCATCAGCTTCTTCGACGGGCGCATAGCCGACGACGCGCAGCTCGGTGACGGACCCCGGCGGCCGGCCGGCGGGGTGTCCGGCGTACTGGACCTGGAACTGGAACCGAAGGAGTGACCGTGCGGGCCACTCTGCGCTGGGCGCACGCCGACTTCCGCGCACACCGCGGCGAAGCCCTCTTCGTCGTACTGGCCAGCGCCGGGATCATCGCCTCGCTCCTGCTGGCCGGCGCGCTGTTCAGCTACGCGGCAAACCCCTGGCAGCGGATCTTCAACCAGTCCCACGGTGCGCACATCTGGCTGAACACCCGCGCCGGGGCGAACACGGACGCGCTGTCCGCGGTGGACGGGGTCCAAGCCCTCTCCGGGCCCTACCGCACGGCGGCGACGACAGTCGCATCACGTGGCGCCCGGGTCGGGGTGACCCTGCGCGCGACCGATGGCCCGCTCCCGCAAACCGGACGGCCGCTCGTCACCGCAGGCAGCTGGCTCGACCGGCCGGACGACGGTGCGCGGGCCGCCGCCGTGGTGCTGGAGACCTCGGTCGCGCGGGCGCTCTGGGCGGAGCCCGGCGACACGGTACGGGTGACCGGACCGGACGGCGCCCCGCACGTCCTGCAGGTGAGCGGAATCGCGGACGTGGCCGAGCCCCGCTACCACCCGGGCGGCGGGCCCGGCGTCGGCTGGGTGCTCTCCGGCACCCTCGACGGGATCGCCCACGGCGACACCGGGCAGAGCGTGGGCCTGCGCCTGGCGGATCCGGACGACACCGACTTCATCGTCCAGCGCGCGGTGACCGTTCTCGGTGCTGACCGGGTGACCCAGGTCACCAAGTGGCAGCAGGCGCGGGCCGAGGCGGGCGGCGACGACCGGCTCCTGGGAAAGATGTTCGCCGTCTTCGGACTCGGCGCGCTGCTCGCGGCGGCGCTCGCCGCGTCCGGGGCGATCGGCGCCCGGGTCCGCGGCCAGCTGAAGGACATCGCCGTCCTCAAGGCCGTCGGTTTCACCCCAGGCCAGGTGACCCGCGGCTTCCTCGTCCAGCACCTCGCCTTCGCCCTCCTCGGCGTGACCCTCGGCACGGCGGCGATCGCCCTGCTCGGCGCCCGGATCCCCGGGCGGATCGGGGAAGCGGCGGCCGTGTGGCAGGGCCTGCCCGGCCATACCGCACTCATGATCGGCGTCCCCTGCGGCGCGGTGCTGCTGATCGCGGCTGCCACCGGCGTCTCGGCCTGGCGGGCCGGACGCGTGCCACCCGTGCCGGTGGCACGCGCGGCGCTGCCGACCGCCGCGCCGATGACCGCCCTCGGCAGGCGGGCCCTCGGCATGCGGGTGCCGCCCGCCCTGGTCCTCGGGTGGCGTGCGGCGTTCCCGCGGCGGGGCCGGACGCTCGTACCGGTGGCCCGGCTCGCCCTGCCGCTGGTCCTCATCACGGTCGCGCTCGTCGCCTGGTCGACCCTGGAGCAGTTCCACAGCCGTCCCGCGCAGATGGGGCTGCCCGCGGCGCTGACCGTACGGGCCGAACAGGGCGCCGGGGTGTCCGACGCGGAACTGGAGAAGACCCTCGCGGCGGTCCCGGACATCGCCGCCGTCCATCCGGGCGCCGAGATGGCGGCGCTCGTACCGGGGCAGACCGGAACCATCACGCTCCGCGGGCTGGGGACGGCCGGTGACCCCTACCCCTCGAAGGTGGTGGAAGGACGGGCCGTCGGCGGTCCGGACGAGGCGGTGGCCGGACAGGGGCTCCTCGACCTCCTCGGCGTACGCGTCGGCGCGTGGGTGCGGATGACCGTCGAGGGACGGCCGCAGATCCTGCACCTCGTCGGGCGCACCATCGAACCCGAATCCGGCGGCCGGGTGATCACGACGACCATCGACGCGCTGCGCGAGCGCGATCCGGGACTGCGCCCCGACTTCCACGCCCTGGTGCTGCGCAAGGGCACGGACCCCCGGGCGGTGAGCGCCACGCTCGCCGCCGCGGCGGGTGGAGCGCTGGAGGTACGGGAGACGCCCGATCCGGTGGACCGGTTGGAACCGGCGCGCGGAGTGATCGCCGCGCTGATCGCGGTGCTGGCGCTGATCGGGCTGATCGAGCTGATGACGCTGATCAGCACTGGCGTACGCGACCGGGGGCGGGACCTGCTCGCGCTGAAGGCGATCGGGCTGACGCCCCGGCAGATCGGTTCGATGATCGTGACGGCCGCCGGACTGACCGCGCTGGCATCCGCCGTGGTGGGTACGGCCGTGGGGGTGCTGTCCGGCAGGTGGCTGGTGGACACCCAGGGCGCGTCGAGCGGGATCGGCGCGGGAATCGCCCAGCTGCCGCCGCTGCCGTTGCTGCTGGCGGTGGTTGTCGGGGCGGTGCTGGGCGCGGTGGTGGCGGCGGCGCTGCCGGCGACGCGGACGGCGCGGCGGAGGCTGGCGGACTCGCTGAGCGAAACGCTCTGACCCGGGCCGCGGGGTGAGCCGACCCGGCGCCTGCCGTCCTGGGCGTGCGACGGGAGTCCCGGCGGCCGGAGCCGGGTGTCAGAGCGTCCGATTAGTCTGCGGGCCATGATCGACACTTCCGAGGGTTTGCCGTGTGACGTGGACGAGTTGTTCTCGGATCCGGGACTTCTCGTCTCGGCCGAACCCGAACGGGTGCTGGCGCTGGCGGATCGGGCGCGCGGTGCGCGAGCCCGGTTCGTGGCCGCCGTGTACCGGGCTTCGGCAGACGTGCACCGGGACATCGGCGCCGCCCGCCGCCGTCAGGTGCTGGCCCTGGACGCGGCCCGGCTGGGCGACCCGGACCTGGCCGCGTGGTTCGCCGCCGCCGAGGTGACCGGTGAACCCCCGGCGCAGTGGCGGGTGGGCTGGGCCGACGGCTCCCTGGCGGACCATCGGCTCCTGCGTTCCCTGACCGGTCACAGCAGCCCGGTGACGGCGGTGGCCACGGCGGTGGTCGACGGCCGGCCGGTCGCCGTCACGGGCAGCCGGGACAAGACGGTGCGCGTATGGGACCTGGCCACGGGCCGCCCGCTCCACGAGCCGGTGACCGGCCGTACCGACCCGGTGTCGTCGGTGACGGCAGAGGCCGTGTCCGTGACCACGGTCGTGGCGGACGGGCACCCCGTGGCCCTCACCTTGAACACCGACGCGTCGGTGCTCGTGTTCGACCTCGCCACCGGCCGTCAGACCGGGGAGTTCGTACGGGTGGTGGACAGCACCACGATGGACGGCCGCCCTGTCCTCCTCACCATCGGGGTGGACCGGACCGCGCACGTGTGGGACATGGCCACGGGCTGCCAGGTCGGCGAATTCCCGCAGGTGACGGACACGGCGATGCTGAACGGGCGTCGCGTGGTCATCACTTCCGGAGCGGACGGGACGCTCCGTGTGCGGGACGCGGCCACCGGCCGTCACGTCGGGCAGCCGCTGCCCGTGGAGAGGGCCGCATCGCTCGACGGGCGCCCGCTCGCCCTCACCACGGGGGCGGACCAGAGGCCGCGCCTGTGGGACCTGACCACCGGCCACCCGGCCGAGGGCCCGCAGGCCGCCGCTTTCCACCTGCAGTCGTCCGACGCCGCGGACATGTCCTACGTGACCGCGGTGACGGTGCTGGAGGGGCGGGTCATCGCCGTCGCGGTCGACACGGGAGAGGAGGAGTTCCTCCAGGACGTGACGACCGGTCACAGGATCGGCGCGGTGGCCCGCGGGGAGGAGACCGCCGTGCTGGGCGGCCGCCGCGTCGCCCTCACGGCCGGATCCGACCGGATCCTGCGCATCTGGGATCCGGCGGCCTCCCGTCAGGACGCGGACGGCGTACGCGTGGTGGAGACCGCCGTGCCGAGCGGACAGAGCGTGGCCCTCGCCGCCGACGTCGGCCGGGAAGCGCGCGTCTGGGAGCTGCTCACCGGCCACCGGGACGGCCGGTCGGGCCCGGGCGGCACCGCAGCGGCCGACGCGCAGGGCGCCACGCAGACCCTGGTGCTGGACGGGCAACCGGTCTCCCTCACCGCTGAGGAGGACGGGCTGGTCCAGGTGCGGGATGCGGCCACCGGGCTGCCCGTCGGCCGACCGCTCGGCGGCCATACGGGCCGGGTCTGGGACGTGGCCGCCACCGTCATGGACGGGCGTCCCGTTGCCGTCACCGCGGGCGAGGACCACACGGTCAGGACCTGGGAGCTGGATCTCGGCGACACCCGGGACGGCGGCCAACCCCGGTCGGGAAGTGCCGGTTCGGTCCTGGCGGCCGCCACGGCCGTCGTCGAAGGACGGGACGTCGTCGTCACGGCAGGTGCCGACCGCGCCGTGCGGGTCCGGGACCTGGCCACGGGGCGGCAGGCAGCCGAGGCCCTCACCGGTTTCGACGGCGAGGTGTCGGCCGTGGCCACCGCAGTGGTGGACGGCCGGGCCGTCGTCATCGCCGCGGATCCGGTCGCCAGGGTGCACATCAGGGACCTGGCGGGCGGGCGCCCGCTCCACGAGCCCTTCGCCGGCCACCACGGCAAGGTGCTGGCCCTGGCCGCCGCGGTGCTGGAGGACGGGCGGCCCGTCGCCGTCACCGCAGGCTCGGACCGGACCGTGGGCATCTGGGACCTCGTCTCCGGGCGACAGGCCGGCGAACCGCTCGTGGGCCACTCCGGCAGGATCCCGGCCGTGGCCACCACCGTGCTGGGCGGACGGCCCGTCGCCGTCACGGGGAGCTGGGACAAGACGGTGCGCGTATGGGACCTGGCCACCGGGCGGCAGGTCGGCGAACCCCTGACCGGGCACACCGACTGGGTGACCGCGGTGGCCACCGCGGTCGTGGACGGGCAGCCCTGTGCGGTCACCAGGAGCCGGGACCACACCGTGCGCCTGTGGGACCTCGCCTCCGGGCAGCAGGCCGGCAGCGTCCCGGCACGCCACACGGGATCGGGCCGGGCGATGGCGGTCACCACCGTTGCGGGGCGGCCCGTGGCGGTCGTCGGCCAGGAGCGGACGGTGGAGCTCTGGGACCTCGCCACCGGCTGTGAGGTGGGGCCCGAGTACGTACTCCCGCTCCCGGTCGGAGCGCTCACCACAGCGCCGGGCGGAGCGCTGGTGGTCGGGTTCGGGCCGGAGGTCGCGGTACTGGGCCGGCGCTGAGACAGCAGGGCGAAACGGCCGGAAGGGACGCACGCCGACTGCCGGGCGCGAATTCCGCTTTTCAGGGCGGGAGATGGGATTCCGGTCATCCTCCTGGACGTGGCAACGGGCGTGTTGAAATGATCCATGGCCTTACCTCTTCCATTTGAGCAAAGGCCAGAGCATGTTGACGTTGTCTCAGCGATCCCACTCCCGGCGATCCGGGTGGGTCGCCGCGCTCGCCGCGGCGGCCCTCGCGATACCCGCACTCGGTGCCCCCGCGCGGGCGGCGACCCCCGGCGACCCGGCCACCGCATCCTCCTTCAACCTCAAGTCCGGGCCGGACCTGAGCGGCCCGGTGGCCGATCTGAAGGCCGCCCTGCCCACGCAGGGCATCCAGGACCTGCTCGACCAGGGCAACCGGATCGCCAAGACCGGTGCGTCGTGCACCACCGACCCGTTCGGCACCGGCGACAACGGCGCGGCGCTCGCTCCGGCCCGGAAACTCTGCTGGGACGGGGGTGACGCCGACACCGAGGAATGGATCCCGCAGGGCATCACCGGCGTGTCGGACGCCCAGGCCGACGAGCTCTGGGGCAGCCGCAAGCCGCTGGTCACGGCCTGGTACGACAAGGCGAGCACCAGCCTGTGCACGGCCGACCCCGGCACCTGCCCGGACAAGGGCGTACGGCTGTCGTTCCTGGACCCCGAGACGCCCGTGGCCGGCGACCCCGACGGGCGCCGGTACCGCCACGTGCTGCTGGTGGAGCCGTACTACAACTCGTACGGCAATGCCTCGTACAAGGCGATCGACGTCCATGCCGGGGGAGTCGCCTGGTACAAGTACTACCTGTACGTCGCGGACACCATGAACGGCCTGCGCGTCTTCGACATGCGTTCCGTCCTCGACCTCAACCCGGACCAGAACGCCTCGGTGGACGACACCACGCTCGACGGTCTGAAGAGCAACGTCAGGGACGAGACCAAGATCGGCCGGCAGAGCAACGTCTACTACAGCCACACCTACCGGTACGTCATGCCGCAGGTGGCCTCGTACAAGTTCGTCTCCGCCCAGGGCAATTCGTCCGCGGGGACCTGCGTGGCCACCGGCGCCCCCAAGGCGTCGTACATCTCCGTCGACCGCAGCGACACCGCCGCCCCCGCGCTGATCATGGGCGAGTACTGCAACTCCGACGACACCCACCCCGAGAAGGGGCGGGTCGGGGCGCTGCCCATCGACGATGCCACGGGTCTGCTGAAGACGGCGGGCGGGGTGGTCAACGCGACGTCGGCGTACTACCTCCCGCGCGACCTCACACAGGGCGCCGCCCGCTACAACGGGATGTACTACTTCAACCGCAGCTACCTCGACAACAGCGGAAGCCTGCGCCGCGCCACCGTCACCGGCGGCCGGCTGGTGGACTACGGCAGCAACATCACCAACGCCGTGGGCCCCGAGGACCTGTACATCGAGCACGGCCAGAGCGTGCCGGGCGGCGGCACCCAGTACCTCTGGTCGCTGACCGAGCACCGCGCGGACGGCACTGCGGGCTGCACCGACGCCGGCTCCCCGTGCGGCCGCGTCATCTACGCACACCGGCTGAGCGACATCCTGGCCCGTCCGTAGCGGCGGAAGGACGGCGTGACCCGGCCCGGCCGGTCATCACACGAACGTTCCGGAACGTCCTCGATGCCGCCGACAGTGCGCTGACCTGACGTTTCCTCGGCCGGGAGAGGGTATCCGGAAGGGGGTGACGTGTACATGACTACACTGGCGAGCGGTACATCCTCCGATCTGACACTGGGAGATCCGTGAAACTCCGCCAAGTTCTCACCGTGGGTGCCGCCGCCGTCGCGGCGCTCGTACTCTCCACCGGAAGCGCGTCCGCCGGTTCCGTGTACGACAGCGCGACCGGCGCGGCCGGCTGGGGCGACTTCAGCTACGCCAGCAAGACCAACGCGTACAGCATCCACCTCCGTCTGCGTGACACCGCCGCCGACGGGCACCACGTCCAGATCCGGGTGCAGTCCATGGACCCGGCCCGCAACGTGTCGAGCTACGCGTGGCGCTCCGTCACCACCGGCTACAACACCGAGGACATCTGGAACACCTCGCTCACGGATTCGCGCGGTATCTGGGCCCTTCGCATCCAGGTGTGCACCTTCGAAGGCGACACGGCACTGTCCTGCGCCACGTCGAGCTGGGACGGCAACAACTACTACTGATCCAGACCCCGCTGGTGCCGGGCCGGTGCCGATCCCGTTGACCGGGACCGGCACCGGCCGCCCGCCCGGCCTCCGCCGCCCGGGCCGCCGCGTGGGCCCGGCCGCCGGGCCGGCTCCCGTAGCCGATCAACCGGCGTCCCACGGTGTCCCAGAAACACGGCAGATGCTCCGGCAGGGATTCCGACGAGACGATCACGCCTCGGGTCGTCGCATGCCCCACCGACACCCGACGGCGGTACAGGCGGCACCCGGAAGGGGGGCGGGCCGCAGGAAGACCCGGGGGCAGGCACCAGTGCACCGGAGTCCGCACGACGCGAGGCTGAAATGGTCTTCGTCGAGCACACTTGGGGGAACTCGTGGTCCACTTCGCCTCGTCGTCCGCGCGCAGCAGAGCTGGGTACCGCCGCGGTCTGCGCGCAGGAGCGGCGGCCGTCTGCTGCTGCCTGCTGCTGACCGGTCCGGCCGTGGCCACCGCCGCCGCTGCCCCCGCCGCACCCGCTGCCCCCGCGCAGGCGCGGCACGAGGCCCGCGGCCGGGGCACCGTGGTCTCCGCCGAGAAGCTGTACGCGCTCGCCACCCGGCAGGCCGTCGCCGACGGGCTGAAGGCGGCCGGCTTCGCAGGCGACACCGTCCGCCACGGCGTGGTCGCCTACAGGCTGGTCTACCGGACCGTCGACGCGTACGGACGGCCCACGACGGCCAGCGGGCTGTTCGTGCTGCCCCTGGGCGGTGGGGCACGCCTGCGGACGGTCTCCTTCGCGCACGGCACCGGCAGCCACAAAGACGACGCGCCATCGATGCAGCGCGGCGGGTTCGTGTCCGCACCGGCGATCGCGCACGCGGCGGCCGGAGCCGCGGCGGTCGCTCCCGACTACCTGGGGATGGGCAAGGGACCCGGTCCGCACCCCTGGATGGACATCGGCTCCGAGACCACGGCATCCCTGGACATGCTCCGCGCGGCCCGCGCCTTCGCACCCCGCACCGGACACGTGCTGGAGCGCGAGGTCATGGTCACCGGCTTCTCCCAGGGGGCCTCGGCGGCGATGGGCCTCGGGCGGGCACTCCAGGCGGGTGAGGACCGCTGGTTCGCGCTGGGTGCGCTGGCACCGGTCAGCGGTGCGTACGACTTCGGCGGCACGGAGCTGCCCGCGCTGATCGACGGCAAGCTGGAGCCCAAGTCCGGTGTGCTGTACGCGGCGTACACCCTGGTGGCGTTCAACCGGCTCCACCCCCTCTACCGCAGCCCCGGGGAGGTCTTCCGAGCCCCCTACGACAGCACCGTCGAGGCGCTCTTCGACGGCGCCCACACGGGGGAGCAGCTGATGCGCGGCACCCCGGGCACCCTCGACGAGCTGCTCACCGAACACGGCCGCGAACTGCTCGCGCACCCGACGGGGCCACTGGCCGCGGCGCTGCGCACCACGGATGCCGTGTGCGCCGACTGGGCACCCCGCGCCCCGGTCCGGCTCTACATGGCGACCGGCGACGAGCAAGCCGTCACCGCGAACACCGAGCACTGCCGGACCGCGCTGCGCGGGAACGGAGTGGACGCCCCGTTCGTCGATCTCGGCGCCGTCGACCACCACGGATCACGCCACCTGGGGTCCAACGTGGCGGCCACGCCGGAGATCGTGCGCTGGTTCGCCGAGCTGCGCCGTTCGCACACGGCTGCCGCGGGCGACGCCCGTTCGGCCTGACGCCCCGTCGATGCGCCGGGCGTCCCCCATCCGGGGCGGTTACGGCCGGTAGTGGTCGTCGCTCGGGACGCGCGCCTCGTCGAACAGGGCCGGGCCGTCCTGCGCCGTGCCGCCCGGCCCGGCCGGCAGGCAGCCGTACGGCGCGTCGCCCGGGGCGATGGCGCGGGCCGCGATGCCGATCGCGCGCCGCAGGAGTTCCCCGGGGTGATGGCCGCATGGTCCGACACCATCAGCGGGTCGAAGCCGAGCCCCTCCACGATCCGCGCCCGGTCGCGCAGGACGTCGGGAGCGCAGAGGGAACTCCTGGCAGACACTGCCCTGTCGCGGCCCCGTCCGCCCCTGACCGGCATCCGCGTGTCTATGTCTTTCGGCAGAGAGGCATATCCCCCGCGCGGCCCACGTCCCGGCGAAACCGGACGTCGATACTGGTCAGCGTGGCATCCACAAGGGTTTCCCGTCGCCCCGACCGTTGTCGCCCGCCCGGCGGAGCGATCCCGGGCGGCTCCGCACGAGCTCTGGCGGAGACGGCCGCGGTGATCCTGGCGGCCGTCGGCGTGGAGGCGGCACTGGTGCGGATCGGCAGTCCGCCGCACCCGGAGTTCAACCTCCTCCTGATCGCCGTGGGCGTCGCGCTCTTTGCGCTGGGCCGCCGCTTCCCCGCCGCCGTGCTCCTGACGCTGGCCGCGCTGACCGGTCTGGCCCCCGGCCTCGGGCCGGTCACCGCGGCGACCGCGTACACGGTGGCCCGCCGGTCGGTGCGGCCCCGCCGGCGGGCCCGGCTGCTGACAGCGGCCGCTGTCCTCGTCGTGGCGTCCGCCACGGCGGCCGCACCCTGGCTCGGCCCGGGATCACTGCCGTACGGGCTCGCCATCGGGCTGGTCCTCGCACCGACCACGGTGATCGTCCCCGGCCTGTCGGGCACGGCACACGGGCAGCAGGAACGCCTGCTGCAGGCGCTGCGCGAGCGCGGTGACGCGGCGGAACGGGCCCGGCGACTCGCCGACAGCGAGGCCCGCATCCACGAACGGTCCCGCATCGCCGCCGAGATGCACGACCTGGTGGGCCACCGGCTCAGCCTCGTCTCGCTGCACTCCGGCGGGCTGGAGCTGGCCCTCGGCCGGGCCGCTCCGGAGCTGCGCGACGAAGCGGTGCTGGTCCGGCGGACCACGCAGGACGCCATGCGCGAGCTGCGCCAGGCACTCGGCGTACTCGGGCCGCTCGGCCGGGACACCGGAGCGGACGTCCTGACCGACGCCACCGGTACCCGGGCCGACATCGAGGAGCTGGTGGCCCGGACCCGCGACGGAGGGGTCGCCGTACGCCTCGACTGGACCGGGCCCGACCTCGACGCCCGGCCGGCCGGGGTGCGCCGGGCCGTGCACCGCGTGGTCCGGGAGGCCCTGACGAACGTGCACCGGTACGCGGCCGCGGCGCACGTCACCGTGACGGTGGCGCACGACGACGAGGCGGTGCGGGTCACCGTCCGCAACGGTGCCCCACCGGGCCCGCCTGCGGCCGCGCACGGACTGGGCACCGGCCGCGGACTCACCGGCCTCAGGGAGCGGGTGGAGCTGCTCGGCGGAGCGTTCGACGCCGCCGCGACACCGTCCGGCGGGTTCCGGGTCGACGCGGCGATCCCGGCCGATCCCCGTGAGGCCCTCGCCGACGCCGCCGCCCCGGAACGGCCCGCGGGCGGGCCGGACACCTCCCGCCCGACCGTCGCGGACGGCGAACCCGGTGCGCCCGAGCGGCGCGGCGCCGAGGCGCTGACGCTCGCGTTCGGGCTGGCGGCATCGTGCGTACTGACCGTCCTCGGAGTCGCGTTCGTGTACGCCGCCCGCCCGTCCGACCACGCAGGGCCGCCTCCGCTGCCCCGCATCGGCATGACGTACGCCGACGTGCGGAGCCTGGGCGTACTGGACCACCCCGCGGTCCGGGCCGCCGCCACCGGCCACGAGCCGCCGCGCCCCGCCGGTACGGCCGGCTGCATCTACCCGTTCAACGGCGCCACCGAGAGCCACCCCGGCGCCCTGACCGTCGCCCGCTACTGCTTCGACGCAGCGGAGCGCCTGATCGCCGTCGACCGTTTCGCCGTCCCGTCGGCGCGGGACACAACGCCCTGGGAGACCCCGTGACCGAACCCGCCCGACCGATCCGCGTCCTGCTCGCAGACGACGAGACGATGATCCGGCACGGTGTCCGCCTCATCCTCCGGCACGCCGGCGACATCGACGTCGTCGCCGAGGCCGCGGACGGGCGGCAGGCCGTCGACCTGGCCGCCGCCCACCACCCCGACGTGGCGCTGGTGGACATCCGGATGCCGGTGTGCGACGGCCTGGCCGCGATCGCACCGCTGCTCGCCCTCGATCCCGCACCGCGCGTGGTGATGCTGACGACCTTCGGCGACGAGGACAACGTCATCCGGGCACTGGGGGAGGGCGCCGCAGGCTTCCTGCTCAAGGACGAGGGCCCGCAGGAGTTGATCAACGCCGTACGGGCGGCCGCCGCCGGCGATTCCGTACTCTCCCCAGGCGTCACCGGGACGGTGATCGCCCGGATGCTGCGCGGCGGCGGACCGGAGGCCGGCGGCCCCCCGCCCGAGGACCACCGGATCGCCCGGCTCACCGCCAGGGAGCGGGAGGTCCTGGCGATGCTCGGTGAAGGACTGTCCAACCAGGACATCGCCGAGCGGCTCGGGATCGGGATCGGCACGGTGAAGACGCACGTCGGCGCCGTCCTGGACAAGACCGGTTCGGCGAGCCGGGTACAGGCCGCGCTCCTCGCGCATCGGACCGGCCTGACCTCCTGATGCCGGGCCTCTGCCGAAAGGCAGAGCCGCGCCGGCCGGACATGGGTCCGAGAGCAGAGGAAACCCGCCCGGTCCACCCCCTTCGACAGAGCTCGAAGCCCGCCCGCAGCACGATGTTTTCGCAGGTGGGGGGCGATGAGGATGGACGCGTCCCCCGGTCCGCGGCGTCTCGCGGCCCCTCGTGTCCCCAGCGGAGTCCAGATGTCCCGACACCCTCGTACCCCCGGCGATCACAGCGCCCCCAGCGCCCCCCGTATCCCCGGCGCCCCTCGTACCCCTGGCGCCCTTTCCGAACCGGCCGCCCGCGCGACGGGCCTGACCAAGGTGTACGGGAAGGGGGAGACCCGCGTCAGCGCCCTGAACGCGGTGTCCGTCGAGTTCGCCCGGAGCCGGTTCACCGCCGTCATGGGCCCCTCCGGATCCGGCAAATCCACCCTGATGAACTGCCTGGCCGGACTGGACACGGTGACCTCCGGTTCGGCACGCATCGGCGGCACCGAACTGTCCACCCTCACGGAGCGGCAACTCACCGCTCTGCGGCGGGACAAGGTGGGCTTCGTCTTCCAGGGCTTCAACCTGCTGCCCACCCTCACCGCGATGGAGAACGTCACACTGCCGCTGCGGATCGCCGGGCGCAGCCCCGAGGCGGACTGGCTGGAGGCCGTCGTCAACACCGTGGGCCTGTCCGGCCGGCTGGGCCACCGGCCGGCCGAGCTGTCGGGCGGCCAGCAGCAACGGGTCGCGGTGGCCCGCGCGCTCGTCACCCGGCCCGAGATCGTCTTTGCCGACGAGCCGACCGGAAACCTCGACTCACGATCCGGATCCGAGGTGCTGGGCTTCCTGCGCGACTCGGTACGGGAACTCGGCCAGTCGGTGGTCATGGTCACCCACGACCCGGTGGCCGCCGCCCACGCGGACCGGGTGGTGTTCCTCGCCGACGGCCGGGTCGTCGACGAACTGAGCGAGCCGACCGCCGCCGCCGTGCTCGACCGGATGCTCCGCTTCGAAGCCCAAGGCCGCACCCGCACCCGCTGACCCGCCCTCCCGTGCCGGTCCCGCACGGTGCCCCTTCCCCTTCGAGTTCCTCCCCGAGAACCCTCCGCGGTACCGGGCGCGCACACCCCGCGCCGGCCCGTACCCCCTCCCGGAAGCTCCCCATGCTGCGAACAGCCCTGCGCAACCTCCTCGCGCACAAGGCCCGTCTGACCATGACCCTCCTGGCCGTCTGCCTCGGTGTCGCATTCGTCTCCGGCACCCTCGTCTTCGCGGACTCCTCCGCCGCCGCCCACCGGGCCGCCGCGTCGAAGAGCTTCGCGGACATCGCAGTGACCGTCACGCCGAAGAATCCCCCGTCCGCCTCCGCCGCCGACCAGCGCGCCACCGCGCTCGACGACGCGCTCGTCCGGAGACTGGCCGCCGTGCCCGGAGTCGCCGCCGTCCTCCCGTCGGCCGACGGCTCGGCCACCCTCGCCGCGTCGGACGGCACCCCGCTGCGGGCCGGCAAGGCGTGGGCGAACCTGGCCGCCGCATACGTACCGGGCAAGGACGGCAAGGACGGCCGCCATCCGCTGATCAAGGGCCGCGCCCCTGCCGGCGAGGACGAGCTCGCCGTGGACAGCGGCACCGCCGCCGCCGGCCGGTTCGGCATCGGTGACACGCTCACCCTGGCGACCGACGGCCCGGTCATGACGAAGCGGCTCGTGGGCATCGTCACCACCAAGGACCCCCGGGTGACCGCAGGCGGCACCCTCGCCCTGTTCGACCAGGCCACCGCCCAGAGAATGTTCGCCTCCCCGGGCCACTACACCGGGATCGATCTGGCCGCAGCCGACGGTACCGGCCAGTCAGAGCTCGCCGCACGGGTCACCGCCGTACTCCCGGCCGACCGGGCCGAGACCACCACCGCGGCCGCCCAGGCCGCCCAGCAGACCGTCTACGTCGACACGCTGACCCGCGGCTACACCAAAATGCCGCTGCTCTTCGCCGGCGTCTCGTTGTTCATCGGCTCGTTCCTCATCGTCAACACCTTCACGATGCTCGTCACGCGGCGCACCCGCGAGATCGCCCTGCTGCGGGCGATCGGTGCCTCACGCCGCCAGGTAGCAGGCTCGGTCCTCGCCGAGGCGGCGCTGCTCGGCCTCCTCTCCTCGGCGGCGGGATTCCTCCTGGGCCTCGGCATCGCCTCCGTACTGCCCGGCCTGCTGAGCACCGCTCAGGACCCCCTGCCCGACGCACCGCTTGTGATCGGCCCGCGCCCCGTCCTGGCCGCGCTCGCCGTCGGCGTGGGCGTGACGGTCCTCGCCGCCTGGCTGCCGTCCCGCAGGGCGGCGAAGGTCGCACCCGTCGAGGCGATGCGCTCGGCGGAGCAGCCGCCCTCCGCCGCCCGGACCCGGGTGCGCGGCGCCCTCGGGCTGGTGCTGCTCCTCCTCGGCGCGGGGCTGCTCGTGTCGCTCACCGGGGCGAAGGACGCTTCGGTGGAGAACCTGCGGAGCGCGATGCTCGCCTGCGGCGTCCTCGTCACCGCCCTGATCGTGCTGGCACCCCTGCTCGCCGGCCCGGTGGTCCGGCTGACCGGCCTGCTGACCGGACGCTTCGGCGTCGTCGGCCGTCTCGCCCGGGAGAACGCGCTGCGCGACCCGCGGCGCACCGCGGCCACCGCCTCCACCCTGCTGATCAGCACGGCGCTGGTCGCCGGGCTGGCCGTCATCGGGAACTCCACCGGGCAGGCGCTGGACCGCCAGGCCGCCGCCGGTCTCACCGCCGGCCACGTGATCACCACCCGCACCCCCACGACCGGCATCGACCCGGACGCCGTACGGCGCGTGGCCGAAGTCCCCGGCGTACGGGCCGCGGTCCCCGTCGCGGACTCCACCCTGTTCACCGGCGGCGGCGTCCGGCAGATCTCCGGTGTCGCCCCGGACGCCCTGGACACCGTCATGAAGCTCGATTTCACCAGCGGCTCCGCCAGGGACCTCGGACCCGGCCGGATCGCCGTCTCCGCCACCCTCGCCCGGGAGCAGGGGCTGAGGGCGGGCGGCCGGCTGGGCGCCCGCATAGGGCGGGCCGAGGAGTTCAGGCAGTACCTCGTCGTCGGCGTGTACACGGACAACCCGGTCGCCCACGACGCGGTGGGCGACCGCAGCGAAGTACAGCAGGACGCCTTCCTGCCCGGCTCCGTACAACGGGTCCTCGTACGCACCGACGACGGCGCCGCCGCCGAGGCCACCGGGAACCGGCTGCGGACCGCGGTGGGCAACAACCCGCTGCTGACCGTCCAGGACCGGGCGAGCCTCGTCCACGAGGCCGCCGGCAGCATGAGCGACCTGCTGACCCTGATGTACGGGCTGCTCGTCATCGGCGTCGTCATCAGCGCGCTCGGCATCGTGAACACCCTGGCCATGTCGGTGTCGGAGCGCACCCGGGAGATCGGGGTGCTCCGTGCCATCGGGACGGACCGCGCCGGAATCCGGCGGATGATCCGGCTGGAGGCCCTGACCGTCGCAGCGTTCGGCACCCTGCTCGGCCTGGCCGGCGGAGTGTTCGGCGCCTGGGGCGTCGGCGCGCTGGCGGGAGGCGCAATCAAGCAGTACTCCCTCGTGCTCCCCTGGGGGACCCTGCTGCTGGTGTGCCTGCTGTCCCTCGCGATCTGCGCGGCCGCGGCGGTCGTCCCCGCCCGCCGGGCAGCCGCACAGAACCCGCTGCACGCCATCGCCGCGGAATAGCGGCGGCCGTCCTGGTCACGGGCTCGTGAGGATCACGAGTTGCCGGGTCGCCCGGGTCATCGCGACATAGCGGTCGACCGCTCCTTCGACGCCCTCGCCGAACGCCCCGGGGTCGATGAGCACGACCAGGTCGAATTCGAGCCCCTTCGACAGGCCCGGGGTCAGCGACCGGACGCGGTCCGTCGCCCGGAACGCGGGATCGCCGATGACACAGGCGATCCCGTCGGCGTGCTCGGCGAGCCAGGTGTCGAGGACCGAGCCGAGCTCCGAGACGGATCCGTGGACGACGGGAACGCCGCTGCTGCGGACGGAGGCCGGCACGTTGGCGTCCGGGAGCGCGGCCCGGATGACCGGTTCGGCTTCCGCCATGATCTCCTCCGGCGTCCGGTAGTTGACGCTCAGGGAGGCGAGGTCGATCCGGTCGAGCCCGACCCGTTCGAGGCGATCCCGCCACGACTCCGTGAACCCGTACCTGGCCTGGGCGCGGTCCCCGACGATGGTGAAGCTCCGGGAGGGGCACCGGAGCAGCAGCATCTGCCACTCCGCGTCGGTCAGTTCCTGTGCCTCGTCCACGACGATGTGGGCGAACGGGCCGGCGAGCCGGTCCGGGTCGGCGCCGGGCAGGACGGTCTCGTCGACCAGGCTGTCCTGCAGGTCCCTCCCGCGCAGCATCGTCACCGCACCTTCGCCGTCGTCGTCGGCCTGGAGCAGGTCGTCGATGACGTCGGCCATGCGCGCGCGTTCGGCGGCGACGGCGGCGTCGTGCCGGCGCTTCCGCCGCGCCGACTCGGGGTCGCCGAGCCGCTGCCGCGCCGCGTCCAGGAGCGGCAGGTCGGACACCGTCCACGCCTGGGCGTCCTCCCGCTGCAGCTTCGCGACCTCATCGCGGCCGAGCCAGGGAGCACACATCCGCAGGTAGGCGGGTACCGACCAGAGGTCTCCCACGAGGTCGGCCGGATCGAGCAGCGGCCACGCGCGGTTGAGGGCCGTGACCAGCTCCTTGTCCTCCCGCAGCGACCGCCGGAACAGGTCGGGCGACACGTCGCCGTCGTCGTCCGCGTCGCGCTTGTCCAGCAGGATCGTGACCAGCTCCGCCCAGATCTGCTCGCGCGCCTCGTTGTGCGGAGTGCCCGGTTCCGGCGCTTGGAACGCCTCGGCCCAGTCCTCGGCGCTCAGCCAGATGTCGTCCCAGTGGGTCGAGACCGTCATTCCCTCGGCGGGCGGCTCCTCGTAGAACCGGACGGCCGTCTCGATCGCCCTCACCATGTCGGCGGACGACTTCAGCCGGGCCACCTCCGGGTCGGTCTCGATCGCCGCCGTGGCCCCCTCGGCAACGAGGTCCCGCAGGATGCAGGTCTGCACCCCTTCCTCACCGAGGCTGGGCAGGACATCGGCGACGTAGGACAGGTAGGGGCGGTGCGGGCCGACGAACAGCACGCCGCCCCGACGGTGCCCCAGGCGCGGGTCGGAGTAGAGGAGATGGGCGGAGCGGTGCAGGGCGACGACCGTCTTCCCCGTGCCGGGACCGCCGTCGACGACGAGCGCGCCGCGGGATCCCGCACGGATGATGGCGTCCTGGTCGGCCTGGATCGTGCCGAGAACGTCCCGCATCCGCGCCGACCGGTTGCCGCCCAGGCTCGCGATGAAGGCGGACTGGTCGTCGAGCGCGGCATGCCCCTCGAACCCGTCCGCGGTGAACACCTCGTCCCAGTAGTCGCTGATCCGCCCGGCGGTCCAGCGGTACCGGCGGCGGCTCGCCAGGCCCATCGGGTTGGCGTGGGTCGCGGCGAAGAACGGCTCGGCCGCGGGGGAGCGCCAGTCGACGAGCAGCCGGCGGCCCGTGTCGTCGGTGAGGCCGAGCCGTCCGATGTAGACGGGCTCGGCGTCGTCCTCGCCGACGACGCGCCCGAGGCACAGGTCCAGACCGAAGCGGCTCAGGGTGCGCAGACGGGCGGTCAGCCGGTGGATCTCCGTGTCCCGTTCCATCGCCTCCCGCCCCAGACCGCCGGGCGCCCTGCGCAAGTCTTCGAGACGGGCGGACAGTTCGGCGGTCGACTGCGCGAGGCTCTTCGCGACGGCCGCGAAGTGCTCCTCGTCGCCGGCGATCAGCGCCGGGTCGGCCTTGGGGGAGAGGCGGTCGGGAAGGTCGAACGCCGTGGTGGTCAGAGGGGACGACTGCACATGCACCTCGTGGATCTCCTGTTTCCGCAGGTCCTGGCCTTGAGTCAGCGATTCTGCGGGATGCCCGGGGCCTTGCCGCAAGCCCCCTGGTGCGCTATAAGTTGAGAGTGGCAAGGGATGGGTATGCTCCCTTGCCCTTCTCGTCCGCCACGTACGGACCACCTCCTCGCGAAGCTTGGCACCATGCGTGCCCCGGTCGTACAGCAGGCCAACGGGCCCGCAGCGCCTCGGACATGCCGCGGAGCGAGGAGCCGGACGTTCCGCGCAGGGGCCGTGTCGCGGAACTAGGAACCGGTGAGGTGTACGGGACCCGCGTCGAGCGTGGCCTCGATGCCCCGCTCCGTGACCCGTACCGACGTGGGCTTCAGGTCCGGCACCGGGTTCTCGGAATCCGGCCGGCCGGCCAGCCGGTCGCGGATTCCCCGGGTGAGCCGCTCGGGGGCCGGGGTGCCCATCAGGGTGGCCTCATCGAGGGCGAACCCGACGTGGCCGTCGCGCAGTTCGGGGCGCAGGGCGATGTCGAGGGCGCCGCCCGGACCGAATCCGAGGTGCAGTACGCCGGCGGCCGGGTCGGTGGTCACACTGCTGACCGGCAGGGCCTGTTCCGCCGAAGCGAGCCAGGTGCGGACGGCCTCGACGGGTACCGTGATCCGCCCGTGCACGCCGTCCACGGCCTTCGTGCCGCCCCCGCCGAGCGGCACCCCGTCGAGGTCCAGCCGTACCGACGCTCCGCTCACCGGGCCGAGCGCGGCATCGTCCCCCGTGACGGTCACGTGGTCGGCCCGTCCCCGGGCCAGCGCCAGCAGGCCCGACCCGGCGAGGTCCGCGTCCGTCCGCCCCAGGCGTGGCCGCAGCGCCTCCTCGATGCCGTTCTCGACGACCGAGGTCGCGGCGGCCTCCGCGGCGCACGCCAGGAGCACCGTCCCCAGGACGGCGGCCAGGATCCGGGTCCGGCGCCGCCCGCGCCGGGGGCCGGCCGGCCGGCCCGCCGCTGCGGCCCCTGCGACCGCAGTGCGCGGGCTGCCGGCGCGGGCGGTGCCGGCGCGGCTCATGCCCGTACCTCCTGCGGCGTCCGGTCTCCGTGTACGGGTTCCTCCGGGCCGCCGCCCTCGGGGTCGAGGTGCGGCAGGATCCGGTCCAGCCAGCCGGGGATCCACCAGTTCGCGCGGCCGAGGAGGTTCATCGTGGCCGGGACCAGCAGCAGCCGGACCACGGTGGCGTCGACGACCACGCTGACGCCGAGACCGAGGGCGAGCATCTTGACCACCGGGTTCGCCGAGAGGAGGAAGGCGAGGAACACGCTGGTCATGATCAGAGCCGCGCAGCTGATGACGCGGGCGGTGGAGGCCAGGCCGGCCGCGACGGCGGCCTCGTTGCCCCGGCCCGCCAGCCAGTGCTCCCGGATCCGCGCCAGCAGGAACACCTCGTAGTCCATGGAGAGTCCGAACACGATGGCGAACATCATCATGGGCACGTACGACTCGATGGGCACGCTCTCGTCGACGCCCAGCAGCGAGGAGCCCCAGCCCCACTGGAAGACGGCGACGACGACGCCGAACGAGGCGCCGATCGACAGCAGGTTGAGCAGGGCCGCCTTGAGGGCGATCAGGGGGCTGCGGAACACGGTCAGCAGGAGCACGAACGCGGCGCCGACGACGAGGCCGACCACGAGCGGCAGGCGGTCGGCGAGCACGTCGCGGAAGGTCTGCTGCGCGGCGCTCTGCCCGGTGAGGTAGCCGGTGGCGTGGTACGGGTCGAGGGCGTCGGGGAGGGTCTCACCGGCCAGCCGGTGCAGCAGGTCGGCGGTGGCACGGTCCTGCGGGGCACTGTCGGGTACGACGGTGGAGATGAGCAGCGCGCCGTCCGCGGTGGGGGTGGGCGGGGTGGCCGACGCCACGCCCGGGGTGTCGGTGAGCGCTTGGTGGAGGCGCCCGGCGAGCTCCGTGCGCTGCTCGGGTGCGGCGCCGGACTTGTCGAGGGTGACCACGACGGTGACGGGTCCGTTCGCGCCCGGTCCGAACGCGTCGGAGACCAGGTCGTAAGCCCGCCGCTCGGTGGCGGTGGCGGGCGAGGCTCCGGCATCGACGTGGCCGAGCCGCATGGACGCGGCCGGTACGGCGAGCACCGCGAGGACGGTGGCACCGAGCAGCAGGAAGGTCCACGGGCGGCGTCCGACGACGGCGGCCCAGCGCTGCCAGACGTCCCCGTCCCCGTCGGGTTCGTCGACGGGAGTGCGGACGTGGAGCCGGTCGATGCGCCGGCCGGCCAGGCCCAGCAGGGCGGGTGTCAGGGTGAGCGCGGCGATCGCGCCGGTCAGCACGGTGGTGCCCGCCGCGACACCCAGCATGCCGATGAAACCGACGCCGGAGGCGAACAGTCCGGCCAGGGCCGCGGTCACGGTCAGCGCGGCGACCAGCACGGCCCGGCCGCTGGTGGCGACGGTCCGGCCGGCCGCGTCGGCCGGGTCGGGCAGGGTGTGGAGCAGTTTGCGGTGCCGGGTCACCAAGAACAGCGAGTAGTCCAGGCCGACGCCGAGGCCCATCATCACGGCGAGGGTGGGCGATACGGCGGCGAAGCTGAACTCGGCGGCGAGCAGGCCGAGCGCCGCCAGCCCGGCCAGCAGTCCGATGACGGCGCTGATCAGGGGAAACGCGGCGGCTGCCACGCTGCCGAAGCCCAGCAGCAGGACGATCACGGCCGTGGCAATGCCGATGATCTCGGACGCCCGGTCGGCGCCGGCCGGGGCGGCGAGCTTGCCGAGCGGTCCGCCGTACTCGACGGTGATGCCGTCGGCGCGCAGCGGGGCGACGGCGGCGTCGACCTGTTCCAGGTAGGCCTTGTCGAACTGGGCGGGGTTCGAGTCGAACCGGACGGTGTAGTAGCCCGTGCGGCCGTCCTGCGTCACGGCGGCAGGAGTGGCGAGCGGGTCGGCCACGCCGACCACCTCAGGCAGGGCGGCGAGCCGCTGTCCGGCGCTCTCCACGGCGTCCCGGTGTCCGGCCAGGCCCTTCCCGTCGGCCGAGAGCACGATCTGCGCCGGCACCCCCCGGCCGGCCGGGCCGCCGTGGGCGTCGAGCAGGTCCGCGCCGGTCTGCACCGCGGTGCCGGGGAGGGTGAAGTCGTCCTCGTACTGTCCGCCCCAGGCCCGGTCGGCGCCGACGACCGCCAGCAGGGCGAGGAGCCATACGGTGATCACGAGCCAGGGCCGGCGGGCGCAGGCCCGGCCGGTCCGGTACAGCAGGCCGCGCGGGGCGGAGCCGGGTGGTGCGGCCTGGTCACTGGGTTTCATCGGGGAATCCTTGCCGGTGAATCGGTACGGGGAGGAAGCGAAGGGGAAGCGTGCGGCCGGCCGCACGAGCACCCGGTACCGATCATGACCGCCGATTGACCGGGGATCATGAGGGGATTGTTAGGGCTGTGTGAGGCCGCGCGGGACGTCGGGCCGCGCAGTCCGGAGGCGGGGCGCAGGCTGGCTAGCATGATTCGCGTCCCCGCTCGTCATCCGCGGCTCCGCTCCGCGCACAGCTCACCGGAGTGGTCATGAACTCCCCGAAGGGGCTCGTCCTGATTGTGGAGGACGACCCGAACATCGCCGCGTTGCAGCGGCTGTACCTGGAGCGGGACGGCTATCGGACGGAGACGGCCGAGGACGGCCTTGCGGGTCTGGACGCGGTGGCGCGGCTCGCGCCGGCCGCGGTCGTACTGGACGTCGGGCTGCCCGGCATGGACGGGGTGACGCTGTGCCGCCGCCTGCGCGAGCGGGACGACTGGACCCCGGTCCTGCTGGTCACGGCGCGCGGTGACGAGGCGGACCGGATCCTGGGCCTGGAGCTCGGCGCCGACGACTACCTCACGAAGCCGTTCTCGCCGGGCGAGCTGGTGGCCCGCGTCAACGCGGTGCTCCGCCGCGGAGCCCGACCCGTGGCGGCTCCGGCCGTGCACACGGCCGGTCGGCTGCGGGTCGATCCCGGCCGGCACACCGTTCATGTCGACGGCACTCCCGTGGAGTTCACCGCTCTGGAGCTCAACCTGCTCGCCTACCTGCTGGCACACCGCGGGCAGGTGTTCACCCGGGCCCAGCTGCTGGACCAGGTGTGGGGCGACTCGGCCCACCGCGACCAGCGCGTGGTCGACGTGTACGTCTCCCAGATCCGCGGCAAGCTCGGCGACGCCAGCCCGATCAGGACCGTCCGGGGCGTCGGCTACAGCGCGGCCGGGGAGCCCGGGTGAGCCCCGCCCGTCCCGGGTGGCCGACGCGCCGGCGGGGCACCCTCGCGCGGGAACTGGTCCTGTTCGCGGGGCTCGTCGCACTGGTCGCCGTACTGATGAGCGGGGTCACCGCCTGGTACACCGCCCGGGGCAGCGCGGAGGCACAGGAGCGAGGCCAGCTCGCCCGGCAGGCCACCGCACTGAGCCGGATTCCGCGGCTCTCCGTGCTGCTCGTGGAGGGGGAGCAGTTGATCGCCGGCTCCGACGGGGTGCGCCTGGCCGTCCTCGACGCGGCGGGCACGCTCCGCGGCCCGGCCTCGGCGGCGGTCACGAACGCGCAGCGGGACCGGCTGCTCACGCGCAAGCCGCTCTCGGCGACCGCGACCCTCGACGGGGAGCAGGTCATCGTCGAGGGGCGGACGTTCGGGGCGGGCGGGGTGGTGCTCGCCAAACCGATGGGAGAGGTGGACGCCGCCGCCGCCCGCACCCGCCGGAGCCTGGTCCTGCCACTGTGCGCAGGCCTGGCCGGTGCGGCCCTTGCCGGGCTGCTGCTGGCCCGCCGCATCACCCGCCCGCTGACCCGGGCCGCCGAGGTTGCGGGCCGCCTGGCCGACGGCCACCGCGGGATCACGGCGGCCGAACCGGGGGGCCGGCCGGACGGCAGGCCGGACCGCGGCCCGCATCGCGGACCCGGCGCCGGACCGAGCGGCAGCGGACCGAGCAGCGGGGGACCGAGCGGCCGGGGACCCGCCGAAGTGGTGGAACTGAGCCGTGCCATGGCCGTCCTGGACCGGGCTCTGCAGCGCAGCGAGGAAGGCCGGCGCGAGTTCCTGCTCTCCATCTCCCACGAGATCCGCACTCCGCTCACGACCATGCGCGGATACGCGGAAGCCCTGGCCGACGACGTCATCCCCGCGGACCGGGTGCCCGAAACCGGCCGGGTCCTGGTCGCCGAGGCGCAGCGGCTGGACCGGTTCCTTTCCGACCTGCTCGACCTGGCCAGGCTGGAGGCCGACGAGTTCCGGCTCGAACCGTCCGACACCGACCTGGTCGTGCTCCTGGAGCAGACGGCCGAGGTGTGGCGGGAGCGGTGCGCCCGGCACGGGGTCGAGTTCCGGTGGGAACCGCCCGCGGCGGACGTGCACCTCCCACCCGTACGGACCGACGGCTTCCGGGTCCGGCAACTCGCCGACTGCCTGCTGGCGAACGCCCTGCGGATCACTCCGGCGGGCCGGCCCGTGGTCCTGGCCCTCGGAGCGGTCCCGGACGGCGGAGTGCGCATCGAGGTCCGCGACGGCGGTCCGGGGCTGACGGACGACGACGTGGCGGTGGCCTTCGAACGGGGCGCGCTGCACGAGCGCTACCGCGGTGAGCGCCCGGTCGGCAGCGGGCTGGGCCTGGCCATCGCGCACCGTCTGGCCACCCGGCTGGCGGGCACCCTGACCGCCCTCGGCCACGGCCCCGAAGGCGGCGCGGTGTTCACCCTCTCCCTCCCGGCCGGCCTGCCCGACCGGGAGGGCGGTTGACCGTACTGGCAGGGCTTCCCGCGCCCCCTGCAGGGCAGTTGCGATCCTCGGGACGATGACCCCGGCAGTTCGCTCCCGCCGACGGCCCCGGATCGACGACGGTGGTCTGCTCCTGCGTGACGAACGACTCGACCACTTTGGTGCCGGGCGGGGAAGAGTCCTGTCGAACGGCAGTTCAGGACAGGACCTGTCCTTTGACGCGGGCATAGTGGAATTCATGACGAGTGACACGACCGCCCGGATGCTGCGTCTGCTGTCCCTGCTGCAGACCCGGCGGGAATGGGCCGGTCTCGACCTGGCCGACCGGCTCGGCGTGACCGTGCGCACGGTGCGGCGCGACATCGACCGGCTGCGCGAGCTGGGCTATCCGGTGGACGGCACCCGCGGACTCGGCGGCGGCTACCGCCTGGCCTCCGGCGCGGACCTGCCGCCCCTCCTCTTGGACGACGAGGAGGCCGTGGCCGTCGCGGTCGCCCTGCGTACGGCCGCAGGCGGTCTCACAGGGATCGAGGAGACGGCGCTGCGCGCGCTGGCCAAGCTGGAACAGGTCCTGCCCAGGCGCCTGCGCGGCCAGGTCAGCGCACTTCAAGGAGCCGTTGCAGGGATCACCTGGGAGGACCGCGGACCGCGCAGCGACCCCGCCCTCCTCGCGATGCTCGCCGTCGCCTGCCGCGACCACGAGATCCTCACCTTCGACTACACCCCCCGCCACGGCGCCACCGCGGCGCGCCGCGTCGAACCCTGCCATCTGGTCTCCTCGGGCAGACTGTGGTACCTGCTCGCCCATGACCTCGGCAGGGATGACTGGCGCGTCTTCCGCCTCGACCGCATATCGGCCCCCGGCCCGACGGGCCGGCGCGTCCCTCCGCGCCCGGTGCCCGGTGACGCCCCCGCCGACTTCGTCGCCCGCCGGCTCTCGGCCGCTCCGACCCGGTACCGCGCCGTCGCCACCGTGCGCGTATCCGCCGGTCACCTTGGTGCCCATGCCCGAGGGCCGGCCGGCCGGATCCGCCCGGTGAGCGACGACACCTGCCTCGTCGACGCCTCCGACGACTCCCTGGCCCGCATCGCGCAAACCCTCGCGGCCCTGGGCACCGACTACTCGCTCGACGCCGACCCGGACGTCGTCCGGTACCTCCGCGACACGGCCACCCGCACCCTGCGCGCCGTCGACTGACCCGGCACGGCGGCTCAGGCTTCGGGGAGGACGTGCCCGTCCTCGTCGAGGGCGGGGTGGATCCGTTTCGGGTCCTGGCTTTCGGTACCGGACGGGCGCGGGCCCTCGGGCCCGTCGGGGCCCCAGCGCAGCAGGCGGCAGGTGCGGGCGAGGTTCCCGTTTCCTAGGCTGGCCCCGTGACACCATCGAACACGTACGTGCATCCCCGTTGGGGTCTTCAGTTCCACTGGTGGGCCGTGGACCCCTCCGGGCAGGTGGGACTGTTCCACTCCGCCTTCGGGCCCGTCCCGGCCGCGGCCCATGCCCACGTGGCCGCCATGGACGGTGCGACCGCCCGGGCAAGGGTGTCCCACCCCGAGTGGTTCGACTGGACCTGCCACGACGATCCCCAGGAGTGCCCGCAGACCCACTGCCCGGTCACGCTGGACCGAGGGCCCTACCTGTTCACCTGGGACGAGGAAACCGACGACCGGTACACGCGTTTCGGCGTACCGAAGGAGCCGCTGCTCGCCTCCGAGATGCCACGAGGGCAGGCAGAGGCCGCCCGGCTGATCGGGACCGACTTCCTCTTCGAACGGGCCGTCCGGGTCGATCTCCGCTACCTCGGAGGCCGGGAGCTGCTGTCCGGGAGCGACCCGGACCGCAACGTCGCGGCCCGTGGGGTGCGGGCATGACTTTGTACGAGTCCGGGGCTAGAAGGCCGAGTGCGCGAACCAGTGGGCGATCAGGTCCGGGTCCCCGAGCAGCCGGAACGCGTCGCCCCGGTGGTCCAAGCGGCCGTAGAGCGCCAGGAGCAGGTCCGCGGCCGTTCCCCGGACCGTGGCGTCCGCCGTGCGGGACTCGGGACCGTCGGCCACCAGCGCGAAGCCGTCGGGGCGCAGTGCGACCAGCCAGTCGCCGTCACCGTCCGTGCAGCTGAAGCGAATGGTCCGGTCGGCGGCTCGCAGTCGGGCGGTCAGCGGCGCGAAGGGGAAAGCGAACGGCAGGTTGGTGAGGAACTCGTCGATGCCGTCGACGGCCAGTGCGCGGTCGATGTGCGGTGAGAGCCCGAGTGCGAGTTCGGCGTCGACCCGGTGGACGAGGGTCTCGAAGAGCATGCGCCGGACCCAGAACCGGGCGTGCTGGTCGACGCCCCAGGCCCACATCGGCGCGTCCAGGTCGGTGGCGGCGAACACCTCGGCGGCCTCCGCCGCGCTCGCGGCCAGCCAGTCCGGGAAGCCGTCGGGCTGCTCGGGCAGGCGCAGGTCCACCTCGCGGCTGGCCGGCGGCTGCTGGATGCGCCGGCGAAGGAGCTCGCTGAACCAGCGGTGCACGCTGCCGGCGTGCTGTGTGAGATCGGCGAGGGACCAGCCGGGGCAGGTCGGCACCGGGGTGGAGAGATCGGCTGCCTTGACCGTGGCAACGAATGCGGCGGACTCGGCTGCGACGGCCGCTCCGTGCTGGGCGGGCTTCATGTCTGTGCGCCTTCCTCTGATGCTGCTGCCCCGGTGGCAAAGAGATGCTTGAGAAGCTGGATGGTTAATATCCTTAAGTAATGGTGAAGGTAAGTCGCGAGCGTCGGAGGTGTCAACTTCCGGCCCGCCCGCGCGGGGTGGGCCGTCAGCCGCCCGCTCCCTTGCGCGCGCGGAAGGCCGCGGCCTTGGTGCGGTTCTGGCAGGCGGTGGAGCAGAACTGGCGGGCCGCGTTGCGAGAGGTGTCCACGTAGACCCGATCGCAGCGCCCGGCCCGGCACACGCCCAGCCGGCCCGCGAGGCTGCCGCCCACCGCGAGCGCCAGGGCGGTCGCGCAGCTCGCGCTGTGCCCCGCCGCGAACGAGTCGTTCGCCCCGTGGAAGTGCAGCTGCCAAGGTGTGCCCTCGCCCTCCGCGCGGTCCAGGCGCGGCCGCGCGCCGCTCTCGCGCAGCAGGCGGTTGACGGTGGTCGCGGCGTCGTCCGGCCTGCCGTCCTGCATGGCCTGGAAGACCTCGCGCATGCCCTGTGCCGCGGCGGCCAGATAGTCCGCCTGCGCGGCGTCGATCGTGCGCGGGAGCGAGGCCGCGGCGGGGGGGACTGCGGCGTCGATGGCCGCAGGCAGTTCCGCGCCGCGGGGTGCGGCGTACGGGCGCCCGCGCGCCTCCCCGCCGGTCAGCGCGTTCACGAGCGACACGGCGTGGTCCAGCAGCACCGCCACGTGACTGTCGAATATCACTTGACCAGTCACTCCTTCCGTCGTTAGCGTCCGTGACTGACATTACTCGATTAGACAGTCACGTGAGAGGTGGTGCCATGCCGCGGACCGTATGGCTGCTGGTCGCCGCGCGCGCGATCAACCGACTCGGCGCTTTCTCCCTGTCCTTCCTCACGGTCTTGATCAGCGCCGACTTCGGCGCGAGCGCCACCACGGCGGGCCTGCTCTCGGCGGCCTTCGGCCTCGCGACGATCCCGTCACGGATCGCCGGAGGCCGCCTTTCGACCCGTCTCGGGCGCCGCCGCACCATCGTGCTCGGCCTCACCGGATGCGCCGTCGCGCAGCTGGGCATCGCCGCCGCCCGATCGCCCGCCGCGGTGGCCGTCTTCGTGATCCTGCTCGGCCTGGCCTTCGAGCTCTACGAGCCGCCGAGCCAGGCGCTGATCGCCGACGCGGTAGGCCCCGCCGAGCGGGTCCGCGCCTACAGCCTGCTCAACGCCGCCCTCGCCGCGGGCGGCACGGGCGCGGGCCTGATCGCCGCGGCCCTGGGCCGCTGGGACCTGCGCTGGCTTTTCGTCGTCGACGCGCTCACCTGTCTCCTGTGCGCGCTGACCCTGCGCCTCGCGCTGCCCGCCGACCACACCGGCCGTCGGGCCGGTCGCGGCGGCGAACCGAACAAGGCCGCCCGCCCCTGGCGGGACCGGCGTCAGTGGGCCGTGTTCACCGCCGGCACGCTCTTCGCGCTCGTCTCCATGCAGATCATGATGGGCCTGCCGCTGGCCCTCGCCCGGCTGGGCCTCCAACCCGCCGACGCAGGACTGCTGTTCACCGCCTCGACCGTCACCATCGTCGCGGCGCAGCCGGCCGTGCGCCTGCGTCGCGTCGCCGCACTCTCCGACTCCGCCGCCCTCGCCCTCGGATACACCCTGCTGGCGACCGGCCTGGCCGGGTACGCGATGGCATCCGCCCTTCCCGCGCTCGTGACCGCCACCGCCGTGTGGAGCCTGGGCGACGTACTCGTCCTGGGCCGGGTCTTCGGCATCGTGGCGGACCTGGCGCCACGGGGCGGCGCCGACAGCTACCTCGCCGCGTACGGCGTCAGCTGGGGCATCGCCACGGTCGCCGCCCCCGTCACCACCACCCAGCTGCTCGAACACGCCGGTGTGCACGCCCTGTGGGCCGGCAGCGCAGCCCTCTGCCTCGCCCTCGCCGCGGCGCAACTCCTCGTCGTCGAACCCCTCATCAGCCCCACGAGGAGGCCACGGCCCTGGCTGACCCGGGCGGCATGAAGCAACCGGCAGGTCAGGCGCGGGTGAAGACGTCCTCATGTGCGTCGTCGAGGACGAATCCGTTGTCGAAACGGACGCGGACCTTCACCCGGTGCCTCTGCCCCTGGTAGGCGATCCACTCGGATTCCAGCGACCCGACCTGCTCTTCGAGCTGCTTCCTGCTCCCCGGGGGCATCTGGTGTCCGAAGTCGTCGAGCAGCGACTTGAGCCGTACGTACTCGACGACTTCCCGGCTCTGCTGCCGGTGCTGCTCGGTCACCCGCTCGACGGTGCCCTCGGTGCCGGCTGCCAGGGACAGGGAGCCGGCGACGGTACCCGTCGCCGCCGAGTCCCCGGCCAGGACGACCGTCCCGGTCAGCACGAGGTCTGCCGCCAGCCTGACCCGCTGGCCTTCTTCGAGCGTCATCGGTCCCTCGTCCCTCCGGTCGGTCGGTTCCGCGCCCCTGCACGCGCACGGGGGCGGCCTGGATCCGGTGCCATTATCCAGGCGGCCCTTCACCGACGGACACCGGCGGGCGGAGCACCCCCGAGTCTGCCCGGGGCCGCCACCCGCCCGCCGTACCGGACCGGCGGATCAGTGCGAGCGGACGAGCCGCGCGTACGCGTCCGCCAGCTCCGACGTCACCTTGCCGACCTGGTACGTCCGCTCGTCGATCCCGCTGACCGGCTGGACCTCGTACGCCGTGCCCGTGAGGAACACCTCCTCGGCGGCTTCGAGTTCGTCCGGCCGGATCCTGCGCTCGACCACTTCGATGCCGAGGCCGGCGGCGAGCGCGATGACCGTCTGGCGGGTGATGCCGTCGAGGAAGCTGTCCGGTGTCGGGGTGTGCAGGGCGCCGTCGATCACCAGGAAGAGATTGGCCCCGGTGGCCTCGGCGAGCCCGCCGCGCAGGTCGAGGAGCAGGGCGTCGTCGTAGCCCGCCGCCTCGGCCTCGTCGCGGGCCAGGGTGCAGATGTTGTACAGCGAGGAGGCCTTGGCCCGGACCGGTGCGGTCGCGGCGTCGGGACGGCGCCACTTCGAGGTCCGCAGCCGTATGCCGTGGCGCGCCGCGTCGGCGGAGAAGACGTGCGGCCAGTCCCATGCGGCCACGGCCACGTGCGTGGTGGTGCCGGCCCCCGAGACGCTGATCTGCTCGCTGCCCCGCCAGGCCACCGGCCGGACGTAGCCGTCCACGATGCCCTCGCGCCGGATGACCTCCCGCGCGGCGGCGTCGAGTTCGGCAACGGAGAACGGGATCGAATAGTTCAGCTCCCGCGCGGAGGAGTGCAGCCGCTCGGCGTGCTCCAAGGACTTGAACATGCGGCCCCCGTAGACGCGCACGCCCTCGAAGACGGCGCCGCCGTAGTGCAGGCCGTGGGTGAGGACGTGCAGCCGGGCCTCGCGCCAGGGCACGAACCGCCCGTCCAGCCAGATGGTGCCGTCGCGGTCGTCCAGGGGAATGCCGGTCACGAAGGGTTCTCCTCGGAGGTCGTGGGGGCGTAGTCGATGCGGACGGCCGTCTCCAGGTGGGCGTGGAACCGCTCCGCCTCCGCGAGGTCGGAGTGCCGGGACAGCACGAACGCCGGATAACCGGTGAAGTCCGGGTAGGGGCGGACCACGTCGCCCGGAACGAGCATCTGCACGACGTGGTCGACGCGCGGGTCGGCCCGCAGTTCGTCGAGGCCGTGGACGGACGTGATGGTGCCGTGCCCGCCGCACGGCACGATGTAGTTGGCGGCTGCCGCTACGGGCCGGGTCAGGCCTTCCTCGACCGTGTGGGTGGGCGGCAGTCCCGCCGCGAGGCGCAGCGCCTGCCCGGCGAAGTCGATGCCGGTGACGTTCTCGGCGATGTAGTGGGAGACGCCGGACCCGCCGATCCGCGCGCCCATCTCCAGGAGGTGCGGGACGGTGCCGCCGCGCAGGCGCAGCTCGGTGTGGGTGGGGCCGAAGGTGACGCCGAGGGCGGCGTGGGCGGCGCTCACCTCGCGTACGACGTCGGCCCGGACGGCCTCGGGCAGTTCGGCCGGCGCCTGGTAGACGCTCTCCTCGAAATACGGGCCCCGGGGGTCGCCCTTGAAGCCGATGGAGAGGATCTGTACCCGGCCCTCGTGGACCAGGGACTCGACGGCGAACTCCGGCCCGTCGAGGTACTCCTCGACGATCAGGCCCGCGCCCCCGTCGGCGGTCCCGGCGGAGACCCTGCGGACCTCCGCCACGACCGCGCCGAGCGTGGTGGGGGAATCGGCGCGGGTCACCCCGAGGCTGGACATGCCCAGGGCGGGCTTGACCACGACGGGGAAGGTCAGGCCGGCGGCCGCCACGCACGCGGCGGGGTCGTCGGAGGGGTCGAGGCGGACGAAGCGCGGCACGTTCAGCCCGGCCGCCTCCAGCCGCTCGCGCATGACCCGCTTGTCCTGGGCGCTGCGCGCGACGTCCGGGCCGATGCCGGGCAGCCCGAGCAGTTCGGCAGCCTCCGCGACGAAGGGGACGAACGGGTCGTAGAGGGTGACGATGCCGTCGAAGGGCGCGGCCTCGTGCCGCTTGCGCAGGGCCTCCAGCGCGCCGGACGGGTCGGCGGCCACGTCGAGCGGCAGCAACTCCACCACGGCCGCCGGAAGCCGGTCCGGGTCCACCTGCTCGTCGGGGCGGGGGACGAGGACCAGGTCGATGCCGGCGCGCTCTGCGCTGTCGAAGAGCCAGGGCAGGCCGACGCGCTGGTACAGCAGGACGAGGGTGGGGCGGGAGGGGGTCACAGCGGCTTCCTTGGCGGGAGGGCCTCCGGCGTGGCGGAGGAGGGGTGGGCGGGACGATCGGCCGCGGGGGAGGGACCGGCAGGGCCGGTGGGGGCGCCGAAGCCGGAGCGGCCGGCGGGAGCGGCGAGCCGGGAGGGGGCGGCCGGTGCGGCGGCCGGTGCGGCGGACGGACGGGCCCGGGGACCGCCCACGGTGAGCCACACACCGGCCGCGGACGCGGCGATCAGCAGGACGGGGAGCGCGCCGGGCGCGGCGGCCGAGCCCAGGCCCCATTCCCCGAGCCGCACGAGGAACGGCACGGCCAGCCCCAGGGCCGAGGTGAACAACGGGCCCTTGCGCAGGATCAGCTCGTGGGAAATGAGGAAGACGGGGGCTGTGAGGACCGCGCCGAGCACGGCGACGCCGCCCCAGTCGGCGGCGGACACCCCGCCGAGCGGCACGAAAAGAAGCGCCGTGAGGCCGAGCATCAGGGTGCCGGCCCCGGTGACGGCCGGCAGGGCCGCGAGCGCCGGCACGTCCGACATCCGCTGCCGGTAGACATAGCCGTACAGGGCGTACGCGAAGGTGCCGCCGAAGGCGAGTCCGCCCCCGCTGAGCAGGGCGGCCGCGCCGCCTCCGGATCCGCTCGCGCCGGCCGCGGCCCCGTCGGCCAGCAGGAAGCCGACCGCGCCGGACCCGGCGAGGGCCGTCCCGAGCGCCTTGCGGCGCGAGGACGGCTCGCGGAAGGCGAAGACGCCGATGACGAAGGTGATGCAGGGCAGCAGCGAGACGATCAGCCCGACCCGGGACGCGCCCACGTACCGGGTGCCGAGCAGGGTCCCCGAGTAGTAGGCGAAGAAGCCGAGGAACGCGAGGACCAGTACGGCCCGGGGGCGGGCGGCGGCGGTCCGGACCCCGGTGCGGCCGCGCGGGGTCAGCGCCGCGATCAGCATGATGACGAAAAATGCCGTGCCGGTGCGCCCCGCGGCCACCGCGAGCGGGGGTACGCCGGCCACCAGGTGCCCGGAGAGCAGCCAGCCCGCGGCGAGCAGGAGCACCATGCACACCGCGAGGGCGGGCACGGCCAGCCGCCCGCCCTCGCGGCCCCCGGAGACGGGTGGGGTCACCATTCCGCTCGCGCGAATTCCAGCGGGGGCAGCCGGTCCAGCTCGTTCTTGGCCCGGCGCAGCACGAGTTGGTCCTCGGTGAACGAGAACCGCTGCCTGGGCTCGCCCTCGGGGAGGTACCGGCGGACGAGTTCCTTGGCGGCGGCCCGGTACTCGTCGTCGCTGGTGACCTCGGCCTCCAGCTTCTCCACGGCGGTCACGAACGCGCGCAGTGCCTCCAGGGCCCGGGCGCGGTCGAGGCGCAGCAGGTCGCCTGCCGCGGGGGAGCCGATCAGGGCCCCGTGCTCGCGGAACCACGAGTAGAGGAAGACGCCGGTGCCGGAGTCGAAGTTGCGCGTGGCGTCGTCGGCCTGCGGGTAGCGGAACACCCGCTCCAGCAGGACCATGTCGATCTGCTGCTCGGCGAAGGGGACGAGGCCGCTGTCGGCGCAGGCGAGCACGGTCTTGGCGTCGACCTTGATCTCTTCGAGGAGCCCGACGAACCAGTTCATCTTCAGCGAGATGTTTTCGTCGAACGGCCACAGGCCCTGGTAGTGCATCGAGTCGTGGAGGTAGCCCCAGATGGCGCGGGCCTCGAAGCACACGTCGGCGGCGAGGCCGGTGGAGGCGCGCGGCAGCGATTCCGGCGTCAGTACCGCCGCGGCCGCGGGCAGCGCGTACGTCTCGTGGATCTTCCGCATCTTGTTGTAGAAGAACATGGCGTACGGCTGGTCGGTCACCTTGTCGTGCGCCGCCACGTTCTCCGGGAAGAAGACGAGGCAGGAGCCCTGGGCGAAGCCGGCGCTCCCGGTGACCAGCACGAGGGACTGGCAGTTGTTCTTCGGGTGGGGGAAGTCCCCCGCCATGTCCGCGAGCGCGTCGGGCTCCTTGCGCAGGCCGAGGAAGCAGTCGAGGCGCTTGCCCACGGGCGGGGCGCTGTTGGTGCTCTGGACCGGGGCGAGGAAGAACACCGTCTCGCCGTCGGCCGGGATCCGCAGCGCGTCGCGAGAGCGGGCGAAGTGGGGGCGGGAGCCGAGTCCGGCCTCCAGCCAGCCGTCGACGTCGGCCACCAGCGCGTCCGCCTGGCCGCCGAGCCCGTGGCCGCGGTACCAGGCCGCCGCCTCGTCCCGTATCCGGCCCAGCAGGCCGGCGTCGTCGGGGGTCGGATCGGCGATGGTGCCGTCGTCCTGCTGCCGGGTACGGAAACGATTCACCATCGGGATGATCGAGTCCGCCAGCAGCGCTGCCTCGGCGATGAGTTCCGCCGGGACGGGTGCGGTCTCGGGGGCGAAGAGGCCTGCGCTCATCGGGCGGCCCCGACGGCGAGCGGGTGCGCGGCTCCGTCCCGGACGGCCAGGACCTGGTGGACGGTGAAGACCATCGGCACGGGGCCGAAGTCCCGCAGGACCCGCAGTCCGTACCGCTCCGCCGCCACGATGGTGGTGATGCAGCCCTCGACGCGGCCCTCGGCGCAGTCGATGGCGGCCTGCGAGTTGCTCAGTACCTCGTGGATCTCGGCGGGGGCGGGCACGAGGCCTTTGGGTGCCGGGTGGGAGGCGACGCTGGCCGGAACCTGCGTACCGCTGCTGGCGAGCACCATGTTGTGCGTCGGCATGACGAAGCTGTCGATCATGTGGAGCCGGTGCAGGTTGGAGAAGACCAGCGTGTGCAGGGCCGGGTAGACGGCGCAGGCGGTCAGCGCGTGCCGTCCGTCCTCGGGCACGGCCTCCAGCGCGGATTCGATCGAGGCGTGGAGTTCAACGGTGCCCTCGACGCCGCGTCTGCGGAACCATTCGTGAGAGGCGGCTTCCAGATTGGTGCCGTGCGGACCGAGCGTGTGCAGGTGACGGACCTCGTCGGGGCGCGCATACATCGTCTGCCCTGGGCCTTCCTGTGGTTTTGCTGAGTGGCTGCTTCCGAACTACGCAGATGAAAGCAATCGCGGAAGCGAGTGGCAAGATCTTTCTATCATCGCACCCCGGATGCAGGGGAATTGAAGGGGCGGAGCAGGCGATCTCCTGCCGGACGCCGCGGGGGCGCTCGCGTTCACAGTGGAATTCAAGCCAGTGTTGCTTGAATTGACCTCATTGATGGAATAGGAAGTTCCGATTTGGAATGGCTGAAACTGCACGGAAATTCCGTTCCGCTGCAACACCCCGCGATCCCAGGGTCTGGTGCGCCGAGTGCTGTTCGGCTGGTGCCCGCTTCCACCTGGCATGATCGACGAGTGAGACATGATCCTGCGCGGCCGGACCGCACGAGGTACGTCCTGTTCGACGTCGACGGCACCTTGATCGACGCGGTGAGCAACCAGCGCCGGGTCTGGGGGACCTGGGCGCGGCGATACGGGCTGGATGCTGACCATGTCTACCAAGCGGCCCTGCGAACACGGCCGATGGAGACGTTCGCCGAGGTCGTCCCGGACCGCGATCCGCGTGAGTGCCTGACCGCGCTGCACGCATTGGAGGACGAGGACGTACGGTCCGGCGTCTATGCGGCCTTCGACGGCGCGTCGGAGCTGCTGCCCGGACTGCCGCCCGGTGCCTGGGCACTGGTGACCTCGAACTACGAGCACCGGGTGCGCGGCCGGTTCCTGCGGACGGGCCTGCCGATGCCGGACGTGATCGTGGACGCGGCTGCCGTCGAAGAGGGCAAGCCCTCTGCGGTCCCGTATCTGCGGGCCGCCGCGCTGCTGGGTGCCGAGCCCGGAGACTGCCTGGTCATCGAGGACGCGCCCTCCGGAGTGCGGTCCGGGCTGCGGGCCGGGATGACGGTGTGGGGCGTGAACACCGCGGTCCCGGTGGAGGGCGTGCACCGCCACTTCCCCAGCCTGCGCGAGGCGGTCCCGCACATCCTGGCCTTCGCTTCCGGCCCGCACGGGAACGCAGCGGCCTGAGTCCCTCCGCCGGTACCGGGCACCACGGGAATGATCTCCGCATGTCCGGTGTGATCACGATGGCCGGCGGGTCGCGGCGGCGAGGCGGCGGACGGCTTCGGTCAGTTCGGCGGGATCCGCGGCGGCCGCGAAGCCCAGGCGCAGGTGAGCGGCGGGAGGTTCGGCGGGGAAGTAGCGGCGGCCGGCGTTGACGGCGACGCCGTGCGCCCGGGCGGCGCCGGCGACGGCGGCTTCGGTCAGAGTGGCCGGCAGGCGCAGCCACAGGTGCAGGCCCCCGGCCGGGACATGGGCGAGCGTCCAGTCGGGCAGCTCGCGGGCCAGGGCGTCGGCCAGGACGGCGCACCGGTCCCGCAGCGCGGAGCTCAGCGCGCGCAGATGCCGGTCCCAGGCAGGCGTGCTGACCAGCTCGACGGCAGCCTCCTGCAGCGGTCGGGCGGTGAAGAAGTCGTCGACCAGCCGCATCCCCTGCAGGCGTTGCATCACCGGCCCGCGGGCGATGACGGCACCGATCCGCAGGCTGGGCGACGCGGGCTTGGTCAGCGAGGTGAGGTGCACGACCGTGCCGTCGCGGTCGTCGGCCACCAGCGGGCGTGGAACGGTACGGCCGTGACCGAGATGGCGGGCGAAATCGTCCTCGATCAGGAACGCGCCGGCGGCGCGCGTCACGTCCACGACCTGGCGTCGGCGTTCGGCCGAGAGCACGGCGCCGGTGGGATTGTGGAAGGTCGGCTGGCAGTACAGCAACCGGGCCCCGGTCATGGCGAAAGCGTCGGCGAGCAGATCGGGTCGGATGCCGTCGCCGTCCATCGGAACCGGTACGGGGCGCAACCCGGCGGCGCGCGCCGCCGCCAGCGCGCCGGGATAGGTGGGCGACTCCACGAGGACGGGGCCTCCTGGGGCGGCGATCGCCCGGAACAGCATGGACAGTGCGCCCTGTCCGCCGCCGGTCACCAGTACGTCCTCGGGGTCGACGCCGGTACCGGCCTGCCGGGCGAAGATCGCGCGCAGCGGTGCGAGCCCGGCGACCGGTGCCCGGTGCCAGGCGTCCGGGCGGCGGGCGGCCCGGGCCAGCGCCGCGCCGAGCGCCCGGGCGGGCTGGAGGCCCTCGTGCAGATAGCCGCCGTGCAGTGCGATGGTTCCGGCCTGCGGCGAATCGGCGGGGCCGTCGGCCTCGACGAGGCCGGTGACGGGATCCTGGCCGCGTCCGGCCAGAGCCACCGCCTGCCAGGAGGTGTCCGACGCCTCGTCAACGTGCCGTGGCCGCCGCGCCGATACGTACGTACCACTGCCGGGGCGAGTCACCACCACGCCCTCGGCGGCCAGTTGGGCGATCGCCCGGGACACGGTCACCGGCCCGACGCCGTGACGGGCGATCAGATCACGGCTGCTGGGCAGCCGGTCGCCGGGCGCGAGGCCGGCGATCTCGGTGCGGAGGATCGCCACCAGAACCTCAGTACTGCTACTGTCAGACATGAAAATACACGATAGCGCTTCTGCCTCAACGCCGGAACCGCTTCTGGACATCGCCGCCCTGCGGGCCGACACCCCCGGCTGCGAGTCGGTCATCCACTTCAACAACGCAGGCTGCGGCCTGATGGCCCGCCCGGTCCTCCAGGTGATGCTCGACCACCTCAACCTGGAGGCCGCCATCGGCGGCTACGAGGCTTCCGCCGCGCGCGCCGCCGAAGTCGCCGACTTCTACGCGGCGATCGCCGAGCTCGTCAACACCCACCCCGAGAACATCGCGTTCGCGGGCAGCGCCACCCACGCCTACAGCAAGGCGCTGTCCGCGATCGACTTCCGGCCCGGCGACGTCATCCTCACCACACGCAACGACTTCATCTCGAACCAGATCGCCTTCCTCTCGCTCCGCGCGCGCCACGCCGTCGAGATCGTGCACGCCCCCGACCACCCGGACGGCAGCGGCGTCGACGTCGAGGCGATGGCGGCACTCATGCGCGCCCGCAGGCCGCGCCTCGTCGCCGCGACCCACGTACCCACCAACTCCGGCCTGGTCCAACCCGTGGCCGAGATCGGCCGGCACTGCCGGGAACTCGACCTCCTCTACCTGGTCGACGCCTGCCAGTCGGTCGGCCAGTACGAGATCGACGTCGAGGAGATCGGCTGCGACCTGCTCACGGCGACCTGCCGCAAGTTCCTGCGCGGGCCCCGCGGCTCCGGATTCCTGTACGTGTCCGAACGGGTCTTGAATGCAGGGTTCGAGCCGCTGTTCATCGACATGTACGGCGCGCGCTGGACCGGCCCCGACACTTACCGGCCCGTGGAAACCGCAGCCAGGTTCGAGGAGTGGGAGTTCCCGTACGCGACCGTGCTCGGCTGCGCCGCCGCCGTCCGCTACGCCCTGGAAGTCGGAGTGGCGCCCGTGGCCCGGCGCACCCCTGCACTGGCCGAACGCCTGCGCGGGCAACTGGCGGCGGTACCCGGCGTACGACTGCTCGACGGCGGAGCGGCACCCGCCGCCCTGGTCACCTTCGCGATCGAGGGCTGGGACGCCCGGCCGTTCAAGGAGGCGATGGACGCACGCGGCATCAACTCGGCGCTCAGCCTGCGGGAGTTCGCCCAGTTCGACTTCACCGACAAGGACGTGGAGTGGTGCCTGCGCCTGTCGCCGCACTACTACAACACCGAGGATGAGGTCGACGCGGTCGCCGCGAGCGTCGCCGCACTCGCGGACCCGGCGATGCGCACGTCGGGTCCGGCCGGCCGCCGGGGCCCAGGGGCGGTGCGAGCCTGATGACGACCCTGTCCACCGCCCCCGACGCCGTGCCACCGGCGGAGGCGCCGGCACCCGGCCTGTGGCGCAACCGCGACTTCCTCACGTTCTGGCTCGGCGAGACCGTCTCCCTGCTCGGCACCCAGGTCACCAACCTCGCGCTGCCGCTGACCGCCATCACCGCGTTCGGGGCCACCGACGAGCAGGTCGGACTGCTGCGCTTCCTGCAGCTCGTCCCCTACCTCGGCCTCGCCCTGCTCATCGGGGTGTGGACCGACCGGGTGCGGCGCCGGCCGGTCATGCTGGGCGCCAACCTCGTCCGACTGGTCCTGCTCGCCCTCGTCCCGCTGCTCTACTGGTGGCACTTGCTCGACCTGGCCGTACTGCTCGTGATCGCCTGCGCCGTCGGCATCGCGTCGGTCGTCTTCGACGTGAGCTGGATGTCGTACGTGCCCGTGCTGGTGCGCAGTCCCGAGCACTACGTGGAGGCCGGCGCGAAGATGGGCGTCAGCTCCTCCACCGCCGACGTGGCCGGCCCCGGACTGGCCGGTCTCCTGGTGTCGGCGCTCACGGCACCCGTCGCCCTGGTCGTCGACGCCTGCTCGTACGCGCTGTCCCTCGTCTCACTGCTGCTCATCCGCACGCGCGAGCCGCGCCCCGAGCCGGCGGCCGAGCGGCATCTGCTGGGGGAGCTCCGTGACGGACTGGGCTGGGTCATGCGCAACGGCGTCCTCAGAGCACTGGCCCTCATCGGCTTCTGCTGCAACTTCTCCATGGTCACCGTGTGGACGATGTTCCTCCTCTACGGCACCCACGACCTCCACCTCGCCTCGACCACCCTGGGGGCCGTGTTCGCGACGTCCTCGGTGGGCGGGCTCATCGGCGCGCTCATCTCCCGCCGGGTGATCGCGCGGTTCCCGGTCGGCCGTGTCTACCTCGTCGCGCAGTCGGCGCTGCTGCTCGGCCCGAGCCTGATCGCCGCGGCAGCCGGGCCCCGGGTGGTGATGATCGGGATGTTCGTCCTGTCCTTCTTCACCACGTACCTCGGCCTGGGCGTGGCGGGCGTCGTCATCGTCAGCCTGCGCCAGGCGCTGACCCCGCAGTCGCTGATGGGCCGCATGACGGCGGCCTTCCGGACGCTGCTGTTCGGAGGCGGCGCCCTCGGCGGCCTGGCCGCCGGCCTCCTGGCGGGCCGGCTCGGAGCCAGAGGAGCGCTGACGGCGGCGGCGATCGCCTCGGCGGTGGTCGTGATCGGCCTGCTGGTCTCCCCGGTCAGCCGCCTGCGGGAGCTGCCGACGGCCCCGCAGGCCACCGAGGGATAGTGCCTTCCGTTGCGGGAAGGGCCCGTACCGGCAACCCGGCAGGGGCCTTCCCGTGACTCGGCACGGGCTCCCGCAACAGGAGACTTCAGGTCGCTCGCCAGACCGTCATGTCCGCGGTCATGAAGCTGATCCCGCTGTCCGGCAAGGCGGTCGACTTCACCTGGATCACGAGCAGCGCGATGTCCCCCGATGGGTGCTTGATGCAGATCTCGCTGCCGGCCGCCGCCGCTGCCAGCGGCAACCGGCGGCTGTCGGCGCCGGTGAGGGTGAGACGGCACGAATTGAGGGAGGCCCCCGGCTTGCCGTACGACATGGCGATCACGCTGGTGTCGCTCTCCAGTGCACAGCTCTTGTCCTGGCAGACGAAGCGGACGTCGCCCTTGCGGTCGTCGTGTCTGATCGGCTCCTTGATGCCCAGCGAGGTCTTCTCGTCCAGCCACTGGAGTGGGTACGGGACGGCCTGCGGCGGCTTGGGAGCGGCCGAGGACGCCGGTGAGCCCTTCGGCGCCGAACCCGAGCCCGAACCCGAACCCGAACCCGAGCCCGAGCCTGACGCCGACGGCCGTGTGGACGTATCGGGACCGGGCGAGGACGACGACGAGGCCGCATCCCGGTCGCGGAACCGGTCCGTCGCGTCCATGACCGTCCATCCCAGGCCCGTCAGCAGCAGCGCCCCCGCCGTCACGGCGGCGGCCGTGACCAGAACGGCACGTCGCCTGCGTGCCCGCCGATCGTCCGGCTCCGCCTGCAGTGGCCGCGTCACCAGCGGCAGCGTGTGGACCGGGGTGGGGTCGGACACCGGAGGCGGAACCGTCACCTCCGGTCCCATGACCTCCCGCCAGACGGCCGGTCCCGCGCCCGCGTCGGCGTCCCGGCCCAGCCGCTGCCGGCACCACTCGACGACCTCTGCCGGGGTGGCCCTCTCCTCAGGGTCGGCGGCCAGGCACCAGGCGATCAACGGACGGATCTGCTCGGGCAGAACGGACAGGTCGGGTTCGGAATGCACGATCCGGTACAGCACGCTGACCGCGGGGCCGTCCCCGTACAGCGGCTCGCCCAGCGCCGCGAACGCCGCGGTCTGACCCAGCGCGAAGACGTCGGTGGCCGCCGTGGCCCTGCCTGCGGAGGCCTGCTCGGGAGCCATGAACGAGGGGGTGCCGACAGCGGCGCCCGTGGCGGTGTGCGAACTGACACCGGAGGCCAGCGAGATGCCGAAGTCGATCACGCGCGGTCCGTCGGCGGCCAGCAGCACGTTCGACGGCTTCAGGTCCCGGTGCACGATCCCCGCCCCGTGGATGGCCTGCAGCGCCTCCGCCACCCCCGCCGCCAGCCACAGCACAGCGGGCACGGGCAGCGGCCCGCGCCGGGTGACGGCCTCCGCCAGTGAGGGCCCGGGCACGTACAGCGTGGCCAGCCAGGGCGGTACGCCGTCCGCGTCCGCGTCGATCAGCTCGGCCGTGTATGCGCCCCGGACCCGGCGGGCCGCCTCCACTTCCCGGCGGAACCGCAGCCTGAAGGCGGAATCGTCGGCGAGCTCCGGCCGGACCACCTTGATCGCCACCGGCCGGCCGCCCTGCGTGTGCGACAGATAGACCCGGCCCATGCCGCCCGCGCCGAGCCGGGCGGCGAGGCGGTAGCCGGCCACCACGGGCGGATCGTCCGCCTGCAGCGGCTGGAACACCTCGGTCGCGCTGTTCATCGTCCCGTTTCCCCCTGGTCCCCTTGGCCAACCGGTCAGTTGGCCAAAGGCAGCAGCCTATGCGGGCGGGTGCCGACGGCATCGCCGGGGGACCGCGTGCATCCGCCGGCCGGTGTTCACTGCCCGCTGCGGAGCTTGTCGAGCTGTTCCGCGAAGGCCTTCGTTTCCGCGATCAGCTGGTCGTGTGCGTTCTTCTGGTTCTCGTCACCCTCGTCCTTGAACGCGCTGCTGAAGTGCGGTTGGAGTTGGGTCCACCAGCCGTGGTCCAGCATCGCCCATGCCTGCGGGCACAGCGGGGCGCGCGTTTTCGGCAGGTATCCCGCGCCGACCAGGGGCCCGTAGTACTTCTTGGGGTCGCTCCCTTCGAGGTAGCAAAGGAAGTTGAAGACCCGCTGCTGGGTGACGGGGTGATCGCTCGCGAGCCCCTCCAGCGTCATCTTGCCCTCCTTGCGGGCGATCTCGTCGAAGAGGATCGAGGCTGCCAGCGTCGGACCCGGTCCGACCTCGTTGACCGTGTAGAACGAGGCGAACCCGTCGGCGGCGTCCTCTTCGAGGCCGAGGTTCGCAAGCAGAAGCTGACGCTGCAGAGCGTGGCCCATCTCGTGGCCGAAGATGAACTGCGTCGACAGTGCGGTCAGGTTGTCGGCGTTGAACTCGTCCGCGGGGAACAGCGCGGGACGCTCGACGGTCTTGACCACATGGTCGAGGGCGTCCTTGATCTGGGTCAGGAACGGCGGAGGCACGAAGATCGTCCTGCCGTCGGGCTGGGTCACCGCATCCGTAACCCCCCGTGGGACCTTGCCGGTGACTTTCACGTCCATGTCGTGGGGGAGGGCGACCGACCGGTTCACCCAGTCGGCGGCCTCTTCGAGCACGCGGGACTTCCGGATCACCGATACGGCCTGCCGGTCCTCCGGCTTGATGGCATCGTCCTCGTAGACGACGGTGACCTTGCCGTTCGCGCCGGCCTTGTTCCCGTCGCTGCCACACGAAACGACCGTGAAGCCGGCAGCGAGCAGCGCCCCCGCGAAGGCGATCCTGAACCTGGCCGAGTACCCGCCACGCGTGCTCAGCACCCTGGTCAGCTCCCTTCCTGAGCCAATGCGGACTCAATCTCCATAATGACCATATTTATCAAGATTCTTCTTGATTCTGGTCAGACCTCACCGAATGCCGCACGTATCCCTGTCGCGCGGACACCGCGTCACGGGCGTACCGCTGGAACGGGACCGTGACACAGGCGTGGCGAACCGTGATCACCGGGCGGGCTGGGGTCACCGTGCCGGTCGGCGCAGGGGGCGCGTTCGAGCCCTGCCAGGAGGCTTCCGACGCCGACCTGCGCCTGGCCGCAGGCAAGTCGGTCACCACCTGCGAGATATACCTGGTTCCGGAGAACGTGCAGCCCGTGTTCGCCGGCTTCCAGGGCGACCGCGACGCGAACTCCCCGAGCGAGGAGACCGGAACCGCGCCCGAGGTCGTCTGGAAGGTGGGCTGACGGTCCGGGGGCGGCCTGCCGTGGCGCCGCGCCGGTCCCTTCAACGGCGGCCCGGCACCTCGGCGATGCGGATGGAGCCGTTTCGCCGTGACCCGGCCCGATGGCGCGGCGGGCCATGCCTTCGGCGGCGGCCGAAGCCACACCCGACGACGCAAAGCGAACTCTTCCGGCGCCGGCGGGCTAGGGTCGGAGGGTGAGCCAAACCGGAGGGCGCTCCGAGGGAGCGGGACCATTCGCGACCCGGCTGACCTGGCGCCCCGTGGAAGGGGGCACAGCGGTCTGGGAGTCCCGCACGGCACGCAAGCGCGGCCTGATCGTCGTACGCGTCGCGGGCGAGCCCGAGTCGCGCTCCCGCACCGCCGACCATGTGTCGGTCGGGCGCCTGCGCAGGCTGAATGCCGTCGCCGCGCTGGCGTTCACCGTCGGCGGTGCCCTCTTCGCGCTCGGCGCCTGGGTCGCCCAATTCGGTTCGAGCAACGCGACGGGCGTCTGGATCTACTTTGCCGGCGGCCTGTTCTTCAACACGGGCGGCTACGCCTCACTGCTCCAAGCCGTCAATGCTCCTCGCCCGGAGGCCGGAGCGGGATCGCTGGCCGCACGGTCCTGGGCATGGTGGAGCTACGAGCCCTACCGGATCGACTGGCTGAGTACCTTCGTGCTGTTCGTGGGCACCCTCGTCTTCGGTATCAGTCTGGTGAGTTCTCTGCTGCAGGGGCTCTCGCTGCAGCAGGTGAACCGGCTGATCTGGGCCCCCGACCTGGTCGGGTGCATCCTGTTCCTGATCTCGGGACACCTCGCCCTGGTCGAGGTCTGCCACGGCCGGCCGGGCATTCGTGCCCGCGACCTCGGCTGGTGGATCGTCGCGATCAACCAGCTCGGCTCCGTGCTCTTCCTGATCTCGGCGCTGGCGGCCTTCACCCGTCCCGCGACCGGAAGCCTGGCGAACGAGCAGATCGCCAACTGGGGCACCCTGACGGGGGCGCTCTGCTTCTCGGCCGGGGGAGTGCTCCAGCTCTTCGAGCGCCCCTAGCGCCCGGCCGGAGCCGGGCGGGTCACTCATGCCTCGATCCGCGCGGCGCGGCACGGCACGGCCCGCACCGCACGGGACAGTCAGGGAGGGGTGCTCATCGCGCACCTGCGGCCAGGCTCCCGCAGTGGCCCCAGCCCGATGTCGCGGCCGTCGAGCGGACCTGGCCGTTGAAGAGCACGCAGGTGCCCCGGGCATCCAGGTAGACGGGGCCGGCGTGGTACTTGTAGTCGCTGCGGCTGTCCCAGACGCCCACGTTGTCGCTCGCACGGAACAGGCCCACGGCCATGAGCTGAGGGGATCCGCTGCCGCTCTTGGGGACGGTGTAGGCGCAGTTCCTGCCCGTGGACGCGCTGTAGTAGAGATACGTGTATCCGGTCGCGAAGTCCAGCGTGTCGATCCGGGTCCCTTCGCAGACCGGGCCGGCGGCCTGGGCAGGTGCCGCCCCGCCGGCGGCCACCCCGGCCAGGGCAAGCCCCGCGGCGGCCACGGCCGCTGCACCCCGCCGCATCACTCCGTGCTGTACCACGCGTATCCAAGAAGGCATGCTCGTGCTCCTTGTCCGGCAGTCGATGGAGTCGCGGCATTCCCTCATGCGCGGCCGGCGACCGCAAGACGTTCTCGGCATCGCAGGAGGAATTGGCTGAAATCCCATGGAAGCCTGCCGCCCAGGCATCACCCCGTCCGGCAGCCCCGGCCCGGCGCCACCGGACTGCTCGAAGGCGGCCGGAGCCTCTTGCCCGCATCGGCCGGCATCGCCCCGCCTGTACGGTCGGGACCATGGATGTCAGCCGCCGGCCGACGCTCGATGAGATCGAAGAGTGCTTCGTCGCGCTCGTCGAGGGTCGCCCGACCCGGGACGAGGCCGACCGCCGGGCCTCCCGTAGGGTCATGTCGTGATCAATGACACCCCGGAGCCCTTGATGCCGGGGCTGCCCGGCGACCAGCCGCCCGACGAGCTCTCGCTGTTCACCTGGGTCGCGATACCGGCTGCCACGTACGAGGGCGTGTTCACCGCACTGGGCCTGCACGACAGGATCCCGGCGACGACGTCGGCGGGTCTGTCAGCGGTCGAGAACGACCCGGACGGCCCCGCCGACCCCGCCGCGGAGACCCCGGCGACCGTCCACCGGGGCTTCGTGACAGCGGAGTTCTCCGGCTGGCGGCTGATCCTCGGCGCACCCGTCACGGCATGTGCCGACCACGAGGTCCTGGCCCGGCTCAGCGCACACTGCGGCCAGGCACACTTCTACTTCCGTGACTGCTACGACGACTGCCACAGTTGGGCGATCGCCGAGAACGGCCGGGTGATCCGCTCCTACCAGACGTACGGGGAACCGGAGTGGACCGGCGAACCGCTGCCCTGGGAGACCCCGCAGACGGAGGACGAGGGCTGGGAGCCCGGCCTGTACGAACCGAACGCCTCCCTGGACTCCGATGCCGGCGCCGTCGCCCACATGGTCACCGTCGACCCGGACGCCATCGACCTCGACACCCCCATGCGCGGCCACGGCTGGCTGGCCGTCACCGCCCCCGGCATCGGACACGAACCGTTCTCCGCGGCAACCCGGGGCGCAGCAGCATCATGAGCCACACCGCCCCGACCACCATCGAGGACCGGCTCTTCGGCGCGATCACCGTCCGGGGGCCGAAGCACCAGGCGGGGGAGGGTCACCGGAGCACCGGCACCCCGAGGCGCGTCACGAGGGCTTCGTCGCCGAATAAGCCGTGACCGTGGCCTTGTTGTCGCACAGGGCGAGGATTCCGTCGTCGAGGGCGATCTGGTGCGCTCCCGCGCCCGGCACTCCGACGACGAGCGTCGGGAACGAGGCGGGCGTTGCGCCGGACACGCAGTAACCGTCGGCCTCACCCTGCACGTTGACGAAGGTGAGTTTGGTCCAGGCACGGGCCCCCGGGGCGAGGGACACCGCGGCCGCCGAACCGCTGTGGGTGGTGGCGAGCGGTACGTTCTTGTCGGGGGACCCGTTGCCCGCGCCCGCGACGGTGGGGAATCCCTGGAGCGTGCAGGCGCCCTTGGAGGCGTTGGTGACGGTGACGACGGCGGCGCCGGTTCCCGTGCCCGTCGGCCGGACGGCGGCCTGGCGGGCCTCCGTGACCTTCACGTCGCCGACCGTGCAGGGCTTCGCCTTGCCGCCGGACACGGCAGGGGAGGCCGAGGCGGAAGGCTTCGCCTGCCCCGTGCTGCCGGAACTGCTGCCGCCGGAGCTGCTGCCGCCGCCCGCGGCGGCCCCGGGAGCCGATGACTGCGCGGTCTGCGAAGGCGCGGCGGCCGCGCCGCCCCCGCCGGACGGCGTGCAGCCGGTCATCAGGGTGGTGGCCGCGGCGACCACCACCAGTGCGGCCGCGGTCCGTCGGACGCCTGATGTGTACTGCATGGGGAACCTCCTGAGGATCACGACCGGTCCCGCGCCGGCCCGCACGCCGACGGACACGGCAAACGGCCCGCCGGAGTTCCCGCAGACACGGTGCCGTGCCGCTCCGGTGACACAACCATGACGTACGGGTCCTGCCCGCGCCCGTATCCACGCCGGAGCCGACCGGGCTGTGCGGATCACCGCGCCTTGAGAACGGACGACCGGCGAACCGCTGGTGGAGCCGGTCGTGCCGGTCCGGGCCCCATGGGCGTGGACCGGCACGCGCACATCGTGCGACACCGTCACCGTCACCGTCAGCGGCCGTGGCCCTGGCCCTGGCCGTGGTCGCCGTCGCCGACGATCGTCCACGGGCGCATGAGGTCGTCGTCCTCGTGTTCGAGGATGTGGCAGTGGTGGACGTACTCCGCCGGCAGCTCGGTGGCGCTGCCCGGAATCGACGCGATCTCACCCGTCGGCGGTGTGAATTCCTGAATGATGATCCTGGTCACGGTCTCCGGATAGGACCTGACCGTGTCCTTGTCGGACAGTGCTTCGTCCGGGTCCGGCGGAATCGGTGGGCCGGTGAGATAGTTCGCCAACACCGGCCTGTTCTCCGGTTTGCGGCCGCCGTAAAGCCATTTTTCGTAGTCTTCCTGGTAGCCGGCTGCGTCGATCGGCTGCCTGTTCAACACCTGGAAGTTGACGAGGTGGACATGCATCGGGTGGGCGTCGTGGTTGGGATTGATGTACTCCCAGATCTCGGACGAGCCCACCTTGATGAAGTCCTGGGACGGTTCCATGAAGGGCACTGCGTTGAGCGTCATGGTGCCGAAGAGCTGGTGCTGGTACAGGACCCATTCCCGTCGGCGGGTGTGTGGCGTCACCTCGATGGGTCTGGCCGTCGGCAGCTCAAGCTCCCTGGGCGGCGTCGTCCTGTCCCCGCCTCCGGACAATGGTTTGGTGACATGGAACTCCATGACGTCCGAGATTTCCGGTCCGTCGCCGCCGGGGAAGTGGACCGGCGCGTTGTAGTTCATCAATTTGATCTTCGTGCCCATGGGCATCTTGCTGAAGTCGACGAGAAGGTCGTACCGTTCGGCCGGCGAGATCAGGAAGTTCAGCATGTGCAGCGGAGCACGGAAGCCGCCGTCGGTGCCGATCAGCCAGAACGGCAGTGTGGGCTGAGGCAGTACGTCCTCGGGAACGCTGAACATCAGCCGCCAGAAACGCTCGTTCGAGGCGTTGAGAACCCGCAGCCGGTAGCGTCGTGGCTCGACGGCCAGGAAGGGGTACGCCTTGCCGTTGACGACGGGGGTGTCTTCGCCCTGCTGCAGGGTCATGGTGTAGGCGAGCGAGCCGTCTGCGTTGAAGGTCCGGTCCTGCAGGATGAGAGGCACCTCGAATTCGCCTTGCGGCAGCCCGAGCCGGTCGTCGGCGGGGTCACGAATGAAATAGAGACCGGCCAGACCAGCGTAGACGTTGACGCTGGTCATCCCCATGCCGTGATCGTGATACCAGAGCATGCTCGAACGTTCGTGGTTGGTGTAGGCGCAGACCGCTTCGTTGGGTTTGGTCCTGCTCGGGTCCAAGGTGGTGTAGGACTCGGCGTGGATTCCGTCCGGGCTGTACGAGTGCAGCGGCATTCCGTCGGACTGTGGTGGTGTGAAACCGCCGTGCTGGTGTACGACGTTCCACACGTTGACATTCGAGGGGAAAGGCTGCTTGCTCTCGTAGGGAGGCGGAGCGGTCGGGGTGAGCTGGGGGTTCCCCTTGCGGATTTCGTCGATCACGAACTGGAACAGGTGGGTGGTCGGGAGCTTGTTGCGGTACTTGACGACCGTCGGGTGGTCGTTGTTCACGCTGATGGTCGGCCCGAGGTAGCCCATGCCGATGGGCTTGTGAGGGTTGTGCGGGTTCTTGGCCCAGTAACCCCACACGGTTGCCGGCCCGAGATCCCGGTGGAAGCTCCACGACCCCTGCCGCATCGTGAACTCGTAGTAGTCGGCGCCCGGATAGACGGAAGGATCCGGGATGGCCGTCATCGGCCTGGGCAGCGGGTCGACGAATTTCTCCAGCGGAGGGGTATGTGGAATCGCGGTGTCCGTAGAGTCCGTCCCGTGAGCCGGCGACGCATTCGCCTGCGCTCCCAGAAAACCCCGCGGAAGCATGGCCGCACCCCCCATGGCCCCGGCCATCAGGAAATTCCTTCGCCCAACCATCGTCTCCACCCTTCCAGCACGTCATGTGTGTCCAAGGAATACAGTGCCGGTTCGAAATGGTGCGGCAGCGCGCCGTTCGGCGCGAGGAAGACACGCGGCGGGTCGATCTCGGTAGAAATTCGACACCGCCGGTCCGAATACATCTAAAACCACCGGGCGCTTCGTGGGTCGACAATCCACTGATATTCACCGCTTCGCTGTGCGGCAATTCAATATTGTGACGCATTCAAAATGCCGGGCAGATATCAATATTTCGGACATGTCGGCCGTCGGCCCGTGGTGATACTTGGCGGCATCGCCTGGCCCGTGCTCACCGGAGAGATCATCATGTGGGGATGTCTGAGAACCGATTCCCTGGGGCACCGACTGTGGTGCGACTCCCCGCGTACACGAAGGCGGATCAGGAGGAGATCCTTGGCAGCAGCAGTGATCCCTTCGGTGTTGCCTCGACCGGTTTGACCTGGCTGCCGAAGGAAGAGCACTTCGGCATCAGACACGACGACCGGCTCGTGGCACACGCCGGCCTGCTGCGACTGCCCGTCGCGATCGGCGACGCCGAGACAGAGATGGTGGGCGTCGGCGGGGTGGCCGTCGCACCCGGCATGCAAAGGCGGGGGCTGGCGCGGCTCGTCGTCGAAGCTGCACTGGAGCATGCCCGCACGATGGGTCCCCGGCACGCACTCCTGTTCTGCCGACCTCCCCTCGTGTCGCTCTACCAGCGCCTCGGATGGCACCCGCTCGACGAGGACGTACTCGTCGAACAACCCGAAGGCCGCCTGGTGACCATGCCGCTGCGGACCATGGTGACGCCCCTGCGCGACGATGCCCGCTGGTCCCCGGGGCCAGTACGGCTGTTCTCGCTCCCCATGTGACGGGCTCCTTATGCTGCGCCCGGGCGAGGACGTCGGCCATCTCAATCCCCGCCGGGCAGGCCACGCTGCTCACGGCACTGATGCGGTTGCCCGACCTCGGCCCGGATCCGGTCGCCGTGCGCGAGGCCTGCTGTGTGGCGCCCGGCCGCCCGGCCGGCGGGGCGCGACCGCCGATCCTCCCGAGCCTGCGCCCGTCACACGGAGCGGGACAGGGGCCTGCTCTCGGCGCCATCGCCAGGGGGACCGGCTCGCCTCGTGCGCGCGGCGCCGCCGCGAGATGCTGGTCTCAAGGCCCTTACGGACCAGCCGCACGGTGAAGGGCCGTGGCCCGCCCGTCAGGCTGCGTGTCGGCCTGTGACCGGCCAGTGCGTGAGGTGGTTGCCCGATGGATGGCTTGCTGGGAGCCGAACGGCTCGTCTTCTCGACCTCCGACATCGACGCCGAGACCGATGCGGTCACCTGTCACAGGGGCCGGTTCGGCCCGGACGGGCTGGTTTTCTCCCGGTCCGCCCTGCGCGCCGTCCGCCGGCCAGCGGGAACGAAGCCGGGCAACCTGACGCTGCCTGCAGACGCGCAGGCCCGGGGCGCGGCCCAGCACGGGCATGGGCACGGGCACCAGGACCTGCGCAGGGCGGCCGCGGCCACGCGCCGGACCCTCAGCGCCGACGCCCCGCGCATCCCGCTGTGCGCCCCGTCGCACCCGGCAGTCCTCCGATCCCGTACCCGGCGGCGGTCGACACGCTCGTGGAGGTCGCTCCGGAGGCCGCCCCGGGCGCCGCCGTGACCGCAGACCGGCCACCCGGCCAGCCCCGGCCACGTCGCTCTGCCCGTCCGCGACGTGCCCGCCTCGAACATGCCCGCTTCGACACACGTCCGACGAGGGAGGCCGCAAGGCATGGATGCACACGAGCAGCCCCCCGGACCGGAGCGGGAACACACGACAGGGCCCGCCCCGCCGGGAGGACTGCTCGATCTGCTGAACGTGGCTGCGATCGTCATCGACACCCGCGGGCGGATCGTGTTCTGGAGCCCGCAGGCGAACGAGGTGTTCGGCTACACCGCCGAGGAGGCCCTCGGGGAGTACGCCTCCCGGCTCCTGGCCCACGAGGAGCACCGCGACCTGGTGGTCAAGCTGTTCGCCAAGGTGATGGGCACCGGGGCGAGCTGGGCCGGCGCGTTCCCGATCCGGCACAAGGACGGCAGTACGCGGCTGGTGGAGTTCCGCAACATGCGGCTTCTGGACGACCTCGGCGACACCTACGCCCTGGGCATCGCCGCCGACCAGACCACGCTCCAACGGGTGGAGCGGGACCTGGCGCTCTCCCAGCGCCTGGTGGCACAGGCCCCCATCGGCATCGCCCTGCTGGACACCGACCTGCGCTACCTGCTGGTCAACCCGGCCCTGGAAGGCATCAACGGAATCCCGGCCGCCGACCACATCGACCGCCGGCCCGCCGACATCATGCCGTTCCTCGACGTGGAGACCATCGAGTCCGCGCTGCGCCAGGTGCTGCTCAGCGGCGTCCCGCTGATCGACCAGTACACCGTCGGCCGCACCCCGGCCGACCCTGACCACGACCACGCCTGGTCGGTTTCGTACTACCGCCTCGAAACGGCCAGCGGCCGCGTGGTCGGGGTGGCGTACTCGGTCGTCGACGTCAGCGAACGCCACCGGGCCACCACCGAGGCGGACCGCGCCCGACGCCGCCTGGCCGTGATCGCCGACGCGTCCGCCCGCGTGGGCGCCACCCTGGAGGTGGAGCGCACGGCGCGGGAGCTGGTCCAGGTCGCCGTGCCCGACCTGGCCGACGTGGCCACGGTCGACGTCCTCGACGACGCGCTGGCCTTCCGCCGCTCCGGTCCCGCAAGCGAAGGGGGCCCGGAGCTGTTCCGCGCGCTGGCGGTGGCCGCCTCCTATCCCACTCCCGTGGCCGCTGCGGCGCTCCAGGTCGGCGACACCGCCGCGTACGGTCCCGACCGGCTGATCACCCGCTGCGTCCACACCGGACGGCCCGTCGTCGTCGCCCACGCCACCGGCAGCGACCTGCGGCACATCGGCCGTGACGCCGACGCCGCGGCGGCCTTCGTCCAGGCCGGAGTGCACTCGTATCTCGCGGTGCCGCTGATCGCCCGCAACGAGGTCCTCGGGGTCGTGGACCTGGTACGCGCCCGCAACCCCCTCGCCTTCGACGAGGACGACGTGCTCCTCGCCGGGGAGATAGCCGCCCGGGCCGCAGTCGCCATCGACAACGCCCGCTGGCACCAGAGCGTCCGCAACACCGCCGAGACCCTCCAGCGCAGCCTCCTGCCCAGCCGCCCGCCCGAGCTCACCGGGCTGGACGTCGCCTCCCTCTACCAGCCCGCCCAGGCCACCCACGAGGTCGGAGGCGACTGGTACGACGCCATCCCCCTCGCCGGCGACAGGACCGCACTGGTGGTCGGCGACGTCATGGGCAACGGCATCGACGCCGCCGCCACCATGGGGCGCCTGCGCACCGCAACCTGTGTGCTGGCCGATCTCGACCTCGCCCCCGACGAGGTCCTCCAGCACCTGGACAAGATCACCCAAGGGCTTGAGCACTACATCGCCACCTGCATCTACGCCGTCTACGACCCTCACGGCCACAGGTGCAGCATCGCCAATGCCGGCCACCTCCCGCCTGTCCTCGCCTCAGCCGGGCGCCTCGCCGAGCTGGTCGACCTTCCCACCGGAGCCCCGCTCGGCGTCGGCGGCGTCCCCTTCCACACCACTGCCTTCGACCTCGGTCTTGGAGACCGGCTCGTCCTCTACACCGACGGCCTGGTCGAAACCCGCCACCACCCCATCGACGAGCGCCTGAACACCCTGCTCCGCACCCTGGACGAACCCCGGCGGGCCCTGAAGGACACCTGTCAGTGGCTGCTGCACTCCCTGCGCCACCCCGACGACCACGACGACGTCGCCGTCCTCGTCGCAGAAGCCACGCCTCTGGCCGCCGAGCCGGACGCCATGCCCCCGTACCCGTGAGGCGAGCGGGCCGGGCCCGGGGGAGGGCTGCCGAAGAGGCCACGCCGAGGTGTCCGTCCCGATGCGCACCCCGGTACTCGACCGTCGCCTCTGCCACCGCATAGGGTCCGGTCATGGTCACGCATGAGCGGGAGATCACGGCGCCTGTCGATCTGTGCCTGGACGACGGACGCCTCGCCCCGGCGGCGGTCGGCTGGTCACGGCGCCCCCTGCACCGTTCGCGGATCAGCGGCTGGGGACGGACCAAACGGTGGGAGTACTGGTGTGTGACCACACCGACCCATCTGGTCGCCCTCACCGTCAGCGATCTCGACTACCTCGCTCTCCACTCCGTGTACGTGCTGGACTTCGGCTCCGGCGGCCCGCGGCGGGAGTTCGAGCGCACCGCCGTCGTGCCAGGCGGACTCGGGGTGCGCCTCCCCGACGGCATCGCCGGAGCCGACGGCTGCGCCCCCGTTCTCGTGGGTCCCGAGCGGCCCGTGCGCGGCCAGGTGCGCATCGAGATCAGCGCCGCGGGCACCGCCACCCGGCTCCGGGCGCGGTGCACGAGCCCTGACCGCCGGCCGGTCGAAGTGGATCTGCTCACCGAGCTGCCGGACGGACACGAAACCCTGTCCGTCGTCGTCCCCTGGAGCGAGCGCCGTTTCCAGTACACGTCCAAACACACGGCACGGCCTGCCACGGGAACACTGCGCATTGGCGGCGACGTGCTCGTCTTCGGCGACGACGCCTGGGCCACTCTCGATCACGGGCGGGGACGATGGCCCCGTCGAGTGGCGTGGAACTGGGGTGCCGCGTCCGGCCGCACGGGCGGGCACACCGTGGGGCTCCAGTTCGGCGGACGGTGGACGCACGGCACCGGCTCGACCGAGAACGCGCTGTGCGTGGACGGCAGGATCTCCAAGATCGGCCAAGAGTTGGAATGGCACTACTCCCTGCACGATCCACTGGAGCCCTGGACCGTCCGCGTCGGCGGGCCCAACCAGGTGCAGTTGGTTTTCACGCCGTTCCACAACCGAGTCGCACGGACCGAGACGGGCCTGATCGGCAACCGTACGAACCAGTGCTTCGGCCACTACTCGGGGACCGTTCGCAGCGACGACGGCGAGCTGATCCCGGTCGACCGGCTGTTGGGCTGGGCGGAGGACGTACGCATGCGCTGGTAGTCGCCGCCCGGATGAAGAGGGCGCGCCCGGCGACAATACGTCCATGCCGGAAACGTTCACCACGCGGACCCTGACCGTCGCCACGGGCTCGGCGGAGACCGTGCACGACCTGACCGCAGCATGCTCGGCGTTCCTGAGGGAGCAGGCCCGGGGGCGGAGCGGACTGCTCAACGTGTTCACGCCCCACGCGACGGCCGGGCTGGCGGTCATCGAGACGGGCGCCGGCAGCGATCACGACCTCCTGGAGTCCTTGCGTACGCTGCTGCCGGCCGACGACCGCTGGCACCATCGGCACGGCTCCCCGGGACACGGCCGTGACCACGTGCTTCCGGCCTTCGTACCGCCACACGCCACACTGCCCGTGGTGCGCGGCGAGCTGGCACTGGGAACGTGGCAGTCGGTCGTCCTGGTGGACACCAACCGGGACAACCCTCAGCGCACGGTGCGGCTGTCCTTCTTGGCCTGACCCGACGGCCGAGTTACCGCCCCGCCGTTGATCACCCCGGCGGCCGTGGCCGGCACATGGTCCGACGGGCGGGTCGGGGCGGGCTCGGCAGAGGACCTCTACGAGCTGCGGAAGAGCAGGTGACCCGGCCGACGCCGTCCATCCGAAGGTGCAGCGCGTGAAATTGGGTTGCCCGGACGCCGGGCTGCCGGTGATCATCCTGAGGACCCAACGCCCCCCGATCACCGGAGACACATGACCACCGAACTGTCCGAGGCCTGGGAGATCTTCGAGTCCGGCGACCCGCAAGGGTCGATGCGGATACTGCGGCTCGCCGCGGAAGGGCTCGCGTCCGCCGAGATCGCGCCGCTGGTGGCCAGGTTGGCCGAAGGCGCCGGTTTCACGGATCTCTCCGAGGCCTCGACAGCCCTGGTGGCCCGGCCCGGAGACGCCGACCGGCTCTACCGGTTCGGTTACGCCTGCGTGGAGCGCGGTATCCCCGCACTGGCCGCCCCTGCCCTGAAGGAGGCGCTGCGGCTGACTCTGGCACCGCCCGCGCCGCCGGAGCGCACCGGTCTGTTCCGCCGCAAGCCCGAGCAGCAGTCCGAACCGAAGCTCGCCCCCCGCCGCGTCCTGCTGGAGCTGGTGACGTCCCTGGAACGGGACGAGCGGCATGCCGAGGCCCTGGCCCTGCTGCACGAGAACGATGCCCTGCTGAGCGACTGGCCGGACCGCTACCTGACGGTCTACAACGCTGTGATGAGCGGTCGGATCGACATGGCCCGGCAGGTGTTCGATGCGCTCTCGGCTCCCGAGGGAGTCTGGGTGGAGCCCGGCAGCCGGGTCGGGCGGATGCTTGAGCGTGCCGCGGCCGTGCCGCCGACGGGCCTGCGGGACCTGCGCGGCTGGCACTACGTGCTGACCGGCGGGCTGCTCACCACCCTCTCACCGCACGGGTTCGAACAGGGCATGACCGGCCGCTGGGCCTATGTGCAGGACGACTTCGGCTCATGCAGGCACGGCCTGGAGCGGCTGCGGACGGTCCTGGACGCCGGCGGTCGCAAGCCCGCGTCCATCGGCCTGCTGCCGGACCGGGGCAGCCGGGCGCTCGGCCTGGCGGCGGCCCGCCTCCTCGGCGTCCCGGCCTCTCCCTACCAGCCGGGTACTCCGGACGGGCTGGTGGTCGCGTACGACCTGAACGAGTGCGATCCCGACCTGGTGGCCGCGCTGGGGGAGCGGGCTGCGGGCGAACTGCTCTTCGAGCACGCCACCTGCTGGACCGATACGCCTGCCGCGACGGCCGACGTCTGCACCATGCTGGTACAGACCGTGATCGCCCCCTGGGAGTCGGGCCTGCGGCTCACCGAGGACGGCGAGACGGAGCAGTCGGAGCCCGACGAGCGCTCGGCCGAGGAGCTGGCCGAGGCGGTCTTGGCTGCCGATCCGGCCCCGCAGGAGGGCGACGGGCAGACGCCGGCCGACCCGGACGAGGAACTGGCAGCCTTCGTCTCCCGCGCAGCCGGGTTGTGGGCAAGCAGCCCGCGAGACCGGGTCCGCTCCTCGGGTCCCGTGCCCAGCGCGCGTTTCGCCTGAGCCGGAATCCACAGAAACCCGCAGCGCAGGGGAGCGGGCCGGCGGACTTGATGGCTTCGCGGGTGCGGTCTCCGGACAGCGGGCACACGGCGGAGGGCGCGCCGCTTCCGACCCCGCCGTGTGCCCCGCCCGGGGTGATCGTCTCGACGTGGTCGTCCGGTGGCGATCGAGGCGCCCGATCGCGTCCTTCGCCATGGCGTGCCGCCAGGGCGGCGCCGTCACCCACGTCCGACGAGCCGTTCGTTCGCGGCCAGCGGCACTTCGGCCCATACCTGCTTGCCGCTGCTGAGCGGTACCGCGCCCCACGCCGCCGTCGTCGCCTCGACGATGAGGAGCCCGCGGCCCCCGGTCGCCGACCAGTCCACGTCCGCAGGCTTGACCGGGCTGCGGGGCGAGGCGTCGTTCACGGCGATCCGCAGCCGGTCGGCGGACAGCGTCAGATCCAGCCGCACCTCTCCCTGCGTATGGGCGATCGCATTGGTGACCAGCTCGGAGACCACCAGCAGGGCGATGTCGAGTTCCTCCGCCACGCCCCACGAGCGCAGTGTGCGCGCGGCGAAACGGCGGGCGTGATGGACGGCGTTCGGGAGCCGCCAGACGGTCCAGTTCGTCCGCATGGGCCGGACGCGGGTGCCGTCGTAGCGCAGGAGCAGCAGCGCCACGTCGTCGTCCCGCCGGTTGACACCCGCGAGCAGTTCATCGGCCATCATCCCCGGGTCGACCGGGTCCGCCGCGGCCAGGACGTCGCACACCCGGCGCATGCCGTCCTCCAGGCGGACGTTGGACGACTCGACCATGCCGTCCGTCAGCAGGGCCAGCAAGGTCCCCGGGACCAAGCCGACCTCCGTCATGGGGAATTCGGCGTCCGTGACCACTCCCAGTGGCGGTCCTCCTTCGAGCGCCATCTCCTCGGTGCTGCCGTCCGGGCTGCGCAGGATCGGCTGCAGGTGACCGGCGCGGACGAACCAGGCGATGCCCTCCTCCATGTCCAGGTCCACGTACAGACAGGTGGCGAACAGGTCCGTCTCCATGCCGGCGAGCAGCCGATTGGCCCGGGCGATGACCACGTCGGGCGGATGGCGCTCCACCGCGTAGGCCCTCACGGCCGTCCGTATCTGGCCCATGATGGTCGCGGCTCCGGCGCTGTGCCCCTGCACATCGCCGATGACGAACGCCACGTGGCTGTCGCCGAGCGGGATGACGTCGTACCAGTCGCCGCCCACTTCGAGCCCCACGGTCGCGGGCAGATACCGGGCGACGGCCATCCCGCCGGGCAGCGAGGGGAGTTTGCGCGGCAGCAGGCTGCGCTGGAGCATCGTGGCGAGTTCATGGCCGGCGTCCAGCGCGTGCGCGCGCATCAGCGCCTGCCCCACCAGCCCCGCGGTGGCGGTCAGCAGCGACCGCTCCTCGGGTCCGAACCGGTGCTCACCGTCCCATCCCACGAGGCAGACCCCGACCGTCCGGCCGTCCGCCGGCAGCGGCAGGACCGCGAGCCCGCCGGGCCCGATCCCCGCGAGAGCGGGTTCGAGGTCCGCACCCGGCGGCCAGAGGCTCACATGGCCCTCCCGCAGTGCGTTCTGCAGCGTCGGCAGGTCGTGCACCGACGCGTCCGGCCACTCGGATCGCCATTCCGAGCGCCACATACCCGGCCACGCGTGCGGCTCGGGAGGGTCGAGGACGGTGACCACGAGCCGGTCGGCGTCCAGCTCGGCGACCGCCACCCGGCTCGCGTCCAGTGGGCCGCGCAGGGAGTTGACGACGATCTGGCTGACGTCCCTGATGGTCGTCGCGCCGGCCAGCTTGGCGGACAGCCGCTGCACGATGGACACTTCGTCGGCAGTGGGGCGAAGGTAGGAGGCGTCGGCCACCACACCGAGGACCCGCACGGGGGTGCCGCCGTCATCCGTCGTCACCCGGCACCGCAGGCCCAGCCAGCGAAGTTCGCCTCCCGGCCGGCGGATGCGGAACGCCAGCTGCTGCGGCTCCGTCGTCAGCCGGTCAGGCTCCACGAGGGCCATCAGTGCGGGCATGTCGTCCGGCACGGCACTCGCCAGCAGCATGTCCACGTTGCCGTCGAACTGCTCGGGCGGGATGCCGAGCAGCTCCAGTACGCGCGCATGCGCCTCCAGACGGCCGGAGGCGAGGTCCAGGATGAACGCGCCGCCCCGGAGCGGCACCAACGTGTGTCCCAGCACGGGGCGCGGGGCCGTACGCCCGGACGTGTGGGCGGCCACCGATTCGAGTCCGGCGGCGACCTGGTCGGCGTACAGCTCCAGCAGGCTCCGTCGGTCGTCGTCGAACCCGTCCGGGACCTCGCCGGCGACGATCAGACAGCCCAGCTCCTTGGAGCCGTGCCCGAGCGGCAGGGCACCGAGCGAGAGTCTGGCCGGGGAGACCCTGACGGAGTCCTCCCGCACCCGCCCGGGGAAGTGGTGCGGATCCTCCTCCACGTACGCGGCGAGTTCCTTCGGGTTCAGCCACAGCGGGCGGCCCGAGCGGTAGGCCTCGGCGGCCGGGGAGTGCCCGTCCACGGAGAGTACCGCCGGCAGCCCGTACAGCATGGCGCGGTTTCCGGTCATCTCGGCCAGATGGAGTTCCTCACGACCCTCGGTGAGCACGTAGACAGCGGCCAGCTCAGCCCCGCAGAACGCAAAGCGCTGCCTGGTCACGGTCTGTAACGCCCTCCGCCCTCCTGTGCGGGCAGCCACGGTCGACCGCCCTCCCTCCATGCTGTCGCGTTTTGCACCGTGCGCGAGTCAGGAGCGGCCGGAGTTCCGGTGGGGCCCGTGGAGCCGCCGGTACGTGGACCTACTGGTGGCAGGTGGACCGGTCACGCCTTTTCGTCGTATCCGATGTGGTGCCTGGCGGCGATGGGGTTGATCTTCGCCGGGTCCAGCCGCCCTTCGGTGAACACGGCGGGGCCGGCCTCGATCAGGTCCTCGACGTACTGCTCCCAGCCTCCGGGAGAGGAGATCTGCAGGACGCGCGGCGGCGGGGTCGAGGCACGCCGGAGTGCGTGCGGGACTCCGCGGGGCAGCAGCGCGAACGTCCCTTTCGGTGCCGAGTGCGTCCGGTCGTCGAACTCGATCTCCAGGACGCCGTCCAGCACGTAGACGCATTCGTCGGCGCGGTGGTGGGTGTGCCGGGGGATGTCCTTCGCCAGGGTGACCTCCAGCAGCGACAGCCGTCCCTCCGTGTCGTCCGTCCTGGCCTTGACGGCGAACGCGGGCGGCAACGGGATGCGCCCCGGCCGGGCGGCGCCGGGCTCAAGCAGGATGAAACGCTCCTCGGACATGGGTGTGCCCCCTCCTCACATGGCATAATCGGAACAGGAATCCGATTCCGCTTCAATGTACGCCGAGGAGCGCCGGACTTGTCAACGCCACCAACACCCCCCGGCCGCAAGCCGCGTGCCGACGCCGAACGCAACCGCGCCCGCGTACTGGCTGCAGCGTGCGCATTGTTCGAGGAACGCGGCGACGAGGTCCAGATGCCCGAGGTGGCACGCGCCGCAGGCGTCGGCATCGGCACGCTGTACCGGCACTTCCCCTCCCGCCAGGCCCTGATCGAGGCAGCGGCGGAGCAGCGTTTCGCGGAGATCCTTCATGTCGCGCGCACCGACTGCCTGCGCGATCCCGCCTCCGGCTGCGGGCTGGCCCGGTACCTCGACCATGTCGGCCGGGTGCTGTCCGAGAGCCGCGGACTGACCGCGTCCGTCGCGGCGGCCGCGGGTTCGTCGGCGCCGGGAGGTGAGATGCTCGCCCAGCTCGAAGGCGCGGTACAGACCCTGCTCGACCAGGGGCGGGCCGCGGGCACCCTGCGGGCGGACCTCACCGTCTCGGACGTCTACATGCTCGTCGGAGGCCTCTCCGCCGTCATCCGGACCGGAAGCGGAGACTGGCGCCGCTTCCTCGCCCTCGCCTTCGACGGCCTGACCCCGCGCGGGGACGCCCCGGCCCCCTCGGTACCCGCTCCGGAGCGGTGACCGGGGACCGGTGCGGGATCACGTACGTGATGCCGCGCCTGCACAGACAGGCGCGGCCCGTCACAGGTCAGAGGGGTCCTCGTGGTCGGCCCGCCGCAGTACCTCCGTGCGGCGGCCCGTCACCACCAGGTTGCCGTCCGGGGTGCGCCGTGCAACGTCGCCGGTGCGGAAGTAGCCGTCGGCGGTGAAGGAGTGCGCGTTGTGGTCGGGCGCCCGGTAGTAGCCTCGCAGGGTGTACGGACCACGGGCGAGGAGGCCGCCGGGCTCCCCGTCGGGTACGTCCGTGCCGTCGGCGTCGACGATGCGGATCTCGTCATCGGGCGAGAGCGGGCGGCCCTGCGTGGTGAGCACGGGCTCGTCCGCATCGGCGGGCCCGGTGAGGGTGAGCAGCCCCTCGGCCATGCCGAAGACCCGCTGGAGGCGACAGCCCAGCTCGGGTCCCATCCGTTCGGCGGTCGCCCGGTCCAGGGGCGCGCCGCCGACCTGGACGAGCCGCAGACTGCTCACGTCGGCCCGGACCGCGGGAAGGGCGTCGAGCCAGAGCCGGGCGGCGGCGGGCGCCAGCGACGTGATGGTGACCCGCTCCCGTGCGACGGCCGCAAGGCACTCGGCAGGTCCCGGGTCCTCGGCAAGGACGACGGTGCCGCCGACGGAGAGGGTGCCGATGATGCCGGGGCAGCCGAGGGTGAAGTTGGACTCGGCGGGCAGCGCGGCGAGATACACGTCGTTCCCGGTGAGCGACACCAGCTCGGCGGCGGCCCGCGCCTGATAGGCGTAGTCGTTGTGGGTGCGCGGAACGAGCAGGGGCGCCGTGGTGCCGCGGCCGGAGAGCAGCAAGAACGCCACCTGGCCGGCGCTCTGCCCGAGCGCCGGCTCGGGCGCGGCGTCGATGGAGCCCAGCGGGGAGTACTGGCAGCCCGCCGGGTCGGTCGTGAGGCCGCCGCTGTACGGGGACGAGGCGCCCGGCGCCTCAAGGGTGAACACCCGCCGCAGGAACGGCCATCGGGCCGCGATGTCCGCAGCCATCGCCGTGTGGTCGACGCCCTGGTACGTCGAGGGTGCGACGTAGCCGACGGCTTGGGTGACCCGCACGAGGTCGGGCACCTCGGACGCGGGGTGTGAGACCGGGCAGAGCACGGGGACCGCGCCGGCACGCATCAGCGCGAACACGGTGATGACGAATTCGGGAACGTTCGGCAGTTGGACGACGACCCGCATCCCGGGCCGGAGGCCGCGCAGCCGGAATCCGGCGGCCATGCGGTCCACGCGCCGGTTCAGGCGCGCGTACGTGATGCGGGTGCTGCCGTGCACGAGCGCGGTCCGCGGCCCGTACTCCAGGGCCCAGCCGCGCAGCAGGTTGTCCAGGGTGTTGCCGCGCCAGTGCCCTGCCGCCCAGTAGCGGTCGACGAAATCCTCGGGCCAGGGCGTGCAGCCGTCGAGCATGGATGTCATTCGCTTCCTTCCCTCCGGCGCAGGGGCCGCCACCAGGATCCGGATGCCCACGGGGCGAGGAAGCACTCCTTGAGCGGAACGAGCGAGAGGCCGGTGCGCACCGCGTACTTGATCTTGACCATCCAGTGCCGACACCCTCATGTGCAATGCGCTTTCTCGACCATGGACTCTGAATCCCATCGGCAGAAAGTCCAACGGGCGTCGCTGACCAGGAGGAACGGCGGGGTTCAATCCCCTCTCGGCGGCCATGCGCCATGGCCGAAGCCCGTGGGGCGGCAACCCGGCGGCGACCGGCCGCTCATGCGCTCTGCGATGCTGATGTCTGATCAGGAAGTGGTGCACGGGCCGAAGCGCGCCCACTCTCGATGGGCTCGGCCGGCGCCGGGCGCTCGTCGCCGCGGGGAGGGAGAGCGAAATGCCGGTGGCCATGAACACGGGCACGGCCGGTCGGGGAGTCGAAATGACCCGCGTGGGCGGCCGGTGGCGGGTGACCCGACCGTGGCCGCGCCGGTTGCGCCCGTTCGTGCACAGCTATGCCGGTTACTGGGAGGCGGTGGCCGCACCCTATCGGGTGCGGCTCGTGCCCACGGGTCGGGCCGTCGTGGTGATCAGCCTCGGAGAACCGTTCACCCAGGTCCGACGGCTGGGGGACTCGAACCCCGCCACTCAGGTGACCGGCTCGCTGGTGGCGGGGCTGGAGGACGGGCCCCGGGTGTGTCACCATCCCGGTGGCCAGGAGGCCATTCGGCTCGAACTGACCCCGCTGGGCGCCTACCGGCTGTTCGCCGTGCCGATGAGCGAGCTGACCAACCGAGTGGTCGAGCTGCGCGATGTGCTGGGACCCGAGAGCGGAATGCTGGCGGAGCAGCTGGCGGCGACCGGCAACTGGGCTGCCCGCTTCGACCTGTTGGACAACGCACTGTCGGCCCGGCTCGCGAGTGGCCCGGATCCCGCACCCGAGGTGGTCCACGCATGGCGACTGCTGTCCCGCGCCGGAGGGGCGATCCCGGTCAGCCGGATCGCGGCCGAAGTGGGCTGGAGCCAGCGCTACTTGGCCTGCCGGTTCACCGAACAGATCGGCCTGACGCCCAAGACCTCCGCCCGGGTGCTGCGCTTCGATCGGGCCGTGAAGCTGCTCACCCGCGAGGGCGGGCAGCTCACCGAAGTGGCTGCCGTCTGCGGCTTCTACGACCAGGCCCACCTCAACCGCGAGTTCCGCGCCCTGGCCGGTACCACTCCCGGCCAGATGGCCGCCGCCCGCGTGGCGGAAGGGGCCCTGGCCCTGTGAGGGGGTGAGGTCACATTTTTCCAAGCCAGGCCGTCAGCACGTCGATAGTGTCCCCGTTCGTGGTCGACCAGGCGCCGGAGCACACGGAACGCCCTGCCACGACACGAAGAGATCTTCGGCTCGGTGCCGCGGCGGACCCGGCGACGGTGAACCTGGCCCGGAAAGGGAGTACTTGATGGAAGACCTGCTGCGCATTCTCGTGGCCGGCGCGCTCTCGGGTGCCTTGATCGGCTTGGCGGGAGCCCTCGGCAGGCGCAGCCGCCGGCGCCGGGAGGGCTCTGGGACGGACGGCTGCTGACGGGGGAGGCGGCCGGCTGAGCAGGGCCGGCCCGCATGTGCGGGCCGGCCCTGCGGGCGTACTCGTGCGCCCGAGGGCTGCGGCGCCACCTCACGCGGAGTCGAAGCGGCGGCGGGCCGTTTCGCTCCGGCAGACGCAGGTTCTGCCTGAGCATCTTGTGGCTGATGCCCTCGATCTCGTTGTGTGGTCAGCCCATCTCGACGTTGCCACCTGCCTGGCCGGAGCCGGCGGCTCGTTCGGCGACGTGGCGAAACCGACTCAGCCGGTGTGGGCGACGGGGGAGTCAGGGACGGCGCTGGTCGGCCAGAGGGAGTCGGGGAAGAGGGCGTCCTCGGAGTCGGTGTCGGGCATGAGGGTGGTGAGCATCTGCTGGGCGGTCCTGGCGTTGTCGGCGGCGCGGGGCAGCATGGCGCTCTCATAAGCGTCGAGGGCCGCGTCGATGGTGGGGTGGCGGATGACGGCTTGGGCGAGTTCGGCGCCGTCGAGCAGGGCGAGGTTGGCGCCGACGCCGGCGGGCGGCATCAGGTGGGCGGCGTCGCCGACCAGGGTGATGCCGGGTACGCGCCGCCAGGCGTGGGGAACGGGGAGGACGTACACGGGCCGGTTGACGAAACCGCCGTCGTTGTCGCGCAGGATGTCCAGCAGACTCTCGTGCCAGCCCCGGTACTGGGCGAGAAGGTGTGCGCGTACTGCTTCGGTGTCGGCGAGGTCGAGGCCGCTGTGCCAGTCCTGGGGGCCACGGAAGGTGATGTAGGCGCGGGCGTGTCCGTTGCCGTTGCGCTGCAGTATCAGGCTGCGGCGGCCCGCTTTGGCCGACATGGTGCCGCGACCGAGCAGGCGGGTGAGGCCCGGGTGTCGGCGGTCGATGTCGTCGAAGCGGGCCTCCAGCATCGTGACACCGGCGTAGGAGGGCTGGGCGTCGGAGAGCGCGGGGCGCACCCGGGACCAGGCGCCATCGGCCCCGATGACCAGGTCGAAGTCGTCGAAGCCCTCGCCGGTGCCGTCGTGGTGGCGCAGGCGCAGGCGCAGGCGGGGGCCGTGGGGCAGCGGGGTGACGGCCGTCACGGAGTGGCCCCAGCGGACCGTGCCGGGGGCCAGGGACTCCAGCAGCAGCGTGCGCAGCCGGCCGCGGTCGATCTCGGGCCTGCTCAGGTCGCCCTCGCCGGCACGGTCGTGGCGTAGCAGGGTCGCGTGGCGGTCGTACATGCGCCACTCCTGGCCTTCGGGCCGGGACAGGGCGAGGAACTGGTCGAACAGACCGGCTGCGCGCAGGGCTGCCTGGCCGGTGTCTTCCTCGATGTCGAGAGTGCCGCCCTGCGAGCGGGAGCGGGGGTCGCTCTCACGCTCGAAGACCGTGACCGGCACGTCGTGCTGCTGCAGGATGCGCGCGCAGACGAGGCCGCCGAGGCCGGCTCCGGCGATTGCGATGCGAGGGGTGGTGGACATGAGGGTCACGCTCCGTTCGATGGTTGAAGAGAGTGCTGGTGCCTTTGTGGTGACGCCCTGTTCCGGGCATGGCAGATCAGCCGTTCCGCTGTGTGTCCGGGCCCGGGTTCCGGGTGCCGGTCCGGCGGTACGCCTGCTCACAAAAGCACAGCGGATACAAAAGTACAACCGCTCCGACTTTCACTCCGATCGCCTTTGTGAACGAGTCCCCTCAAACGGGTAGGGTGTGGGCATGGTCGACACGACGACAGGGCGCCGCGAGCGCAAGAAGGCCCAGACACGACAGGCGCTGGCGGATGCCGCTCTGCGGCTGTTCACCGAGCGCGGCTTCGACAACGTCGGCGTACGCGAGGTGGCGGAGGCGGCGGACGTCTCGCTGAGCACGCTCTTCAAGCACTTCCCCAGTAAGGAAGCCCTCGTCTTCGACCTGGACGCGGACATCGAGAGTGCCCTGGTCGCGGCCGTTCGCGACCGAAACCCCGGTCAGTCCGTGCTGCATGCCCTGCGCGACCACATGGTGCACACCCGTACCGCCCTGCGGACCGACGAACCCATGTTCGTCCTCGTCGAATCCACCCCCGCGCTGCGCGACTACGCCCGGCGCATGTGGGCGCGCCACGAGAAGGCGCTGGCCGCCGCCCTGGCCGATGCCACCGGGCTCGCCGCGGACGCCCCCGCCGTCGTCGGCCTGGCACGCTTCGCCCTGGAAGCCCCCGGCATCGCCAGCGCGAGCGAAGACCCGGCCCGGACCATGCGTGACGTGTTCACCCTGCTGGAACACGGCTGGACCACCACGCCCCTGGCGCGACAGGAAGACCGCCCCGGTCGGGACGGGTGACCGTGAGCGGACAGAACGGCCCCTCCTCTTGGAGGGGTACAGCCGGTGACTCTCGGTGAGTTTCGGGTGCCCCCGGGGTGAGCCGCCCCATAGGGCCCACGTCACATACGAACCGGGGTAGTGGCTCTCAGCGGGTCCGGTGCTGGTGCCCGATATGGGCTCCTGCCTGCAGGGATTCGTGGAGGCTGTCGGGAGGCTTGGCGGTGGCCGGCTGCGAGGGGCTGTAGTAGGCGGGGTCGTTGCCAGGGGGGCGGGGGGTGGGTAGAACTGGATGAGTCGCCGGGCGGCACGGTGCTT
>NZ_JBEORW010000045.1:0-72374 GCF_040302565.1 Streptomyces sp. NPDC097981
GAGTTCTCAAGGAACGGACGCTTCCTTTGTACTCACCCTCTCGGGCTTTCCTCCGGGCTTTCGTTCTTGCGTTTCCGACTCTATCAGAGTCAGTCTCGCTTGCTTTCCAGGTCCTTCGCTTTCGCGTTTTCCCTTTCCGGCGGTGCCGACTCTATCAGAAGTTTTCCACCGGATTTCCCGGCTTCAGATTCCTGAATGAGGAGTCGACTGTGCCCCATCGGAATTCAATTCCTTGGGGGCGAGAAAGATCTTAAACCATCACTGCCGAACTTGTCCAGTTCGAGGCAACCGTTCGAATCTACCTCCCCACCGCGGCTGTGTCAACAGTCGCTGCGGGACGACGAGGAGACTAGCAGCTGAGCGGGGTCGTACGCACATCAGGCCGCGGTGGGCAGCGTGGCCGCCTGGTCGGCGGCCTCCACGTCGCCCACCTCGCCGGCCCGCGAGGCGCGGCCGCCCAGGACGTAGACGTACGCCAGGAACAGGGCCTCGGCGACGACGCCGATCGTGATGCGGGCCCAGGTGGGAAGGCCGGACGGGGTCACGAAGCCCTCGATCAGGCCCGATACGAACAGGACCACCGCCAGTCCGATCGCCATGCCCAGCGCGGCGCGGCCCTGTTCCGCGAGGGCGGCGCGGCGGGTGCGGGGGCCGGGGTCGATGACCGTCCAGCCGAGGCGGAGGCCGGTGCCCGCCGCCACGAAGACCGCGGTCAGTTCGAGCAGCCCGTGCGGCAGGATCAGGCCGAGGAAGACGTCGAGGCGGCCCACGGAGGCCATCAGGCCGATGCCGACGCCGAGGTTGAGCATGTTGAGGAAGAGGATCCAGAGCACCGGAAGGCCCAGGAACGCGCCCAGGACCAGGCAGATCGCGGCGGCCTGGGCGTTGTTCGTCCAGACCTGGGCGGCGAACGAACCCGCCGGGTTGCTGGAGTAGTACGTCTCGTAGCCGCCGCCCGGCTTCGTGAGCGCCTTCAGGTCCTCCGGAGCCGCGATGGCGCCCTGTACCTCCGGGTGGGTGGCTATCCACCAGCCGATGAGGACGCCGACCGCCGTGGAGATCAGCGCCGTCGGTATCCACCAGCGGCGGCTGCGGTAGACGGCGGCCGGGAAACCGGCGGTGAAGAATCGGGCCGCGTCGCGCCAGCCGGCGCGGCGGGTGCCCGTCACGGTGGCGCGGGCGCGGGCGACGAGCTGGGTCAGCCGGCCGGTGAGCATGGGGTCGGGGGTGCTGGACTGGATCAGCGAGAGGTGCGTGGAGGCCCGCTGGTAGAGCGCGACCAGCTCGTCCGCCTCGGCTCCGGTCAGCCTGCGACCGCGGCCGAGGAGCTGTTCCAGGCGGTCCCATTCCGCGCGGTGGGCCGTCACGAAGACGTCGAGATCCATCCGGTTTACCGCTCCCCTGCCCCAGGACCCTGCTTCTACCGTGGTCAGCTTGGCAGACTGGATGACCCAAGGGGCGGGTCCGGTCACGGGAAAGGTGTGCAGGGTGAGCGATCTGGTGACGGGGGACGCAGTCGTCCTGGGGCTGCGGCCGGCGAGGCTGCCGAGCCGGGCGCTGGCGATCTTCCTCGACCTGCTGGTGTACCTCACCGGGTACCTGCTGGTTTCGATCGGGCTGACCCTCGCGACCGCCTCGCTGGATCCGGCCGCGCAGGCCGCGGTGTCGGTGGCGAGCTTCGTGCTGGTACTGGTCGGTGTGCCGATCGCGGTGGAGACGCTGTCCCACGGGCGCTCGCTCGGGAAGCTCGCCTGCGGGCTGCGGGTGGTGCGCGACGACGGCGGGCCGATCCGCTTCCGGCATGCGCTGGTGCGCGGGGCGATGGGCGTCGTGGAGTTGCTGGCGACCTTCGGAGCCGTGGCCTGCATCGCGTCTCTGGTGTCGGCGCGGGGGCGGCGGCTCGGGGATGTGTTCGCGGGCGCGCTGGTCGTCCGGGAGAGGGTGCAGGGGCCTGCGGTGATGCCGGTACCCCCGCCGCCGCCGTGGCTGGCCGGGCGGTTCTCCGGACTGGACCTGTCGGCCGTGCCGGACGGACTGTGGCTGGCGGTACGGCAGTACCTGACGCGGATGAACCAGCTCGACCCGCAGGTGGGCGCCGCGATGGCGGCGCGGCTCGCGGACGATCTGGTGGCGCGTACGGGGGCGCCGGCGCCGATCGGCGTGCCGGCCGCCGCGTTCCTGATGGCGGTGGTGCACGAGCGCCAGGCGCGGGACGCGGCCCGCGCCTTCGGTCCCGGTCCGGGTGTTCCCGTGGTGGGCCCCGTCGCTCTGCATCCCGCGATGCCCGTGCCGCCTGCTGCGCCCGTGACGTCGGTCGGCAGTCCGGCCGTGGGCCCGGGCCCGGCCGAGGCGGCGCCTGTCGTTCCCGCCCCCGAGCCGGTGCGCCGGACCGGTTTCGCCCCGCCGGCCTGATCCTGGCCGGCGGGGCCGGGCACCTGGGTGCCCTCCGGGATCAGACCGACCAGCGCTCGCGCATCGTCGCGATCTCGCCCTTGGCGTTGAGGGTGATCTCGTAGACGTTGCCGTAGCAGCCGAAGGGCTCCTTGATGTTGCGGTGGTCCTGGCTCAGGCAGCCGTCGATGTGCATCGACAGTTCCTCGCGGGTGACCGGCTTGTACTGGCCGGGGCCGGCGCTCAGGGCCAGCTCGGCCTTGATGTCCGTGGGGAGCTTGTAGCCCTTGGGGTCGCCCTCGCCGTGGTAGATCCAGTCGTTGGGCGTGCACTTCGGCTTGGCGTCGAAGGCTTCGACGACGCTGATGTCGCGGTGGAGGCCCACCTCGATCATCTTGACGCCCGCGGGCAGCGTCGGCGGCTTGCCGCAGTCGTTCTCGCCGCCCTGGGCGTCGCCGCCCTTGGCGCCCTTCGAGGGCTTCGCGGCAGCGCTCGGCGCGGCGGAGGCGGGCGCGGAAGCAGCCGCCGAGGGCGCCTTCGACGAGGAGGCCGCGGCCCCGTCCTCCGTCGGGCCGCACGCGGTGAGACCTGCTCCCAGCGCGGCGCAGAGCGCGATGGCGCCCATGACATTCCTGGTTGAGCTCATGTGGAATTTCCCCCGTGTCAATGTTTGTCGTGATCATGATCGATCGACGACGGGTGTTCTACACCAGGAACGGGCGGAAGATCCAATCGGCGAAGAGACCCTTGCAGGAGCGCCACCGCGTCAGTCCTCGAACGTGGAAGGCGGGGTCTCCAGGTGTTCGAGTTCGATGCCCGGCGCCGCGAGGACCACGTCGCCGGCCAGGTGGACCGCGTGGACCTCGCCGGTGTCCAGGGCGGTGACCCGGTACTCGTCCACCACGAGCGGGCCGCTGTCCGTCGCGTGCTCGGATCGCCCCAGCAGGGCCCATGCCTGGTCGACCGTACGGGGGGCCAGCACCGGGTCGGTGAGCGCCACGAGCCGGACCCGGGTGGCGGGGGCGCCGGGGGTCAGGCGCAGCAGGCGGGCCGTCGCGACGAGGAACGCCGGCGAGGTGCCGGTGAAGCCCGCGGCCTGGACGTTGCCCTCCGTGGCCCCGGTGCCGGCGGGGTCGGAACGCACCCAGGTGACACCGTCGATGGCGGCGCCGCGCACCTGCCAGCCGGCGGCGTTCACTTCGAGGCGGATGGGGCGGCCGAGTTCGTCGATCGCCAGGTCGACCGAGCCGCGGTGGTCGCCGTCCGGGCCGGTGCGCTGGGCGACGTAACGCCAGCCGGAGGGGCCGGGCGCGCAGTGGAAGTGCTCCTCGCCGAGGGGGGTGTGGTCGTGCGGGTCGTGGAGCGAGTAGCGGCCGCGGGGCATGGGCGGGGGTCCTTGCTGGCGTACGGGGCGTGCGTATGGGTCGTGCGTACGGGCCAGGCCCCCGGCACGGGTGCCGGGGGCCTGGCTCAGGCTTGCGGATCCGCGGGGATCAAGGGATCAGTAGCGGTAGTGGTCCGGCTTGTACGGGCCCTCGACCTTGACGCCGATGTAGTCGGCCTGCTCCGGACGGAGCGTCGTGAGCTTGACGCCGAGGGCGTCGAGGTGGAGGCGGGCGACCTTCTCGTCGAGGTGCTTGGGCAGCACGTAGACGTCGGTCGGGTACTCCTCCGGCTTGGTGAAGAGCTCGATCTGGGCCAGCGTCTGGTCCGCGAAGGAGTTCGACATCACGAAGGACGGGTGGCCGGTCGCGTTGCCGAGGTTCAGCAGGCGGCCCTCGGACAGGACGATCAGGACCTTGCCGTCGGGGAACTTCCAGGTGTGGACCTGCGGCTTGACCTCGTCCTTGACGATGCCCTCGACCTTGGCCAGGCCGGCCATGTCGATCTCGTTGTCGAAGTGGCCGATGTTGCCCACGATCGCCTGGTGCTTCATCTTGGCCATGTCCGAGGCCATGATGATGTCCTTGTTGCCCGTGGTCGTGATGAAGATGTCGGCCGTCTCGACGACATCGTCCAGGGTGGCGACCTGGTAGCCGTCCATCGCCGCCTGCAGCGCGCAGATCGGGTCGATCTCGGTGACGATGACGCGCGCGCCCTGGCCGCGGAGGGACTCGGCGCAGCCCTTGCCTACGTCGCCGTAGCCGCAGACGACGGCGACCTTGCCGCCGATGAGGACGTCGGTGGCGCGGTTGATGCCGTCGATGAGGGAGTGGCGGCAGCCGTACTTGTTGTCGAACTTCGACTTGGTGACGGCGTCGTTCACGTTGATCGCCGGGAAGAGCAGGTCGCCGGACTGCATCATCTCGTAGAGACGGTGCACGCCGGTGGTGGTCTCCTCGGTGACGCCGCGGATCTCGGACGCGAGCTGCGTCCACTTCTGCGGGGTCTCGCCGAGGGTGCGGTTCAGCAGGGTGAGGATGTGGCCGTACTCCTCGGAGTCCGCGGTGGACGGGTCCGGGGCGGAGCCGGCCTTCTCGAACTCGACGCCCTTGTGGACGAGAAGGGTGGCGTCACCACCGTCGTCGAGGATCATGTTCGGGCCGCCGGTGGGGGTGTTCGGCCAGGTCAGCGCCTGCTCCGTGCACCACCAGTACTCCTCCAGCGTCTCGCCCTTCCAGGCGAAGACGGGGATGCCCTGCGGGTTCTCCGGCGTGCCGTTCGGGCCGACGGCGATGGCGGCGGCCGCGTGGTCCTGGGTGGAGAAGATGTTGCAGGAGGCCCAGCGGACGTCGGCGCCGAGGGCGACCAGCGTCTCGATCAGGACGGCCGTCTGCACGGTCATGTGCAGGGAGCCGGTGATGCGGGCGCCGGCCAGCGGCTGCGTGGCGGCGTACTCCTTGCGGATCGACATCAGACCGGGCATCTCGTGCTCGGCCAGGGTGATCTCCTTGCGGCCGAAAGCGGCAAGGGAAAGGTCGGCGACCTTGAAGTCCATGGGTGCTGCTCCTCCTGGTTCGAGAGGGTGGGTACGGCTGAGCCGCGCATCGTCCGTGGGACGGTGCACCGAGCACTCAGTCCGTCGGGGGCCCTCTCTCCCCTCGGCCGGTCGCGAGGACCGCCCGACCGCCATCAGCAGCGACGCCTGACACTGATGACGAATCTACACCGGTCGGTCGAGCGCGCCCCAGCGGGCCGGGAAGCAAGTCGCCGCGCGAAACGGCGCGAATCCGCGCGAACAGCCGCGCGCACAGGGGCCGTCCGGCGGGCGGCGGTCCCGGAGGCGCTTCGCGGGATCCGGCGGACGGCACCCCTCCGCGTACGGGGCGGGGTGCCGTCCGTACGATCTCCCACCGCACGTACCGCGGTTCGGGAGGGACACGTACATGGAGAGCAGGCCGGGGCGAAGACTCGGGATCTGGGCACTGGCGTTGCTGGTGCTCGGCGGGGTGCTGGCCCTCGGGACGGCGGTGACGACCGCCTTGTTCATCGGGGACGGGTACGCGTCCCGCCACGTCCCGAGCGAGTCGATGGACCCGACGTACCGGCGCGGCGACACCGCCTACTTCAAGCTCGGCGGCGGGGGCGGCATCCGGCGCGGGGACGTCGCCCTGATCTCTGCTCCGGCCTGGGTCCGGGAGGGGGACGTCGTGAAGCGGGTGGTGGCGCTGGGCGGTGACCGGATCTCGTACAAGCCGGGCGACCCCGCGCTGAAGCTCAACGGCGTGCCGCTGGACGAGCCGTACCTGAAGGACCGGTCCACACCGGCGACGGCCGCCTTCGACGTGGCCGTGCCCGAAGGGCGGATGTTCGTGATGGGCGACAACCGCGGCAACTCGTACGACTCGCACCTGCGGCTCTCCGACCACGACGGGACCCTGCCGGTCTCCGCGATACGGGGCAGGGCCGTCGCGGCACCCGTGGGCTTCCTGGCGGCCGGGGCGGCGGGCCTCCTCGGGATCGCCGTGTTCCTCGTCGGCGGCGGGCTGGGCGTCGCGGCCCTCGTGGTGCGCAGGCGGGCGCGGCGGATGCTCATGGCCGGCTGGTAGCACCCGCCGCGCAACGTCCGTACGGACGAGGGCTCCCGCGGTGCGTCCGCGCTGCGGGGGCCCTCATACGGCGTCAGCCCTTCGCGGCCGCTTCCGCGTCGTAGATGTCGGGCTCCAGGTAGATCACGCGGGCGATCGGGACCGCCTCGCGGATCCGGGCCTCCGCTGCGTTGATGGCATTGGCGACCTCGGTCGCCGTGTCCTCGTGCCGGACGGCGATCTTGGCTGCGACCAGGAGTTCCTCGGGGCCGAGGTGGAGGGTGCGCATGTGGATGACGCGGGTGACGACGTCGCCGTCGACGAGCGCGGCCTTGATCTTCTCGACGTCCTCCGCGCCCGCGGCCTCGCCGAGCAGCAGGGACTTGGTCTCGGCGGCCAGCACGACCGCGATGAGGATCAGGAGGGTGCCGATGCAGAGGGTGCCGATGCCGTCCCAGACGCCGTCATGGGTGGCGAGCGCGATGCCGACGCCGCCGAGGGCCAGGACCAGGCCGATGAGTGCGCCGAAGTCCTCCAGCAGGACCACCGGGAGTTCGGGGGCCTTGGCGCGCCTGATGAACTGGGTCCACGACAGGGCGCCGCGGAGCTCGTTCGACTCCTTGATGGCCGTACGGAAGGAGAACCCCTCGGCGATGATCGCGAAGACGAGCACGCCGATCGGCCAGTACCAGTCCTCGATGGGGTGCGGGTGCTGGATCTTCTCGACGCCCTCGTAGATGGCGAACATGCCGCCGACGGTGAAGAGCACGATGGAGACGAGGAAGGCGTAGATGTACCGTTCGCGCCCGTATCCGAAGGGGTGTTGCGGCGTCGCCTCGCGCTGGGCCTTCTTTCCGCCGAGGAGCAGCAGCCCCTGGTTCCCGGAGTCGGCCAGCGAGTGGACGCTTTCCGCGAGCATCGACGACGAGCCGCTGAAGACGAAGGCCACGAACTTGGCTACAGCGATGGCGAGGTTCGCGGCGAGTGCCGCCACGATCGCCCTGGTTCCGCCCGACGCGCTCATGGGTTTCCGGAGTCCCTTCCTTGGTGCGGCGGCCCTGCCCGGGGCGCCGCGCTACGGCCGCACATTGTTGCAGCCGTAGCCGTATCCGTATCCGCGGGCGCTGTGTCAGACGGCGACGGTGGCACGGAAGATCGTGCCGATACCGGACAGTTCGACCGTTTCACCCGCCGGGATGAAGACCGATTCCCCGGGGACCAGGGTCATTTCGCCCGCTTTCGGGCGGCCCGCCGTGCAGAGCAGGATCTGCGGGGCGGCGTCCGGGAGGGCGTGGGGCGCGGCGCCGGGGGCCAGGGCGAAGCGGGAGAGCCGGAATTCGTCGATGGGACTCTCGTAGACCTCCTCGCCGTTGCCCTCGGGCCGCTGCACGGCCGGGTCGCCGGGTTCGAGCCGCACGATCTTCAAGAGCTCGGGCACGTCCACGTGTTTGGGGGTGAGCCCGGCGCGCAGCACGTTGTCGGAGTTGGCCAGCAGTTCCACACCGAGGCCGTCGAGGTAGGCGTGCGGGACTCCGGCGCCGAGGAACATGGCCTCGCCGGGCTGGAGTCGGACGTGGTTGAGGAGCATGGCCGCGATCACCCCCGGGTCGCCCGGGAAGTGGTGGACGAGCGAGGTGTACGGCGCGTACGGGCCTGCGCGGTGCTCGATGGCGGCGCCGGCCTCCGCGACCGTACGGGCCATCTCGGCGCGGTCCGCGGTCAGTACGGCGGTGAGCATCTCGCGCAGGGCCGCTTCCTCCGGGTGGGCCCGGAGCAGATCGACGTACGGCTTGAGGGAGTCCACCCCGAGGCCGTCGAGCAGGTCGGCGGCCTCCAGCGGCGCGCGGAAGCCGCACAGGCCGTCGAAGGGGGTGAGCGCGCAGATCATCTCGGGCTTGTGGTTGGGGTCCTTGTAGTTGCGGTGGGGCGCGTCGATCGGGATCCCGCGGCGCTCCTCCTCGGCGTAACCCGCCTTGGCCTGCTCCAGGTCGGGGTGGACCTGGAGGGAGAGCGGGGCACCGGCCGCGAGGATCTTGAAGAGGAAGGGCAGGTGGGGGCCGAACTTGGCGACGGCGGCAGCGCCGAGCTCGCGCTCGGGGTCGGCGGCGATGACGTCCGCGAGGGTGGTCTCGCCGGCGCCGCGGTCGAGGCGCGACGGGGCGCCGGGGTGCGCGCCCATCCACAGCTCGGCCTGGGGCTCCCCGGTGGGTTCGACACCGAGGAGCCCGGGGATCGCGGTGGTCGATCCCCAGGCGTAGGGGCGGATCGTGTTCGTCAGGCGGTCCATCTTCGTCCGTCTTCCTGGATGAAGGGCCGGCACGGTGGTGTGCTCAGCCGTGTCCCCTGCTCGCCAGCGCCAGGTAGGCGGTGGCGAAGTCCGTGACGGCGAGGAGCTCGGCGAGCTGTTCCAGTTCGCTGCCTTCCTCTGGTTCGAGCTCGCTGATGGCCGTGTCGTGGCTGAGCGCGAGCTCGCGCGCGGCCGGGGCGGCGGTGAGGCCGCCCGTGGGCCGGTCGCGCAGCAGGACGACGCGGGCACGGAGGGCCTGGGTCTCCTCCACGCGGTCACGGAAGAAGTCTTCGGGATCGGCGCCGGCGGCGAAGGAGCCGGCGAGCAGGACCCCGTGGGCGGGCAGCGCCTCGGGGAGGTCGGCGGCCAGTGCGGGGCGGCCCGCGAGTTCGGCGAGGGTGGCGGCGAAGCGGCGGCCGGCCGGGCCTGCGCCGGCGCCCTCGCTCCAGATGAGCGGGAGGGAGTCGGCGAGCTCGGCGGCGAGGGTCTTGGCCGGGTTGGAGTACGTGGCGATGGCCGGTCCGCAGCGCTCGGCAGTGCGGTCGAGCCGGTCGGCGACGCGCTGGAGGGTCTCCGGGGCTGCGGTGATCAGCCCGACCTTGTCGAGGAGCAGGAGCAGCGGGGTCAGCAGGGCCCACAGGGCGCCGGGGCCGGCCGCGGCGGACTCGTCGTACTCCTGGTACGGGGCCTTGGCCATCGGTACGAGGAGCCCGTGGGCGCCGTCGACGGCCTCGCTCAGCGGGGAGCGCTCGGGCGCGACGGCCACGACGGTGCAGCCGCGCCGGTAGGCCTGCTCGGCGAGGACGGCGAGCCCGGGTTCGGTGCCGTCGGTGGTGGCGAGGAGCAGCAGGTCGACGGAGCCGACCCAGCCGGGCAGCGCCCAGCGCAGGGCTCCGGCGGCGTGTGCGACACCGGTGGGGTGCAGGCGGGTGACGGGAGCGGAGGCTCCGGCGAGGGCGCCGAGCAGGTCGGCGACTCCGGTGGCGGCGGTGCCGGCCCCGGCGATGAGGACGGCGCGGGGCCGGCCGTCGGGACGCAGGTCGGCGAGACCCGCCTCGGTCGAGTGCCGGGCTGCGGTGCGGACTCTGGCCCCGGCCTCGGCGGCTCCGCGGAGCAGGCCGCGGCGGTCGGCGCGGGCGAGCTCCTCCGGTGCGTCGAGGAGCGACTCGTCGAGCATTGCGGCCTCCGGCTGGTCGGGAAGGGCGGGCGACTCGGTTGCTCGGGCGCCCGGCGCTGCGACGGGCGCCCTGTGCCTGTGGCCTGGCCGGCCCGGTGGACGGGGCCGGGCCGGTGATCGGGCCGGTGCGGCCGGACCGGGGCCACGGTGGCCTGGGCTCGGGCGGGGCGGCGGCTCAGGCGGGGCGGCGGGCCTCGTCGACGAGGAGGACCGGGATGCCGTCGCGGACCGGGTAGGCGAGGCCGCAGTCCCGGCCGGTGCAGATCAGCTCGGGGGCCGTCTCGTCGGCCGACTTGTCCTCAAGGGGCGAGTGGCAGGCGGGGCAGGCGAGGATCTCCAGAAGGCCGGCTTCGAGCGGCATGGGGCGGTTCCCTTCGAACATGCGGATTGGGCGAGGTCAGCGTACCGCCGGGCCGCACGTCGCGCGGCCCGGCGGTGACACGGCGCTTACGCGCGGACGAGTGCGAGGACCTCGTCGCGGACCTTGGCGAGGGTCGCGGGGTCGCGCGCTTCGACGTTGAGGCGCAGCAGCGGCTCGGTGTTGGAGGCGCGCAGGTTGAACCACCAGTCGGCGGAGCTGGCGGTCAGGCCGTCGAGCTCGTCGAGGGTGATTCCCTCGGCGGAGCCGTACGCGGCCTTGACGGCGGCGAGGCGGTCGGTCTGGTCGGCGACGGTGGAGTTGATCTCGCCGGAGCCCTCGTAGCGGTCGTAGGAGGCGACCAGCTCGGACAGGGGGCCGTCCTGGCCGCCGAGGGCCGCGAGGACGTGGAGCGCGGCGAGCATGCCGGTGTCCGCGTTCCAGAAGTCCTTGAAGTAGTAGTGCGCCGAGTGCTCGCCGCCGAAGATGGCGCCGGACTTGGCCATCTCCTCCTTGATGAAGGAGTGGCCGACGCGGGTGCGGACGGGGGTGCCGCCGTGCTCGCGGACGACCTCCGGGACGGACCAGGAGGTGATCAGGTTGTGGATCACGGTGCCGGTGCCGCCGTTGCGGGCCAGCTCGCGGGCGGCGACCAGGGCGGTGACGGCGGACGGGGAGACGCCCTCGCCGCGCTCGTCGACGACGAAGCAGCGGTCGGCGTCGCCGTCGAAGGCGAGGCCGAGGTCGGCGCCCTCGGCCTTCACGCGGGCCTGGAGGTCGACGATGTTCTTCGGGTCGAGGGGGTTGGCCTCGTGGTTGGGGAAGGTGCCGTCCAGCTCGAAGTACATCGGGACGACGTCGAGGGGCAGGCCCTCGAAGACGGTGGGGACGGTGTGGCCGCCCATGCCGTTGCCCGCGTCCACGACCACCTTCAGCGGGCGTACGGCGCTCACGTCGACGAGGGACTTGAGGTGCGCGGCGTAGCCGGCGAGGGTGTCCTGCTCGGTGACCGTGCCCGGGACGGTGCCGTCCGCGACGGCGGGGGCTCCCTCCTCGGACCACTTCTCGACGAGCTCGCGGATCGTGGAGAGGCCGGTGTCCTGGCCGACGGGGGCGGCGCCGGCCCGGCAGAGCTTGATGCCGTTGTACCGGGCCGGGTTGTGGGAGGCCGTGAACATCGCGCCGGGCAGGTCCAGGATGCCGGAGGCGTAGTACAGCTGGTCGGTGGAGCACAGCCCGATCAGGGTGACGTCCACGCCGCGGGCGGCGGCGCCGCGCGCGAAGGCGCCGGACAGGGCGGGCGAGGAGGGACGCATGTCGTGGCCGACGACGATGGCCGTGGCGCCGGTGACCTCCACGAAAGCAGCACCGAACAGCTCGGCCAGCGACTCGTCCCACTCGTCCGGTACGACACCACGTACGTCGTACGCCTTGACGATGTTCGAAAGATCTGCGGCCACTGCCTGCCCTCCTGAGGTCCTGTGCGGTGGAGCAAACCTACCCTGCACGGAGAGCGACTTTTCAGACCGTGTGTATGTCAGGAGTCGGGCGAACGCAGGACGCGCAGGTGTCCCCTGCGGGTCTCCCCGGTGCTGCTGCCACCGCTGCCCGGACCGGTTCCGCCGGCTTCGGCGGCACGGTCGTGCGGGCGGGCCGCTTCGCGGACGGCGTTCGCCAGGGCTTCGAGGTCGTCGCCGCTCGGGCGGGACGGCGCGGAACCGTCGGTGAGGCGCACGACGTCCCAGCCGCGCGGGGCGGTCAGGCGCTCGGAGTGCTCGGCGCACAGGTCGTAGCAGTGGGGTTCCGCGTAGGTGGCGAGCGGACCGAGAACTGCGGTCGAATCGGCGTAGACGTACGTCAGTGTCGCGACGGCAGGGCGGCCGCACGCGGTGCGCGAACAGCGACGTACAGGGCTCACGACGTTGGACGGTACCGCACTCTTGACCGGGCCGCGACGACTCTCCCGCAGGCCACTCCCCGTGTCGTGCCCCCGGCGGGGCGCGGCGGGTCCGGAAAGACCCGGGTGGGAGGGGCTCTGACGGCTACGCTGCGAGGGTGACGGACAGCCCCCTGCCCCCCATCCCGCCCCGTTCCGCCGAGCCCCCCGCCGAGCCGCGGCCGCGCCGTCGCGACCGGCACGGCCGCGGGATGCGGGGGCCGCTGGCTCCGCCGCAGGTGCCGCTGTCGGCGAGCCGGACGGAGTTGTTCGGGGACCTCGTACGGGATTCGGTCGAGCGGCTGGAGCGGCGCTGGCCGCAGCTCGCGGAGGTGGAGTTCGTGGTCGCGGACGTCCCGGGGCCGCCGGGCGGTCCGGACGCCGGCTGGAACGACGAGGCGGTGCCGCTCGGTGTGCTGTCGGAGCCGGCGGGGCCGGGGATGCCGGCGCGGGTCGTGGTGTTCCGGCGGCCGGTGGAGATCCGTACGAAGAGCCGGGACGAGCGGGCGCTGCTCGTGCACGAGATCGTGGTGGAGCAGGTGGCGGAGCTGCTGGGGCTGTCGCCGGAGACGGTGGACCCCCGGTACGGCCAGGACTGACCGCCGCCGGGGCCGGCGCCCGGGACCGGCTTGCCCGGGACCGGAGCGGTCCCGGGGACCGGAGCGGGGCTACCGGGTCAGGACCGTGAGGTCCTGGGCGGCCTTGGGGACCGAGACCATCGCGTGGTCGTCCGACACCGCCTGGATCGTGAACATCGGGACGCCCTCGTGGGGCAGGGTCAGGGTGCGGGCCGCGAAGACGGGGCCGCCGGAGACGGTCTCGACCGTCAGCGCGTAGGCGCCCTTGGCCCCGGCCGGGGCCAGTGACAGCGTCTGCGTGGTGCCCGCCTTGACCGTGACCTCCTTCGAGGCCGGCTCCCCGGCCTCCGTGCCGGGCGAGGCCGTCACCTTGACCTTCGCGTCGGTGCCGCCCGCCACCGTCAGCGAGAGCACCGTCGCGTTCTCGTCGGCCCGGTTGTCGGCGACCGTGGCCCGCGTCCCGACCGGTGCGGCCGCCGGGACGAAGCCCAGCTCCTGCTTGGCGCCGCTGCCGCGGACCACGCGGACGGCCGCCACCACCGGCACGGCCTTCTTGCCGCTCGCCGGGGTCAGCAGCAGCGAGCCCGCCTCGCCGCGGGTCACGTCCTTGAGGTCGACGCTCGCCGTCATGCCGCTCTTGAGGTGCAGCTGCTCGTTGCCCGCCGGGCTGATCGAGCCGTTCGGCCCGGCCAGCTTGACGGTCAGGTCCGCGTCCTCCTCGCCCGGAGCGAAGGCCACCAGCCGTACGGAGGCCGCGTCCGCCGGGATCCCGGGCAGCACCAGCGAGCCCGCCGGGTCGGCGGAGGCCGGCAGCCAGTCGGCGCCCACCCCCTCCTCGCCGACCTGCACGGAGGCGCCGACCCGGCCCGCCCGGGTCGTCACGTGGGCGGTGACGTCCGCGAGCTGGGCGCCGGGGGCGAGGGAGGCCAGCGAGACGGCCTTGGTGGACTTGGGGTCGATCCGGATGTTCTCTCCGGTGCCGCCCTCGGACTTGACCGCCCCGTCCGGGCCGAACATCTTGATGTCGATCACGGCCGCGGTGTCGTCCGGATTGGTCAGGTGAACGTAGTCCTCGCGCCCCTTGGCCGTGCTCGCGCCGGGGAACCAGAAGTCGGTGCCGGGGGTGGTGCAGCCCACGCCGAGGACGCCGCGCGCCCGGCCGACCGAGACCTTCGTGGTCTGCTGCGCGGTCCAGCCGGGGGCCAGGACCCCGTCGGCGACACCCGTCAGCGCGGGCGCCTCCGCGCCGGAGGCGGTGGCCCCGGCCGGCTTGCCGCGCCCCTTCAGCTCCAGCACCGGCTTGGCCTCCTTGGTCGCGCCGAGGAGCCGGGCCGTGCCCTTGCCCCCGGCGCCGGATCCGCCGGGGGTGAACGCCGTGTACGTGGTCTCCGCGATGTCCGATGAGCTGGGCGCCGGGCACACCAGCGCGGACCGCTCCACCGGCATCCGGGCCGCGGCCGCCGCCTTGGCGTCGGCGGCCGGGGCGGAGGGGGCGGCGAGGTAGCCGACGCCGGTGACGGCCGCCAGGGCCGCGGCCACCGCCGCCAGCGTCAGGGGTGCGCGCTGCTTCACTGCTGGGGGCTCCCGTCCGGACGCGGATCGTGCTGTCCGTAGGTGTCGTACGGCTGCTCGTGGGGCGGGTAGGGGTACGGCGGCTGCTGCGGGTACCCGTGCCCGGCGTCGTAGCCCTGCTGCGGGTACGGGTACTGCTCGTACTCCGGGGACTGCGCGGGCGCCGGCACGTACGGCTGCTGGGGCTGCTGGGGCTGCTGCTCGTACGCGTAGCCCTGGTCGCCGTACGCCGGGTACGCGTAGGCCTCCTCGCCGTACACCGGCTGCGCCGGGATCTCCGCGTACGGATCGGCGACCGCGCCCGAGGGCTCCTCGACGGCAGCCGCGGACTGCGCCTCCGCTCGCAGCCGGCGGGCCCGGCGGCCTTCGCCGGCCTCGCCCGCCGCGGGCCGGTCGGCGGCCTCCGCCTCCTCCTCCGGCAGGTCGTCGTCGAGGCTCGCCCGGCGGCCCGGCAGGGCCATCACGAGCAGCACGAGCGCGAGCAGGCCCTGGGCCCAGTGCCAGGCGGTCCGGGTCAGGGCGTCCTCGTGGACGAGGTCGAGGCGGCCGCCGGCGGCGGGCAGTTCGAAGCCCTGGGCCCAGCCGTCGAGGGTCTTGGGCTTGAGGGGCTTGCCGTCGAGGGTGGCCTGCCAGCCGGGGGCGGTGCTGTCCGCGATGCGCAGCACGCGGCCCGCCTCGCCGGCCGGGATCTTGGTGTGGACCTCGACGGGGCCGGAGGCGACCGGGATGGGGGCCTCGCCCGGCTTGCCGGAGACGATGGCGGCGCGGGCGACCTGGCGGTCCACCCGCCACAGGGCGCTGCCGTCGAGCTGGCTGAGGCGGCTCAGGCCCGGGGTGGTGTCGAGGACCTTGCGCATCTGCTGCGGGGCCCCGTCGCGGACCAGGATGTAGCGGATGGCGAAGCCGCTGAGCTGGTCGCTCTGGTCGGCGCCGGAGCCGGCGACGAGGCTGGAGACCACCTTGTCGAGCCGGGGGCTGCTGCCGGCCGCGGCGGCGACCTCGGCGTCGCCGAGGCGGCCGCCGGAGCCGCGGACCAGGGTGTAGGAGACGGTGGCGGGCGAGGTGCCGCCGAGGACGAGGGTGCGGGCCTGGTCGCGGGTGCCGCTCTCCTCGGCGACGAAGGCGGGGACCTGGACCGGGTCGCGCCGCTCCAGCGGGCCGTCGGCGCCGCTGATCATCCAGCCGGCCGCGCCGAGCAGCGGGCCGGCGGCCGCGGCGAGCGCGATCAGCGCGGCCAGCGGCTGGCGCCAGCCGAAGCTGCTGGCGGCGACCCGCTCCTTGGCGCCCTCGGCGCCGACCGCGGCGGCGGCGAGGAGGGCCAGGCCCTGGACGAGGGTGGCGGGCCCGGCCCAGCCGGTGCGGTTGACGACGACGGCCAGGAGCATCCCGGCGAGGGCGGCGGCCCAGGCGGTGCGGACGGCGAACCGCCGCTCGGCGCGCAGCAGGGCGGCCAGGGCGGCGAGGACGATGCCGACGAGCAGCAGGCCGCCGGCGGTCCGGGGGCCGCCGGGGCTGATGCCGAGCAGGTCCAGGGCGGTGGCCGAGCCGGACCCGAACGGCAGTCCGGCCTCCTGCAGGAGCCGGCCGGGGTGCGTGAGCAGGCTCAGCGACCAGGGGGCGAGCACGAGGAGCGGGACGGCCAGGGTGGCGAGCAGCCGCAGCCCGTACGTCTTCCACTCGGCGCGGCGCAGCACGAGGGCGGCCGTCCCGAGGCCGGCGGCCAGCGGCCACACGACGGGGGTGAATGCGGTGGCCAGCGTCAGGAGCAGGGTGTACGTCCACACCGGGCGCCAGCCGGCCCGCTCGCCCTCGGCCGCGCCGAACCCGAAGGCGGTGACGGCCGAGCGGGCGATGAGCGGGAGCAGGACGGCGAGGACCGCGGTGCCGAGGCGGCCGCCGGCGAGGGCGCCGGTGACGGCGGGCAGGAAGGCGTAGGCGACGGCGGCCCAGGCGCGCAGCAGCCGGGACTCGACGAGCGGCCGGGAGGCGAAGTAGGCCGTGAGCCCGGCGAGCGGGACCGAGCAGACCAGTAGCAGGGTGAGCGCGGCGGCGGTGGAGCCGAACAGCAGGGTGGCGAAGGCGCCGAGGACTGCGAGGTAGGGGGGCGCTCCGGCGGTGGAGCCGGCGGCGACGGGCTGCCAGTCGTCGGTGTAGCTGCGCCAGAGGGCGAGTCCGCTGTCGGGGGCGGGCAGCAGGGCGCCGCCCATCAGGGAGCCGCCGCCGAGGAGGGCGCGGCAGGCGATGACGGAGACGAGCAGGAGGAGGGCGAAGAGGACGGGCGCGGGGTTGCGGGCGATCCGCTTGAGGCGCGCGAACTGTTCGATCTCCAGGTAGTCGGCGTCGTCGCCGCCGGGGCCGGACTCGACGGCTCCGCCGTGGCGGCCGATGGCGGCCGTGTCGGTGTCGCGGTCGCCGCCGAAGTACCCGGCGAGCTGTTCGGCGTTGGCCCGCAGGCTGGCGCCGGGCGGCGGGAAGAGGGGGCGCAGTTCCTTGGCGGGGACGGCCGGGCGGCCCCGTCTGCGACGGGCGCCGAGGATCCGGCCGGGGCGCAGGAGGGTGGCGAGGAGGCCGGTGATCTCGTCGACGGCCTGGCCGGGGGCCTTGCCGACGAGGTAGGCGAGGGTGCGCAGGACGGTGCCGACGAGGATGCGCAGCAGCACGTACGGCAGGGTGCGGCCGGAGCTGTTGACGAGCACCGTGTAGACGGCGCCGGCCTTGTCCACGCGGTGCGGGCTGGCGCTGGTGCGTCCGGCGCAGTCGACGGTGCGGCGCTCGCGGGCGGAGGCCTCGGCGTGGCGCATGACGGCGTCGGGGGCGACGAGGACGGTGTGGCCGGCGCTCTGGGCGCGCCAGCAGAAGTCGACGTCGTCGCGCATGAGGGGCAGGCGGCGGTCGAAGCCGCCGAGGGCGTCGTACACGTCGCGGCGTACGAGCATGCCGGCGGTGGATACGGAGAGGACGGGGCGGATCTGGTCGTGCTGGCCCTGGTCCTGTTCGCGGCGGTCGAGGCCGGTCCAGCGGCGGCCGCTGCGGGCGATGGTGACGCCGGCTTCGAGGAGCTGCTTCTTGTCGTACCAGCCGCGCAGCTTGGGGCCGATGACGGCGGCGTCGGGGTTCTCCTCGGCGACGCGCAGCAGTTCGGTGAGGGCGTCGGGCTCGGGGGCGCAGTCGTCGTGGAGCAGCCAGAGCCACTGGACGGGTTCGCCGTGGGGGAGGTCGGGGAGGTCGTAGGCGTCGTCGCGCCAGGTGCGGCTGACGGGGTCCCAGCCGCTGGGGCGCTTGAGGTACGGGAGGTCCTCGGGGCTCAGGGTGCCGGCGTTGCGGACGGCTTCGTCGACGGCGGCGCCGAAACCGGTGCGGCGGGCGAGGTGGAGGACGCGGTCGTCGCCGAGGGCCTCGCCGAGCAGGCGCGCGGATTCGTCGGCGCTTCCGGTGTCGGCGGCGACATGGCTCTGGGCGGGGCGTTCCTGGCCGAGCAGGCCGGCGAGCGTCTTGGGCAGCCAGCGGGCGCCGTCGTGGGCGACGAGGACCGCGGTGACGACGTGCCGGGGGAACTCGGGTGTGGCGGCAGCCTGGTAGGAGGCCGTCGACTGGCTGTGCAGGGACATCGCTCTACTGGCCCTCCGGCCTGGGGGTCCCCCCTGACGCGGTCCGTGTGGGGGCACCTCCCAGCGGTAGCTGGGGGAGTGGGTCCGGGGTGGTGTGCTCCCGGAGGCTGCTGGACAGCGCCCCACACTAACGGCTGGAAACACAGCGGTCCGCCTCCTGCGGGGAAGGTGCAGGAGGCGGACCGTTTGCTCTGCTCATTGCTTTGTTCTGCGTACTGCTCTGCGCACTGCTGCGTGCGCTGTTCCGTGTGCTGCGGGTCGTGCCGTGCGGTCTGCCGTGGGCGCCGGGTCGGGGGCGCTCCGGCTGTTTCAGACGGCGGCCTTTTTCAGCCGTCGGCGTTCGCGCTCGGACAGGCCGCCCCAGATGCCGAACCGCTCGTCGTTGGCGAGTGCGTATTCGAGGCATTCGGAGCGGACTTCGCAGGCGAGGCAGACCTTCTTGGCCTCGCGGGTGGAGCCGCCCTTCTCGGGAAAGAAGGACTCGGGGTCGGTCTGGGCGCACAGAGCGCGCTCCTGCCATCCGAGCTCTTCGTCCGCCTCCTCGACCAGCAGTTCCTGAAACAGCTCGGTCATGTGCGCCCCTCGCTCTGTCTGTGCGTCCCCGTGTTGTTGCCGTCACTGATCGCTACGTAACGACACGAGTGAAATTACAAGTGGGGGGCTCCAGCGCAGTCAAGCCGAGATCTGCTATTGGGCCCCTTATTCACTCTGCGGAACCAAGCGTATGCAGAAAGTGTTCATATCGCCAAAAATCGTGACACATGCAACCGGCGCCCCACTGTGCCCGTGTTCACCCGCAATCGACGTGTCCCCCGGGGGTGCGGTTGCGATCAAGCCAAAGAAGCGGCGCAGATCACATTCCGGTCACGAGATGGCGCGTCGGGTTTGGAAGGGGTCACGGCGTGATGTGGAGCGCCATCTCCCCTGCACCGGATTGCACAAACCTTTCTCCCGGCACAGCAACCGGATCAGATGAAACTTTCGCGACAAACGAGGCATTGAGTTGACAGTCCGGCCTCCGACCCGGTCTCCTTGTCCCCATGTCAGTGACCTCGGCCTCCACCCGGACCCCCATTCGTGGGTTCCTGAGTGCTGCCCAGGTTCGCTGTTGCTGTTGCAGCTGTTGATGCCTTCGGAGCCTCGGCTCCCCTGAGCTCCGGCCACCCCCACAGCGACCGCCAGCACGACTGACATCCGTCGAGGACTCCCCCACGATGAACAGCACCCCCCTCACCGGCGAGAGCGACCTCCAGATCGCCGGCGACATCCTCTCCGTCCAGCACCTGCTCCAGCCCGCCCGCGAACACCCGGCCACCGTCGCCGAGTTCGTCGGCCTCGCCCGCTCCATCGCCGCGAACCGCGCCGAGTGGGAGCACCTGGTCGAGTACGACGCCACCACCCGCTGGTACCACCGGCTGCGCACCGGCCCCGGCTACGAGGTCTGGCTGCTCAGCTGGGTCCCCGGCCAGGGCAGCGGCCGGCACGATCACGGCGCCTCCTCCGGCGTCCTGACCGTCCTCGACGGCGAGCTCACCGAGCACGGCCCGCGCGGACCGCTCACCCTCGGCGCCGGCTCCCAGCGCGTCTTCGCCCCCGGCTACACCCACGAGGTCGTCAACGACACCCTCGACGGAGCGGTCAGCCTGCACGTGTACTTCCCGGGCCTGACCGAGATGCCGATGCACAACTGCTCCCCGGCACGCCCCGAGGCCCTCTCGGTCTGACCGGCCCGCGCGCCTGACACACTGCCGTGCATGCGCATTGTTGTTCTGGCCGGCGGCATCGGCGGCGCCCGTTTCCTCCGCGGACTCAAGTCGGCGGTTCCCGACGCGGACATCACGGTCATCGGCAACACCGGTGACGACATTCACCTGTTCGGGCTGAAGGTGTGCCCCGATCTGGACACGGTGATGTACACCCTCGGCGGTGGCATCAACGAGGACCAGGGCTGGGGCCGCACCGACGAGTCCTTCACCGTCAAGGAGGAGCTCGCGGCGTACGGGGTCGGCCCCTCCTGGTTCGGCCTCGGCGACCGGGACTTCGCCACCCACATCGTCCGTACGCAGATGCTCGGCGCGGGCTACCCGCTGAGCGCCGTCACCGAGGCGCTCTGCGACCGCTGGCAGCCCGGGGTCCGGCTGCTGCCCATGTCCGACGACCGCGTCGAGACCCACGTCGCCGTCACCGACGCCGACACCGGTGAACGCCGGGTCATCCACTTCCAGGAGTACTGGGTCCGGCTGCGCGCCGCGCTCGACGCCGAGGCCGTCGTACCCGTCGGCGCCGAGCAGGCCAAGCCCGCGCCCGGCGTGCTGGAGGCCATCGCGGCCGCCGACCTGATCCTCTTCCCGCCGTCCAACCCGGTCGTCTCCGTCGGCACCATCCTCGCCGTGCCCGGCATCCGCGAGGCCGTCGCCGCCGCCGGGGCGCCCGTCGTCGGCCTCTCCCCCATCGTCGGGGGCGCGCCCGTGCGCGGGATGGCCGACAAGGTGCTGGCCGCCGTCGGCGTCGATTCCACGGCCGCGGCCGTCGCCCGGCACTACGGCAGCGAACTCCTCGACGGCTGGCTCGTCGACACCGCCGACGCCGACGCGGTCGCCGAGGTCGAGGCCGCCGGGATCGCCTGCCGCGCGGTGCCGCTGATGATGACCGACCTGGCCGCCACCGCCGAAATGGCCCGCGCCGCGCTGGCCCTGGCGGAGGCCTCCCGGTGAGCGTCCCCTCGTACGAGGTGCGTGCCCTCGCCGGGATCCCGGAGGTCCGCCCCGGCGACGACCTCGCACGGCTCATCGCGGACACCGGGCCCGGGCTGCGGGACGGGGACGTCCTGCTGGTCACCTCGAAGATCGTCTCCAAGGCGGAGGGCCGGATCGTCCGCGCCGATTCCCGCGAGGACGCCATCGACGCGGAGACCGTACGGGTCGTCGCGCGCCGCGGCCCGCTGCGGATCGTCGAGAACCGGCAGGGGCTGGTCATGGCGGCGGCCGGCGTCGACGCCTCGAACACCGAGCCGGGGACGGTGCTGCTGCTGCCCGAGGACCCCGACGCGTCGGCCGCCGCGATCCGCGCCGGCCTGCGCGAGCTGCTGTCCGTCGACGTCGGCGTCCTCGTGACCGACACCTTCGGGCGGCCGTGGCGCTCCGGACTCACGGACGTGGCGATCGGCTCCGCCGGGGTGCGGGTCCTGGACGACCTGCGCGGCGGCACGGACGCACACGGCAATCCGCTGAGCGCGACGATAGTGGCGACGGCGGACGAGCTGGCCGCGGCCGGAGACCTGGTCAAGGGCAAGGCGGCCGGGCTGCCGGTGGCGGTCGTACGCGGGCTCGGGCACGTGCTCGGCGAGGGTTCCTCCGCAGCCGACCTGGTGCGCCCGCCGGCCGACGACATGTTCCGGCTGGGCACCTCGGAGGCGGTGCGGGAAGCCGTGACGCAGCGCCGTACCGTACGGGCCTTCACCGCGGAGCCGGTGGACCCGGGTGCCGTCCGCCGTGCGGTGGCCGCGGCGGTGACGGCGCCGGCGCCGCACCACACCACGCCGTGGCGGTTCGTCCTGCTGGAGTCCGAGCCGGCCCGGCGGGAGCTGCTGGACGCGATGCGGGACGCCTGGGTCGAGGACCTGCGGCGGGACGGCAAGTCGGAGGAGTCCATCGCCAGGCGGATCCGGCGCGGGAACGTACTGCGCCAGGCCCCGTACCTGGTGGTGCCGTGCATGGTGACGGACGGCGCGCACGACTACGGGCACGCCCGGCGCGATGCGGCGGAGCGGGAGATGTTCGTGGTCGCGATGGGCGCGGGCGTGCAGAACTTCCTGGTCGCGCTGGCCGGGGAGCGGCTGGGCTCCGCGTGGGTGTCCTCGACGATGTTCTGCCGGGACGTGGTGCGCAAGGTCCTCGGGCTGCCGCAGGACTGGGACCCGATGGGGGCGGTGGCCGTGGGCCACGCCGCGGCGGCTCCGGCGGAGCGGCCCGCCCGGTCGGCGGAGGCGTTCATCGAGGTCCGCTAGTCGGCGGTCAGAGCCTGCCGATGTCCGTCTTGCGCATCTTCGGGGCGCGGCGGGGCGGCGCGTGGCCCGCGAGGAGGACGAGGCGGGCCGCGCGGTGGCGCTGGCCCGCGTACGGCGCCAGCAGCTCCAGCATCTCGGCGTCGTCGGCGTCCCGGTTCCCGGCGAGGGCGTAGCCGATGATGCCGGGCAGGTGCAGGTCGCCGGTGGTGACGGCGTCGGCGGCGCCGTTGCTGCGCTGGAGGGTCTCGGCGGAGGTCCAGGGGCCGATGCCGGGTACGGCCTCCAGCCGGGCGGTGGCCTGCGGGAGCTCCATGGCGGAGGCCTCCTCCAGGCGGTTCGCCACCCGGGCGCACCGGACGATCGCGGCGGAGCGCTTGGCGTCGACCCCGGCCTTGTGCCAGTCCCAGGACGGGATCAGCGCCCAGGTCCGGGCGTCGGGCATCACGTACAGGCCCGGCGGGCCGTCCGCCGGACCGGGTGCGGGGTCCCCGTACCGGCAGACCAGGCGCCGCCAGGCGCGGTACGCCTCGTCGGTGGTGACCTTCTGCTCCAGGACGGTCGGGATCAGGGACTCCAGGACCAGTCCGGTACGGGTGAGGCGGAGCCCGGGGCGGCGGCGGTGGCTGGCGTGCAGGAGGCGGTGGCGGGGGACGAAGGCGGCGGGGTCGTCCTCGGCGCCGAGGAGGGCCGGGAGGCCGTCGAGCAGCCACTCGGCGCCGGGACCCCAGGCTTCGGCGTACGCGGTCCCGGTGCTCCGGCGGAGGGACACGCGGAGGGTGGCGGGCCCCTGGGGGGTCCGGCTGGTCTTCCAGACGGAGCCGTCGGGGGTGGTGCGGAAGGTGGGGTCGCCGGGCCCCCGCCGCAGCGGCCCGAGCGTCAGCCCGAGATCCACGCCTTGGCCGGAAGCCCACTCCCGGGCCCGGGCGCCGGCCGCGGGGCCGGCGGGGCCGGCCGGCGGGTGGACTCCGGCCGGCTGCGGTGGGGTGCCTGCGGGCACGGTGGTGCGGCCGCCGCGGACGGCGGTGCGGGTGAGGGGGTCGAAGCGGCCGGCCATGCCATTGAGCGTAGCCCTGCGGGGCTTGTCCCCTACCCGCCCTTCCCCCTCCCCCGGCGACCGCTGGGAAGTACCCCCACCCGAGCTCCGCCCGGGACCCCCGCACCGGTGCGGCGCCGCTTTCGGGGGCCTGCCCCCGGACCCCCGCGGCAGAAGGGGCTGCGGGCTGCCGGGGCTACGGGCGGCCCTGGAGCTTGGCCGAGGACACCCGCGTCGGCGGGAGCTGGTCGTACAGCAGCTTGCCCGGGCATTCCGTCGCGAAGCCGTCCCGGTGGCCCGAGATCACGTTCATCTTCACGCTCGTTCCCTTCGCGAACAGGTTGCCGCCGCCCGACTGCAGGGTGGCCTTCGCCCGCGGGTCCCTGTCGAACAGCCCCAGCTTCCACGCCGTGACCTCGGCCACCGCCTTGACCGCGGCCGCCGGCGGGGCGGTCGTCGTGAACGTGCCGATCACCGCGATGCCCATGCTGTCCGTGTTGAACCCCATGGTGTGTGCGCCGAGCACCGCCTTGGCGACTCCGCCCGCCCGGCCCTCGTACACCGTCCCGCACTTGTCGACGGCGAAGTTGTAGCCGATGTCGCGCCAGCCGCTGCTGACCACGTGGTAGCGGTACAGGCTGCGCAGCACCGCCGGGGCGTCCTTGCAGGCGTAGTTGTTGCCGGAGGCGGTGTGGTGGACGAAGGCCGCCTTGACCGTGCTCGTGTAGACGAAGCCCGGCTCGCGCAGGGACTCGTCGGCGCCCCAGCCCAGCCGCGTGACGATCCGCGGCCGGGGGCCGATGTACGGGCGGGCCGCCGCGCTGAGGGTGCCGTCGCTGGCGAGGACCGCGTCGGCGGTGGAGTCGGCCTTGTTGAGGGCGGTGATCTCCTTCGCGCCGAGCGCGGCCAGCGGCACGTTCACGGAGGAGGACTCCGCCGTCTCCATGGTCATGCCCGGCAGGGCCCCCAGGTCGCCCTTGTCGTCGCCCTCGGGCTCGTCGGCCCGGCCGGAGCCGCCGGACGCGCCGTTCTTGGCGTCGACCACCGTCACCGGGTCAGGCGCACCCGGGGCGACGAGTTCGACCCGCAGACCCGACGGGAGCCGGGTCGCCGCGCGGGCGCCCGGGGCTCCGGGTTCCGCCTGCACCCGGACTTCGATGCCGTCGGAGTCGCCGACCCACAGCGGGGCGGTGCTGCCGCGGACCCGGCCGGAGCCTCTTTCCGTGGTGCCGAGGTCGGGGGCGTGTTCGCTGTTGTGGGTCTCGACGTCCTGCCAGTCGGACCAGGACGCGGTCCGCACCGAGCGGGTGCGGACCTGGACCCGGCCGGACAGCCGGGTGCTCGCGTCGTCCCAGACGACGCCGACCAGCGAGAACCTCTCGACCTCGCGCGGCGGCAGGCCCCGGGTCTCGGGCAGCCGCGGCGAGGCGCTCATGCCGGGGGGGCCGGGGGACCGGGCGGCCGCGGGTCCCAGGGGGGCGAGCGGCAATGACTGGGTGGACCCGGCGGGGGCTACGGGGACGGCCGCGCCCACGGGAGGAGCGGCCAGGGCCGGGGTGGAGAGCGCGAGCGGCAGGGCCAGTGCGGCAGCCGTCGCGACACCGATCGAGGAAGCAAGGAATCCGCGCATGAAATCGATGCTGGGCACACTCACCACGAAGCGCCATCGGAGAACTGACGGCCCGTCCGATCCGGGCGGCGCGTCCCTCGCCCATACGGCCGAGCCGATGCCCGCCGTACGGGCGAGGGCCCCGCGTAGGCTGGGCCGGGTGAATGCCACTGACCGCACCCCTGCCGACCTGCTGCGATCCGCGCTCGCCGCCGATCCGGGCCGCCCCCTCGTCACCTTCTACGACGACGCCACGGGCGAGCGCGTCGAATTGTCCGTCGCCACCTTCGCCAATTGGGTGGCCAAGACCGCCAATCTGCTCCAGGGCGATCTGGGAGCGGAGCCCGGCGACCGGCTCGCGCTGCTGCTCCCCGCGCACTGGCAGAGCGCCGTGTGGCTGCTCGCCTGCGACTCGGTCGGGGTCGTGGCCTCGGTGGGCGGGCACCCGGGCGATGCCGATCTCGTCGTCAGCGGGCCGGATTCGCTGGAGCGGGCCCTGGAGTGCGACGGGGAGCGCGTGGCCCTCGCCCTGCGGCCGCTGGGCGGACGGTTCCCGCAGCCGCCGGCCGGGTTCGCGGACTACGCGGTCGAGGTGCCGGGACAGGGCGACCGGTTCGCCCCCTTCGTCCCGGTGGAAGCCGGGGGTCCCGCGCTGATCGTCGGCGGCGAGGAGTTCTCGCACGCGGGGCTCGTCGCACGCGCCCGCGAGGACGCGGCGAAGCTCGGCCTCGGCGAGGGGTCGCGGGTGCTGACCGGGCTGGGATACGACACGTGGGAGGGGCTGTCCGCCGGGCTGTACGCCGCACTGGCCGCGGGCGCCTCCGTGGTGCTCTGCCGGAACCTGGACCGGCTGTCGCCGGACGCCCTGGCGCAGCGGTCCGAGAGCGAGCGCGTCACCCACACCGCGACGTAGGGGCGGGCTCACGCCGTCACCCACTCTGCTCAACCGCACGGTCAGGCGATTTGTCACCCACATGGGTCTAGACAAGGCCCTGCCCCCGGGCCGCACCGACGGGCCCGGGGCACGATCGGCAGAGGCCGTGCTCCCACCGTGCGGCCCGCATGTGTCACCGACGCAGCGCTGCTGCGGTGAGGGGACGAACGCGAGTGAGGGACAGCGCAGGCATACCGGGCGGCACCGAAGCGGCCGGAGGCTCCTCGAAGCCCCCGCGCAGCCGCCGGCGCCGCCTGCTGCGCTGGATCGGCCTCGGGCTGGTCCTGCTGGTACTGGCCGGGGCCGTCACCGGCTGGTGGCTCTACCGCAAGCTCGACGGGAACATCACCGAGGACACCTCCGCGGAGGCGGAGCTGGAGCGCTACGAGCGGGAGCGCCCCACGCAGTCCGCGGCCGGTTCGCAGAACATCCTGCTGATCGGCTCGGATTCGCGCTCCGGCAAGGAGAACGCCCGGTACGGGCAGGACCGGGGCACCGAGCGCTCGGACACGGCGATCCTGCTGCACCTGCCCGCGGACCGCGGGAGCGCGACCGCGGTCTCGATACCCCGGGATCTGATGGCGCGGATACCGGCCTGCCTGACGGCGGACGGGAGCCGGACCACCGAGCGGCTCGCGCAGTTCAACTGGGCGTTCCAGTGGGGCGGGGCCGCCTGCACGATCCGTACGGTGGAGAAGCTCACCGGAATCCGGATCGACCACCACATGGTGGTGGATTTCGGCGGGTTCAAGAGGATGGTCGACGCGATCGGCGGGGTGGAGATCTGCCTCAAGCAGCCCGTGAACGACCCCGAGGCGAAGCTGAAGCTGCCGGCCGGCCGGCAGACCCTGCGGGGCGAGCAGGCCCTGGGCTTCGTCCGCGCCCGCTACAGCCTGGGCGGTGGCAGCGACACCGAACGGATGGAGCGCCAGCAGCAGTTCCTCGGCTCGCTGGTCAAGAAGGTGCAGAGCGACGGGGTACTGCTGAACCCGGGCCGGCTGTACCCGCTGCTGGACGCGGCGACCTCCTCGGTGACGACGGACCCGGGGCTGGCCTCGCTGCGCGATCTGTACGAACTGGTCCGGGGCATCCGGGACATACCGACCGAACAGGTCAAGTTCCTGACCGTGCCCCGCCGCCCGTACACGGCCGACCCGAACCGGGACGAGCTGGTGCAGCCGGACGCGACCCGGCTGTTCGAGCAGCTGCGGGCGGACAGGCCGCTGACCGTGACACCGCCGACGGCCGAAACCGGACGGGTCCCGCAGACCGGCCGCGCCGCCGCCTCCGCGGCCCCGCAGGGAACCGGCTCCGCCCCGGCCCCCGTCCCCACCTTCACGGGCACCACGGCAGGCACGGCCGATTGCCGGTAAAGCAATCCCAAAAGGCGGTGCCCTAACCGAAGGGGTTGGGGGGTTTGACCCGTTATAAGGGGAGTGGAATTTGTCACCACGATGGTTTGCAGTTGACCCGTGCGGATAGGGTGAGCGATCCGGTGCCCCGGCCAGCAAAGAGGCCGTGCACCAGCAGCCGGATCGTTGACCGGGCGTCTTGGGGGAGGCGCGTCGCGAGGCACCGACGGAGGATTCGAGCAACCGTGGATGCGCAAAGCCGTGGGCGGGCAGACGAGATCGACCCCGCAGACCAGTGGGTACTCAATCCCCGCACAGGCAACTACGAGCTGCGACTGGACCGCTCCGCTGCGCAGCGGCAGCCTTCCGTCGCCGCCCCCCGCAGAAAGCCCTCGGCCCGCTCCGGGGCGGCGTCGGCAACCCCCAAGGCCCCGCCCACCTCGGTCCCCGCGCCGCGCCGCGGCGAAGGCCCGCCCGGACGGCGCGGCGGACGTCCGCGCAAGGGCGGCGGAGGCGGCGGCCGGCGCAAGAAGATCCTGGTCATCACCGGAGGCACCCTCGCCTTCCTGCTGGTCGGCGGTTCGCTGGCCGCGTACCTCTACTACGACCACCTGAACGGCAACCTCAAGGTCACCGACGTCGGCGACGCGGGCACGGGCGGTTTCAAGAAGGACCAGCCCATCAACATCCTGGTCATCGGCACCGACAAGCGCAGCGGCGCGGGCAACGAGGGCTACGGGGACGCGGAGAGCGTCGGCCACGCCGACACCACGATCCTCTTCCACGTCTCCAAGGACCGCAGCAATGCGACCGCGCTGTCCATCCCGCGCGACCTGATCACGAACATCCCGGCCTGCCCGACGAAGCAGCCCGACGGTTCGACGAAGACCATCCCCGGCCAGAAGGGGACGCGGTTCAACGTCAGCCTCGGCCAGGAGGGCCGCGACCCGGGCTGCACGATGCGCACGGTCAAGGAGATCACCGGGGTCACGGTCGACCACTTCATGATGGTCGACTTCAACGCGGTGAAGGTCCTGAGCACGGCGGTCGGCGGGGTCCCCGTCTGCTTGGCGAAGTCCGTCGACGACAAGGACTCCCAGCTGAAGCTGGACGCAGGCGAGCACCGGCTGCAGGGCGAGCAGGCCCTGGCCTTCGTACGGACCCGGCACGCCTTCGGCAACGAGAGCGACCTCGACCGGATCAAGACCCAGCAGCAGTTCCTGGGTTCGATGATGCGCGAGATGAAGTCGAAGGAGACGCTGACCAGTCCGAAGAAGTTCTTCTCCCTCGCGGAGGCGGCCACCAAGTCGCTGAACGTGGACTCGGGCATAGGATCCATCAACAAACTCACCAATCTTGCGGGTGAGTTGAAGGACATGGATCTGAAGAACATCACCTTCACCACGCTCCCGGTGCTCGACAACCCGAACGAGCCCGTGGGCAAGAAGGCAACGGTCGTCATCAATCAGGGCGTGGCCGATCCGCTGCTGAAGATGATCCAGGCCGACGTCTCGCTGACGGAGGTCGAGAAGAAGGAGCAGGCCTCGAAGGACGCGGCCGACGCGGAGGCGAAGAGCAAGGCGGACGCCCTGCTCCAGGGCAACCGCGCGCCCGCCGGGGACGTACGGGTGGACCTCTACAACGGCGGCGGCCCCCCGGGGGCGGCCTCCACCACCCTGACGTGGCTGCAGAACAGCAAGGGTGTGAACAAGGCCAGCAACCACGGCAACGCACCCGCCAAGGTCGGCACGACCCAGCTGGAGTACGCGCCGAACCAGGCCGACGAGGCCCGGGCGCTGGCCGACATGATGGGGCTGCCGGCCACGGCACTGAAGATGGGCTCGGCGGACGCCGCGGCCAAGACCCCGATGAAGCTGACGCTCGGCGCCGACTTCAAGGGGGCGGGGGTCTCGCTGACGGCGCCGCAGAAGGCGCCGGAGGACATTCAGCGGGTCGAGGCCGACAAGGCGATCTGCGCCAAGTAGGCCGTCAGGGCAAGCAGACAAGGGCAGCAGGCGGGGCAGAGCCGGCCGCCGACCGGGCACCGGCCGGCGGCCGGCCCGTGCCGTGCCGGTACGGCCGGCACACCACGACACGAAGTGATCTTGAGGGGGACGTGTGACGCACAGCAGCGTGCGAGGGGAGGGGGCGCCCGCCCAGCCCGGCGGTGACATATCCGGCGGCGGATCCGGCGCGTCCGGCGCGGTCCCTCCACCACGGAGCGGGTCCGGAACCGGCTCGGGCACCGGCCCCGGCGGCGGCCCGGCCCGGCGGGGCCGGCGGCGGGTGCTGCGCTGGGTCTCCTCCGTACTGTCGTTCCTCATACTGGCGACGGCGGCGGGCGGCTACCTCTACTACCGCCACCTCAACGGCAGCATCAAGACGGACGTGCTGAACCTCGGCGAGAACAAACTGGGCGGCTCCAAGCCCAACGCCTTCGGCCAGACCCCGCTGAACATCCTCCTCATCGGCTCCGACGCCCGTGACGACGCGGCCAACCAGGCGCTCGGCGGGGCCAGGGACACCTTCGACGGCCCACCCCTCGCGGACGTGCAGATGCTGCTGCACCTGTCGGCGGACCGCAGCAACATGTCGGTCGTGTCGATGCCGCGCGACACGATGCTGATGATGCCGAAGTGCACCGAGCCGGGCGGCAAGGTCCACCAGGCCAGCAAGGGCCTCGTGCAGACCAACGAGTCCCTCAGCCGGGGCGGGCCGGGCTGCACGGTCGCCGCCTGGCAGGAGCTCACTCACATCCCGATCGACCACTTCATGATGATCGACTTCAAGGGCGTGGTGACGATGGCGGACGCCATCGGAGGCGTCCCGGTCTGCGTCCAGCAGAACGTGGAGTCGCGCACCAAGGACGGCAAGGGCTCCGGCCTGAAGCTGCCCAAGGGCGAGAACGTCATCCAGGGCGAGCAGGCCCTGCAGTGGCTGCGCACCCGCTACGGCTTCGAGGACGGCACCGACCTCGGCCGCACCCACGCCCAGCACATGTACATGAACTCGATGGCCCGCGAGTTCCGCAAGAACGCCAAGCTCAGCAACCCGGTGAAGCTCAACAGCCTGGCGCAGGCGGCCATCAAGGCCATGGTCGTGGACCCCGGGCTGAACAAGATCGACAAGCTGTACGACCTCAGCATGGAGCTCAAGAAGGTCCCCACCGGGCGGATCACGATGACCACCATGCCGTGGGTGTACAGCACCCGCGAGGAGGGCCGGGTCGAGCCCAAGCCGGGCGAGGCCGAGGACGTGTTCCGGATGGTCCGCGAGGACATCGCGCTCGACGGCAAGGGGTCGGGCAACCCGGCCGCCACCCCCTCGGCGCCGGCCGCCTCCGGCTCCCCCGCGGCCCCGTCCCAGCCCGCCGCCGACCCGGCCGCGCCCCCGGCGAAGATCCAGATCTCGGTGCGCAACGCCACCGGCGGCAAGGACGGAGCCCAGGCCCGGGTCAAGGGCCGGGCCGACGAGGTCGTCGCCGTCCTGGCCGGCAAGGGCTTCACCAAGGCCGTCGCCAACACGCAGACCGCGGGCGAGGACACCACCGTGGTCCGCTTCTCCAGCCCGGACCAGGCGGGCGACGCGATGGCCGTGGCCACCGCGCTCGGCCTGCCGGCGAATGCGGTGCAGAAGACCGACGACGTCACCGGGATCGTCCTGTTCGTCGGCAAGGACTGGCGGACCGGCAACGCGCCGACCCCGCCGCCGCCGGCCCCGACCAAGGCCCCGGACTCGGCCCGCCCGCTCAACGGCGACGACGACAAGGAGTGCATGGCGATCCAGCCGGGCTTCACCTGGTAGCAGCCGCACGCGAAGGGGCCCGGTGGTGCTGTCGGCCGACAGCGCCACCGGGCCCCTTCGCGTGCGGGCGTCCTGCTCAGACCTCGCCGGCAAGGTCGCGGCGCACCGCCGGGCGGCGGCTCGCGATGACCTTGTCCGCGAGCGAGCGCGGGCTGGTCAGGAAGCCGAAGCCCCAGGACATGTGCATCGTGGCGATGGCCACCGGGATCTGCGCCCGCGCCTTGAGGGAGAGCCCCTTGCCGGCCGGGATCGAGCCCAGGGTGATGCCCGCGAGGTAGCCGGCCGGGACCGCGAAGGCCCACGGGGTGACGGCCGCCCCGGCCACCACGGCGGCCGCGATCGTGCAGACGGCGGTCGGCGGGGCCAGGTAGCGCATGTTGATCGAGCCCGCGTGGTACCGGGCCACCACGTGCCGCCAGCGGCCGTAGTCCTTGTACTGCTTGGCCAGCGCCCGCACGGAGGGCCGCGGGCGGTACTGGACCTTGAGCTCCGGCGAGAACCAGATCAGCCCGCCGGCCTCGCGGATGCGGAAGTTCAGCTCCCAGTCCTGGGCGCGGATGAACTCCTCGTTGTAGCCGCCCGCCCGGTCCAGCGCCTCGCGGCGGAACACGCCGAGGTAGACGGTGTCGGCCGGACCGGCGTCGCCGCCCGTGTGGAAGGCCGCGTTGCCGACGCCGAGCCTCGAGGTCATCGCCGCGGCGACGGCCTCCTCCCAGGCGTTCTCGCCCTCGGCGTGCATGATGCCGCCGACGTTCTGCGCACCGGTCTCCTCCAGGAGGCGGACCGCGGTGGCGATGTAGTTCGGCGAGAGCATCCCGTGGCCGTCGACGCGTACCACGATCGGGTGACGCGAGGCCTTGATCGCGGCGTTGAGGGCGGCCGGGGTGCGGCCGGAGGGGTTCGGAACGGTGACGACGCGGGGGTCCTCGCGTACGAGCTCGGCGGCGATCTCGTCGGTGCGGTCCTTGGACGGCCCCAGCGCGATCACCACCTCCATCTCACCGGCGTACTCCTGTCCGAGGATGTGGCGGACGGAGTCACGCAGATGGCGCTCCTCGTTGAGCACCGGCATGATCACCGAGACTGCGGGCTGCTGGGCGGGCATGTGGTCCTTCACGGTCGGGTATCGGTGTCACGTTACCGCGTACGGGGGAAACGGGTGCGCGCCGCCTGATCGGTAGGGACAGAGGCTGATCGTATGGGCCTACTGTTCCGACGATCTGCCCGATGTGTCTGGTCCGTCCCTGTCGGCCCCTGCTGCCCCCGCGGAGGTGTCCCCCGTGCCCCAGCCACACCGCACCACCCGACCCGCCCGGCCCCCGCAGCCGCAGCGCGCGCCGCGGGGCGGTGCTGCGGCCAGGCACCGGGGAGACCGGCCCCGGTGGGGGGTACGGCTGGCGGCCGGGCTGGCGGTGGCGGTGCTGGGCTCCGGCGCGATCGGGCACGCGGTGATGACCGGCCTGGACACCGGGATCGAGCGGGTGGACCCCTTCAAGGACATGAAGAACCGGCCGCAGGCCGGGCACGGCCTGAACTTCCTGCTGGTCGGCACCGACGGCCGGGACAAGATCACCGCACAGGACAAGCGCGAGTACCGCCTCGGCGGCGCCCCCTGCCGCTGCACCGACACCGTGATGCTGGTCCACCTCTCCGCCGACCGGGAGCGGGCCAGCGTGGTCAGCCTGCCCCGCGACAGCTACGCCGAGCTGCCCGCGCACCGGGACGAGTCCAGCGGGAAACAGCACGGGCCGCACCCCGTCAAACTGAACGCGGCGTACGCGGAGGGCGGGCCGCAGCTGACCGTGCGGACCGTCGAGAACATGACCCGGGTGAAGATCGACCACTACCTGGAGGTCGACTTCAGCAGCTTCATGAAGACCGTCGACGCGATGGGCGGCGTGGAGATCTGCACCGCCAAGGCCCTGCACGACCAGAACACCGGCCTGAACCTGGTGCCCGGCACCCACCGGCTGAGCGGCGGACAGGCCCTGCAGTACGTGCGCGCCCGCCACGTGGACGGCGCCGCCGACCTCGGCCGGATGCAGCGCCAGCAGCGGTTCGTCGCAGCCCTGATCAAGCAGGCGACCGGCGGCGGGGTGCTGCTGAACCCGGTGAAGTTCAAGGAGGTCAGCTCCACGCTGCTGGGCTCGGTCCGGGCCGACCGGGGCTTCGGATCGGAGCAGATGCTGGCCCTGGGCCAGGCCCTGCGCGATTTCACCCCGTCGTCGTCGGAGTTCGCCTCGGTCCCGGTCGGGAACCCCTCGTTCCCCGTCAAGGGCATCGGCTCGACGGTGAAGTGGGACAAGCCGAAGGCCGCCCAGCTCTTCGACGCGCTGCGCCAGGACCGGCCGCTGGCCCCCGCCGCGCCGGGCCGGCCGGGGAGCCGGCCGCAACAGCCGGCGGCACTGCCGGTGGACGTGCCGCCGCAGCGGATCCGGGTGCGGGTGGAGAACGGGACCCGGATCGACGGGCTGGGAGGGCGTGTGGACACCGCGCTGCGCGCCACCGGCTTCGACACCACCCGGGCCCCGACCACCGGCGCGAGCCGCGACGTCAAGCGCACGGTGGTCGCGTACGACCCGCGCTGGGACCGCTCGGCCCGTACGGTGTCGACCGCACTGCCCGGCAGCGAGCTGCGGGCCGTGGCGGGCCAGGGCCGGACGGTCCTGGTGATCGCCGGCACGGACTACCGGAAGGTGGTGCCGGTCCGGCCCGAGGACCCCTCCGCGGGCGGGTCCGGCGTGGTCACGGGCGACCAGGTGGTCTGCGGCGGATAGCGCCGGGCTCAGTCGTCGTCGAAGCCCTGGGCCGCCCGCTCCTCGCGCAACGCCATGATCGCGCGGCGCCGGGCCAGCCGGTGCGTGCGGCGGATCTGGGCCTCCTGGTTGCGGCGCCGGTCCTGGTCGGTCTCGGGGAGCACCGGCGGGACCGTGCGGGGCTTGCCCTCGGCGTCCACGGCGGTGAAGACGAGGTAGGCGCTGCCGACCTGGGTGGCGGGGGTCGACTCGTTCCACCGCTCGGCCAGGACCCGTACGCCGATCTCCATGGAGGAGCGGCCGGTCCAGTTGCACTGCGCCTTCACGTGGACCAGGTCGCCCACGCGGACCGGGGCGAGGAAAGCCATCTCGTCCATGGAAGCGGTGACCGCGGGGCCGCCCGAGTGGCGCCCGGCGACGGCGCCGGCCGCGTCGTCCACCAGTTTCATGATCACGCCGCCGTGCACCGTGCCGAGGAGGTTGGTGTCGTTGGCCGTCATGATGTGGCTGAGGGTGGTCCGCGAGGCCGAGACCGGCTTGCCCCGCAGGTCGTCGGCCGTCACGCCCGGTATCTGTGTCATACCGCCACCTTAGGGGGTGCCGGGCGGCCCGGGCCCGGCCATGATCCGCCGGCCACCCCCCAAAGCCGACGCGGAGGCATCAGGTGTGCAACAGCACCGGAACGAAGCTCCGCCCGGGCTGTCGGGCACGCTGTCCGGCCAGGCATCCTAGGCGGCATGAGTGAGTGGCCCGAGGGGCGCAACGACAGCGGCGACGACCGGTACGGACGCGGCAGCGCACAGGCGCAGCCGGAAGCTGCCCGGCGGATGCCGCACGTCCAGCGCCAGCAGCGGCCGGTGCCGCAGCAGCAACCGCAGCGACCGGCGCAGCCGCCGGCCCGGCCCGGGCAGCCGCCCGCGTACGGGGTACCGCCGCAGCAGGCCCCGGACCACGACACGTACGGCGGATACGACAGCGGCTACAACACCGGCCAGGTCTACGGGCGCCCGCAGAGCAGCCCGGCCGGTCCCGGCGGCCCGGCCGGTCCGGGGGGTCCCGGGGGGCCCGGCGGGCCGGGGGAGCCGCCGTCGGCGCGGCCGGGCCGCCCGGCCGGACCGGCCCCGGACTGGCGCAAGCGGATCAAGATCGGCTCCATCGTGCTGGTCACGGCGCTGCTCGCGACCACCATCGGCACCTACTTCTGGGCCGACTCCAAGGTGCGCCGCGAGGTCGACCTCGCCAAGGTCATCGAGCGCCCGAAGGAAGGCGACTGCACGACGTACCTGATCGTGGGCTCCGACAGCCGCGAGGGCCTGTCCGACGAGGACAAGAAGAAGCTCCACACGGGCTCGGCCGAGGGCAAGCGCACCGACTCGATGATGATCCTGGCGGCCTGCTCCAGCGGCAACACGATGGTCTCGCTGCCGCGCGACTCGGACGTGGAGATCCCGTCCTTCGTCGGCTCGGAGTCCGGGAAGAAGTACCCCGGCGCGGGCAAGCACACCAAGCTGAACGCGGCGTACGCGGACGACGGCCCCGAGCTGCTGGTGCGCACCGTGGAGTACAACACGGGCCTGCGGATCGACCACTACGCGGAGATCGGCTTCGCGGGCTTCGCGAACATCGTCGACGCGCTCGGCGGCGTCGAGATGAACATCGAGAAGGGCTTCAAGGACGAGAAGTCGGGCGCCGACTTCAAGGCCGGCGAGCAGACCCTCAACGGCAGCCAGGCGCTGGCCTTCGTCCGGACCCGGTACGCGTTCGCCGAGTCGGATCTGGCGCGTACGAAGAACCAGCAGAAGTTCCTGGCGACGCTGGCCAACCAGGCGGCCACGCCGGGCACGGTCCTCAACCCGTTCAAGCTGTACCCGGTGCTGGGCGCGGGCCTGGACACGCTGATCGTGGACAAGGACATGTCCCTGTGGGACATGGCGGACATGTTCTTCGCGATGAAGGGCATCAGCGGCGGCGAGGGCGTGTCGATGAACATGCCGATCGCGGGCGAGCGCGGCGGCAACCTGCTCTGGGACAAGCCGAAGGTGCAGCAGCTCGTCAAGCAGATCCAGAACGACGAGAAGGTCACCGTCGCCGGCAACCGGTGACGCGGGCCGGAGAGCGGGAATGCCGCCGGCCTCGTGGCCGGCGGCATCGTCGTGTGCGGTGTCAGCGGTCGGAGGAGAAGCGGACCGCGGCGGAGGGCAGCTCGGCCCCGCACCACACCCGTGCGCCCGCGCGCAGTTCGTTGTCCGGGCCGACGACGGCTCCGTCGCCGAGGACCGCGCCGTCCAGTACGGTGCGCGTGCCCACGGAGGCGCCTACGCCGATCAGGCTGGCGCGGACCTGGGTGTCCGGGCCGATGACCGCCCCGTCGAGCACGATGGAACCCTCGACGACCGCGCCCGCCCCGACACGCGCTCCGGCGCCCACGACGGTGCCTCCGCACAGCTTGGCCCCGGCGGCCACCTCGGCGCCCGGGAGCACCAGGGACTCGCCGCGCGGGCCCGGCACGGCCGGTGAGGACACGACTCCGCGGACGAGGTCGGCGGAGGCCTGGACGAAGGACTCGGGCTTGCCGAGGTCCAGCCAGTACGTGTTCTCGGTGACGCCGTGGAGCCTGGCCCCGGACGCGAGCAGGCCGGGGAAGGTCTCGCGTTCGACGGAGACGGGGCGTCCGGCCGGGATGGAGTCGATCACGCTGCGGCGGAAGACGTAGCAGCCGGCGTTGATCTGGTCGGTGATGATCTCCTCGGGGGTCTGCGGCTTCTCGGTGAAGGCCAGCACCCGCCCCTCGGAGTCGGTGGGGACCAGGCCGAAGGCGCGCGGGTCCTCGACCTGCACCAGGTGCAGGGAGACGTCGGCGGCGGCCGCCTTGTGGGCGTCGACGAGCCCGGCGATGTCCAGGCCCGTGAGGATGTCGCCGTTGAAGACGAGGACGGAGGAGTCCGGTCCGCCGGTCAGCCGCTGCGCGGCGTTGCGGATGGCTCCGCCGGTGCCGAGCGGCTCGTCCTCGACGACGTACTCCAGGGAGACACCGAAGGCGGAGCCGTCGCCGAAGTACGGCTCGAAGACCTCGGCGAGATAGCAGGTGGCCATCACGATGTGCGTGACACCGGCGGCAGCGGCCCTGGCTATCTGGTGGGCGAGGAACGGGACACCGGCCGCGCGCACCATGGGCTTGGGGGTGTTGACCGTGACGGGGCGCAGACGCGTCCCCTGCCCCCCGACCAGCAGGATGGCTTCCAAATTTCCCTCTCCCCACCCGGTTCGGGCTACGAAGGTCCCAAGTTAGCCCATCCGGGGGGCTGCGCAGGCCGGAGGCGGCCGAACAGTGCTGTCGCCTCCGGCTTGCGGGGGCCGCTACGGCAGGTTGCGCGCCATGACGATGCGCTGGACCTGGTTCGTGCCTTCGTAGATCTGCGTGATCTTCGCGTCGCGCATCATGCGCTCGACCGGGTAGTCACGGGTGTAGCCGTAGCCGCCGAGCAGCTGGACGGCGTCCGTGGTGACCTCCATGGCCACGTCGGAGGCGAAGCACTTGGCCGCGGCGCCGAAGAAGGTCAGGTCGCCGTCGAGGCGCTCCGACTTGGCGGCGGCCGCGTAGGTCAGCTGACGGGCGGCCTCGATCTTCATGGCCATGTCCGCGAGCATGAACTGCACGCCCTGGAAGTCGGCGATCGGCTTGCCGAACTGCTTGCGCTCCTGGACGTAGCCCTTGGCGTAGTCCAGGGCGCCCTGGGCGATCCCGAGCGCCTGGGCGGCGATGGTGATGCGGGTGTGGTCGAGGGTCTTCATCGCGGTGGCGAAGCCGGTGCCCTCGGCGCCGATCATGCGGTCGGCGGGGATCCGCACGTTGTCGAGGTAGACCTCGCGGGTCGGGGAGCCCTTGATGCCGAGCTTCTTCTCGGGGGCGCCGAAGGAGACGCCCTCGTCGCCCTTCTCGACGACGAACGCCGAGATGCCCTTGGAACGCTTCTCCGGGTCGGTGACGGCCATGACCGTGTAGTACTCGGAGACGCCCGCGTTGGTGATCCAGCGCTTGACGCCGTTGAGGACCCAGAAGTCCCCGTCGCGCACGGCGCGGGTCTTCATGCCGGCGGCGTCCGAGCCCGCGTCGGGCTCGGAGAGGCAGTACGAGAACATGCCGTCGCCCTTGGCCAGCGGGCCGAGGTACTTCTTCTTGAGGTCCTCGGAGCCGGAGAGGATCACGGGGAGCGAGCCGAGCTTGTTCACGGCCGGGATCAGGGAGGAGGAGGCGCAGACGCGGGCCACCTCCTCGATCACGATCACGGTGGCGAGGGCGTCGGCGCCGGCGCCGCCGTAGGTCTCGGGGACGTGGACGGCGTGCAGGTCGTTGGCGACGAGCGCGTCGTGGGCTTCCTGCGGGAAGCGGGCCTCTTCGTCGACCACGGCCGCGAACGGCAGGATCTTCGCCTCGGCGAGCGAGCGGACGGACTCGCGGAGCATGTCGTGCTCCTCGGCCGGGCGGTACAGGTCGAAGTCGGCAGAACCCGCCAAGACTCTCACTCCCCAAGTGTGATGCTAACTACCGTTAAGTAACCCAAATCTTAGTGCTCGGCCTCCCGGCAGCGATATGTACGGAGTACGTGAGCTGCGTGACAGCCGGGTCTCCTGGGGAACGTCCCCCCGGACCGGCCCGACTATGCTCAGTGGCCGCAAACGGCCCCGCACCTCTGGAGCACCCATGGCCCCCCTCAGGATCACTGTGATCGGCACCGGCTACCTCGGCGCCACCCACGCCGCGGCGATGGCGGAGCTGGGCTTCGAGGTGCTCGGGCTGGACGTGGTGCCGGAGAAGATCGAGATGCTGTCCGCGGGCCGGGTGCCGATGTACGAACCCGGACTTGAGGAGCTCCTCGCCGCGCACGTCGCGGGCCTGCCGGGCTCCACCGGGCGGCTGCGCTTCACCCGGTCCTGGGAGGAGGTCGGCGCCTTCGGCGACGTCCACTTCGTCTGCGTCAACACCCCGCAGAAGCACGGCGAGTACGCGTGCGACATGAGTTACGTCGACTCCGCGATGGAATCGCTGGCCCCGCACCTGACGCGGCCGGTGCTGGTCGTCGGCAAGTCCACCGTGCCGGTCGGCTCGGCGGAGCGGCTCGCCGCGAAGCTGGCCGAGCTGGCCCCGGCCGGCTCCGACGTGGAGCTGGCGTGGAACCCGGAGTTCCTGCGGGAGGGCTTCGCCGTGCAGGACACCCTGCACCCCGACCGGATCGTGATCGGCGTCCGGGGCGACCGCGGCGAGAAGGTGCTGCGCGAGGTGTACGAGACGCCGATGGCGGAGGGCACCCCGCTGGTGGTGACCGACTTCCCGACGGCCGAGCTCGTCAAGACCGCCGCCAACTCCTTCCTCGCCACGAAGATCTCCTTCATCAACGCGATGGCGGAGGTCTGCGAGGCGGCCGGCGGCGACGTGGTCAAGCTGGCCGAGGCCATCGGCCACGACGAGCGGATCGGCGCGAAGTTCCTGCGCGCCGGGATCGGCTTCGGCGGCGGCTGCCTGCCGAAGGACATCCGTGCGTTCATGGCGCGCGCCGGCGAGCTGGGCGCCGACCAGGCGCTGACCTTCCTGCGCGAGGTCGACTCCATCAACATGCGCCGGCGCGGTCACATGGTCGAGCTGGCGCGCGAGGCCGTGGGCGGGTCCTTCCTCGGCAAGCGGGTCGCCGTGCTCGGCGCCACCTTCAAGCCCGACTCCGACGACGTACGCGACTCCCCCGCACTGAACGTGGCCGGGCAGATCCACCTCCAGGGCGGCCAGGTCACCGTCTACGACCCGAAGGGCATGGACAACGCCCGCCGCGTCTTCCCGACCCTCGGGTACGCGGACTCCGCTCTGGAAGCGGCCCGCGGCGCGGAGGTCGTCCTGCACCTCACCGAATGGCGCGAGTTCCGCGACCTCGACCCGGTGGAGCTGGGTTCGGTCGTCACCGACCGCCTCATCCTCGACGGCCGCAACGCGCTCGACACCGAGCGCTGGCGCGCGGCCGGCTGGACGTACCGCGCGATGGGCCGCCCCCGCGCCTGAGCGGGTGGGGCCCAGGGCCAAGATCGCGGCCTACGCCGGCCTGCGGTGCTGGGCGGCGCGCGCCGTGAACTCCGCGTCGCGCAGCACCCGCTGGGCGTTTTCCCAGGTCAGCAGAGCCAGGTCGGTCTCCGTCCAGCCCCGGTCCAGCAGTTCCGCGACCAGCAGCGGATAGCCCGAGGGATCGGTCAGGCCCGTCGGCCGGGGGACGCCCGGCTCGGTGCCGAAGGCGGCGCCGAGGCCGACGCAGTGCGGGCCCGCGACCGCCCGTACGTGTTCCACGTGGTCGGCCACCGCGTGCAGGGAGTCCCCGGTCTGCGCGGGGTCGAAGGTGACCATCGCCAGACCGTTCGCCGCCCGCAGCGCCAGCAGCACCTCGTCGCTCACGTTCCCCGGATGCGGGTTCAGCGCCGCCGCCGCGGTGTGCGAGACGATCACCGGGGCCTTCGAGGCGCCCGTGAGCTGGCAGGCCACCTCCGGCACACAGCCGGTCAGGTCCACCAGCATCGCCAGCCGGTTCATCTCCTTGACCACCTCGTGGCCGAAGGGCGTCAGCTCCTGGCGGGCCCAGGGCGCTCCCGCAGGCGCGAGGATCCGTACGCCCAGCGCGTGGAACGCGCGCAGCGCGCCCAGCGAATCCGTCAGCGTACGGCCGGGTACGGGGCCCAGGAACGAGGCGATCCGGCCCCGGTTGCGGGCATCGGCCATGGCGTCCGCGGTCAGCGCGAGGCACAGGCTCTCGGGATATCGGCGCATCAGGGACAGCGCCACGTCGATCTGTTCCAGGGTGTCGGACACCACCTGGTCGGCGGCCTCGGCCTCGCGCGGCACCAGCAGCGACCAGAACTGTGCACCGACCCCGCCGGCGCGCAGCCGCGGGATGTCGGTGTCGACACCGGTGTCCGAGGTGTCGATGTCGTGGTACGGACTCTGGCGCAGGGTCCAGACAAGGGTGTTGTGCCCGTCCGCCACGGGATGCACGGACAGCAGTGCGACGGCCCGTTCCAGGGCACTGCCCACCACCGCGGCGGGCAGGTCCTCGGCTCCGGCGGAGCCGGGGTCCACGGGGACCGTGTCGGTGGTGTACGCCGTGTGCGCGGCCGGCGCGCTGTGCGCCGTGTGCGCCGGGAAAACGGCGTTCGGTTCATCCTGCAGGTCGGCCATGGCGTTCGGCTCCGGTCTCGGCGGCAGCAGGGAGAGATGCTGCCACCGTGACACGAGGCACGGCCGGATCGCCCGGCGGATGTGGCGTTCGGGTGTAACCCGCGGGTCTCATCGCCTCGCCGCATCCGCCGGGAAGAGCCCTCGGCGGCTACAGCACCGCGTTGGAGGGGCCGCGGGACGCCGAGAGCTCGCGCGCCACCGCTTCCGCGTCGCGCAGCGCCCGTACCGCGTTGGACCAGGTCAGCTTGGCCAGGTCGGCGCGCGACCAGCCGCGGGTGAGCAGCTCCGCGATCAGGTTCGGGTAGCCCGCCACGTCGTCCAGCCCGGACGGGGTGAAGGCCGTGCCGTCGTAGTCCCCGCCGATGCCGATGTGGTCGACGCCGGCCACCTCCCGCATGTGGTCCAGGTGGTCGGCGACGGTGGCGGCCGTGGCCACCGGGCGCGGGCGCTCCGCCTCGAAGGCCCGGTGCAGGGCCATCGCCTGGGGCGTGGTGTCGAGGTGGTGGAAGCCGTGCGCCCGCAGGTTCTCGTCCGCGGCCAGGGTCCACTCGACCGCCGCCGGGAGGATGAACTTCGGTACGAACGTGGCCATCGCCACGCCGCCGTTGCCCGGCAGCTGCGCCAGCACGTCGTCCGGGACGTTGCGCGGGTGGTCGCAGACCGCCAGCGAGGACGAGTGCGAGAAGATCACCGGCGCGGCCGAGACGGCGAGCGCGTCCCGCATCGTCGTCGCGGCGACGTGCGAGAGGTCGACGAGCATGCCGATGCGGTTCATCTCGCGGACGACCTCACGGCCGAAGTCGCTCAGACCGCCGTGGCGCGGCTCGTCCGTCGCCGAGTCCGCCCAGTCGATCGTGTCGTTGTGCGTGAGCGTCATGTACCGCACGCCCAGCCGGTGCAGGGCGCGCAGCGTGGCGAGCGAGTTGTTGATGGAGTGGCCGCCCTCGGCGCCCATCAGCGAGGCGATCCGGCCGTCGGCGCGGGCCGCCTCCATGTCGTCCGCCGTCAGTGCCCGCACCAGGTCCGCGGGATAACGGTCGATCAGCTGGGCGACGGCGTCGATCTGCTCCAGGGTGGCGCTGACCGCTTCGTCCCCGGCGAAGTCGGAGCGGACGTACACCGACCAGAATTGTGCGCCGACGCCTCCGGCGCGCAGCCGGGGGATGTCGGTGTGCAGGCGGCCGGTCTGGTCCCCTGCGATGTCGCGCTGTGCCAGGTCGTAGCGGACCTGCTGGCGCAGCGCCCAGGGCAGGTCGTTGTGCCCGTCGACCACCGGATGCTCGGCGAGCAGCTCGCGCGCCTCGCCCAGGCGCTGCGCGGCGCTCACTTGCCGAACCCGAAGGACTCCGCGCCGGCGACCTTCGTCCGCAGCCGCTTGCCCTTCTCGGTGGCCTGGTCGTTCAGCTCCTGCTGGAAGTCCTTCATGCGGCCGAGCAGCTCCGTGTCGTGGGCGGCCAGCATCCGTACGGCCAGCAGCCCGGCGTTGCGCGCCCCGGCAACGGAGACGGTGGCGACGGGAACCCCCGCGGGCATCTGGACGATCGACAGCAGCGAGTCCATGCCGTCGAGGTACTTCAGCGGCACCGGGACCCCGATGACCGGCAGCGGGGTCACCGAGGCGAGCATGCCGGGCAGGTGGGCGGCGCCGCCGGCCCCGGCGATGATCGCCTTGAGGCCGCGCTCGGCGGCCTGCTCCCCGTACGCGACCATCTCGCGCGGCATCCGGTGCGCGGAGACCACGTCGACCTCGTAGGGGATCTCGAACTCGTCCAGGGCCTGGGCGGCGGCCTCCATCACGGGCCAGTCGGAGTCCGAGCCCATGACGATGCCGATGACGGGACCTGCGGTGGAGGTGCTCATTCGGTGATGGTTCCTCTGAGGTAGCCGGCTGCATGACGTGCGCGTTCCAGCACATCGTCCAGGTCGTCGCCGTAGGTGTTGACGTGGCCGACCTTGCGGCCGTGTTTCACGTCCTTGCCGTACATGTGGATCTTGAGCTGCGGGTCGTGGGCCATGCAGTGCAGGTACGCCGCGTACATGTCGGGGTAGTCCCCGCCGAGCACGTTCGCCATGACGGTCCAGCGGGCCCGGGGGCGCGGGTCGCCCAGGGGGAGGTCCAGGACCGCGCGGACGTGGTTGGCGAACTGGGAGGTGACGGCGCCGTCCTGGGTCCAGTGGCCGCTGTTGTGCGGGCGCATCGCCAGTTCGTTGACGAGGATGCGGCCGTCGGTGGTCTCGAACAGCTCCACGGCCAGGTGGCCGGTCACGCCGAGCTCCTTGGCGATGCGCAGGGCGAGGGCCTGGGCCTCGCCCGCCAGCTCCTCGGAGAGGTTCGGGGCGGGGGCGATCACCGTGTCGCACACCCCGTCGACCTGCACGGACTCCACGACGGGGTAGGCCACGGCCTGGCCGTGCGGGGAGCGGACGATGTTGGCCGCGAGCTCGCGGACGTAGTCGACCTTCTCCTCTGCCAGGACGGGGACGCCGGCCTTGAACGGGGCCTCCGCGTCCTCGGTGGTCCGGACGAACCACACGCCCTTGCCGTCATAGCCGCCGCGCACGGTCTTGAGGATGACCGGGAAGCCGCCCACCTCGTCCGCGAAGACGGCCACGTCCGCCGGGTCGCTCACGATCCGGTGGCGGGGACTCGGGGCACCGATTTCGTCGAGCTTGGCACGCATCACCCCCTTGTCGGCGGCGTGCATCAACGCATCGGGCCCCGGGCGGACGGGGATGCCGTCCGCTTCCAGGGCCCGCAGGTGCTCGATGGGCACGTGCTCGTGGTCGAAAGTGATCACATCGCAGCCGCGCGCGAAGGCGCGCAACGTCTCCAGATCGCGATAGTCGCCGATGACGACATCGCTCACGACCTGGGCCGCCGAGTCCTGTGGGGTGTCACTGAGGAGCTTGAATCTGATGCCGAGGGGGATACCCGCCTCGTGGGTCATGCGGGCGAGCTGTCCGCCGCCGACCATGCCGACTACCGGGAACGTCACCCCTCCAGAGTATCCGCCGGTATTCCGCCATCCGGACGTGACCCTGGCACGTTCTGATCGAAACGGCTCGTCACCGCCTCCCCGTGTGCCGTGCGTCGCACGGTGCACGAAGGCACAGACGGGCCCCTGGGGCGACACTTAGCATGGGCGGGTTGACCGAGGCGGCAGACGTCTCCCGGACGCCCCCGCGCGGGGCGGCGAAGGACAGGACTGATCCATCACATGAGCACGCCGCAGCAGGGATCCGCGCTCGATCGCGTACGCGGCCTCGCCCGTGAGGTCGCGAAGTTCGGGGCCGTCGGCGGCGTGGGTGTGCTCGTCAACCTGGGTGTCTTCAACCTGATCCGCCACACGACGGACCTCCAGGTCGTCCGGGCCGGCGTCATAGCCACCGTCGTGGCCATCATCACCAACTACATCGGCTTCCGGTACTTCACCTACCGGGAGCGCGCCCGCTCCGGCAGCTCCCGCGAACTGCCGCTGTTCGTGGCCTTCAGCGTGATCGGCCTGGTGATCGAGAACGGCGTGCTGTACACCGCCACGTACGGGTTCGGCTGGGACGGCCCCCTCGCCAGCAACGTGTTCAAGTTCATCGGCATCGGCACGGCCACCGTGTTCCGCTTCTGGTCGTACCGCACCTGGGTCTTCAAGGCCCTGCCGGAGCCCGGCGGGGCCCCGGCTCCGGCCTCGGCGGCCGCTCCGCCGCGCGGCGGAGCCGGGAGCGGGCCGAGCGCCGCGCGCGCCCCCGAGCCAGCCGGCAAGTAGCCGGACCGCCCGACCGCGTCCCGGCGGCGGCCCGGCCGGTTCAGCGGACCGTGTGCTCCGGCTCCGGCCGCTCCGGCGCCGTCCGGCTCAGGAACAGCGCGAACACCGGCGGCTGCGTCTGGAGCAGCTCCAGGCGGCCCCCGTCGGCCTCCGCGAGGTCCCGGGCCACCGCCAGGCCGATCCCGGTGGAGTTGCGGCCGCTGATGGCCCGCTCGAAGATCCGGTTGCCGAGGTCGGGCGGGACCCCCGGCCCCTCGTCCGTGACCTCCAGCACCGCCTGGTTCCCGATCACCCGGGTACGCAGCGCGACCGTGCCGCCACCGTGCATCAGCGCGTTCTCCACGAGGGTCGCCAGCACCTGCGAGACCGCGCCCGGGGTACCGACGGCCCGTATGCCCGTCTTGCCGGAGCGCACGATGGCCCGGCCCGCACTGCGGTAAGCCGGCCGCCACTCCTCCACCTGCTGTTTGACGACCTCGTCCAGGTCGAAGGGGACCGCCGAGCCGGTCCGCGGGTCCCGCGAGTTCGTCAGGAGCCGCTCGACCACGTCCGTGAGCCGCTCCACCTGGGTCAGGGCGATGCTCGCCTCCTCCCGTACGGTCTCCAGGTCCTCGGTGACCGTGATCTCCTCCAGCCGCATCGACAGGGCCGTGAGGGGGGTGCGCAGCTGGTGCGAGGCGTCCGCGGCCAGGCGCCGCTCGGCGGTGAGCATCCGGCCGATCCGTTCCGCGCTGGAGTCCAGCACGTCCGCGACCCGGTCCAGCTCGGGAACCCCGTACCGCTTGTGCCGGGGCCGGGGGTCGCCGGAGCCCAGCCGCTCGGCCGTCTCGGCCAGGTCGGTGAGCGGGGACGCCAGCCGGTTGGCCTGCCGTACGGCGAGCAGGACGGCCGCCACCACGGCGAGCAGCGCCACGGCGCCGACCACGGCCAGGGTCCGCCCGACCTCCCGGGTCACCGTGGAGCGCGACTCCTCGACGACCACGGTCTCGCCCTGCTCACCCTTGGCGGTGCCGCGGATGACGCTGTCGGGGATCCGGTCGCCGACGTCCACGGGCGGCTGCCCGGGGACCGTGATCCGGGCGTACCCGCCCTCGTCCAGCTGCTCGGCGAGGGCCTGGGCGTCGATGGGCTTGTGCTCCAGGACGCTCGCCTCGACGATGCCCACCAGGCGCAGCGCCTCGGACTCGATGCGGTCCTGGGCGCTGCTGGTGATCGTCCGAGTCTCCACGATCACCAGGGAGACCCCGAAGACGGCGATGACGACGAGCACCACGGCGAGCGTGGAGTTGATCAGGCGGCGGCGCATGGTTCCGGGAGGCCGCTCAGCTCTTCTCGAAGCGGAAGCCGACCCCGCGGACGGTGGCGATGTAGCGCGGGTTCGCGGCGTCGTCGCCCAGCTTCTTGCGCAGCCAGGAGATGTGCATGTCGAGGGTCTTGGTGGAGGACCACCAGGTGGTGTCCCACACCTCGCGCATCAGCTGGTCGCGGGTGACGACCCGGCCGGCGTCGCGGACCAGGACCCGCAGCAGGTCGAACTCCTTGGCCGTGAGCTGGAGCTCCTCCTCCCCCATCCAGGCGCGGTGCGACTCGACGTCGATCCGCACGCCGTGGGTGGCGGGCGCCTGGGTGGCGTCGTTGGCGCCGCGCCGCAGCAGGGCCCGGACCCGGGCCAGCAGCTCGGCCAGGCGGAAGGGCTTGGTCACGTAGTCGTCGGCGCCGGCGTCCAGGCCGACGACCGTGTCGACCTCGTCCGCACGGGCGGTGAGCACCAGGATCGGGAAGCCGTGGCCCTCGGCGCGCAGCCGGCGGGCGACCTCCAGGCCGTCCATGCCCGGCAGGCCCAGATCGAGGACGACGAGATCGACGCCGCCCTGAAGTCCCGCGTCCAGGGCGGTGGGGCCGTCCTCCCGGACCTCGACCTCGTACCCCTCCCGGCGCAGGGCGCGGGCCAGGGGCTCCGAGATGGATGCGTCGTCCTCGGCGAGCAGTACACGCGTCATGTGGGTGATGGTAGTCCGCGGCGGCGATGTGCAGGGGCGTGCCCGCACACCCCTGCCGATCTGGTCTTATGTCCAGGGGGGCCCTTCGATTGTGGCCAAACGGTTCCCTGATGGCCTGTGATCCATGTCTCAAGTCCATTCATATGCCGCCGTGTCGTGTCGTATGGTGGCGAGACGCCTGATGCACTACCTCTGAGACCTTTGTGCCGAAAAGCGAGCCAAGGGTCTCTATTTCTGTCCTGACCGATTCGGGCAGTCCCGATGGACTGGCCTGTTCGGACTTGATGACAGTGAATGACCTGTGGGCCGGGCCCCGAGCGCGAAGCTGCGCGACGGGGCGTGGATCCCGGTTGCGGACATCCCCTGCCCCCCTCCTCCACGGACGGGGGCAGACCCCTGGGCGTGGGGTGGGACACCCGTCGCCGGTGCCGGCCACCCCCCACCGGGCGCTGTTCCGCTCACGAAGCGAGGCGTCCCGATCAAGCAAGGATCGACCATGGCTTCCAGCCTGACGAAGGACGCGGCGGCTCCGTCCGCCGAAAAGACCTTCTTCGGCCACCCCCGTGGCCTGGCCACTCTCTTCATGACGGAGATGTGGGAGCGCTTCAGCTTCTACGGCATGAAGGCCCTCCTCCTCGTCTACCTGCTCTCCGGCGGCCCGGATGCCAAGAAGGGCAGCCTGGGCGGCGGCATCGGGATGGACGAGGGCACGGCGATCACCGTGTTCTCCATCTACGTCTCCATGGTCTACCTCCTCGCCCTCCCGGGCGGGTGGCTGGGCGACCGTGTCTGGGGCCCCCGCAAGACCGTGACGATCGCGGCCGTGACGATCATGTCCGGCCACATCATCCTCGCCCTCCCGGGCGGCGGGACCTTCTTCGCCGGTCTGGCCCTGGTGGCGATCGGCTCGGGTCTGCTGAAGGCCAACATCTCCACGATGGTCGGCCAGCTGTACAAGGATGCGAACGACCCTCGCCGTGACGGCGGCTTCACGATCTTCTACATGGGCATCAACGCCGGCGCCTTCTTCGCGCCGCTGATCATCGGCACCGTGGGCCAGGAGGTCAACTGGCACCTCGGCTTCGCGATGGCCGCGGTCGGCATGGGCATCGGTCTGGCCGCCTTCCTGCTGGGCACCAAGAACCTGAACCCGATCAGCTCCGCCGTTCCGAAGCCCCTGTCGGCCGAGGAGCGCACCTCCTGGATCCGCAAGATCGTCATCGTGGTCGCGATCGTGGCCGTGTTCTACACCGCCGTGGGCATGGCCGGCATGTTCACCAAGGCCTGGGCGACCATCCCGCTGACCCTGATCGGCCTGATCATCCCGACCGGCGTGCTCGTCCGCATCAAGCGGGACAAGGAACTCAACACGTCCGAGCAGTCGAAGATGACCGGCTACATCTGGTTCTTCGTCGCCGCCGCGGTCTTCTGGATGATCTACGACCAGGGCGCCTCGACCGTCCAGTCCTTCGGTGAGACCAAGGCCGCGGGCTCCCTGCTCGGCTTCGAGTTCCCCTCGTCCTGGTACCAGTCGCTGAACCCGGTCTTCATCATGGCGCTGGCCCCGGTCTTCGCCTGGTTCTGGGTGTGGCTGAACCGCAAGGGCAAGGAGCCGTCGACGGTCGGCAAGTTCGCCGCGGGCCTGTTCTTCATCGGCGTCTCGTTCTTCTTCTTCCTGGCCCCGATCGCCCTGGCGGCGAACGGCCAGACGGTGAGCCCGATGTGGCTCGTCGGGATCTACCTGATCCAGACGGTCGGCGAGCTGTGCATCTCCCCGGTCGGCCTCTCGGTCACCACGAAGATGGCACCGGCCAAGTACGCCTCGCAGATGATGGGCGTGTGGTTCCTGGCGGTCACCGCCGGTGACTCCGTCACCAGCCTCCTGTCCGACCCGGCCGTGTTCGGCATCGACCTGAACGGCACGGGCGCCGTCGCCATCGAGGCGACCCTCGCCTGCCTGGCGGCCCTGGCGGTCTTCATGTACCGCAAGAACGTCAAGGAGCAGATGGGCGACGTGCACTGACGCACGCGTCACGGAAGCCGCGGACGGCCCGGCACACCTCCTGGTGTGCCGGGCCGTTCCGTTGTGCGGGCTTCCGCTCCGGCGGCCGGAGCTGTCCGGCGCAGCGCCGCCACGCCCGCGAAGCCGTGCGCGCCCCACCCGTACGGGGGACGCCCACGGCTTCGGTCGCTCTTGCCCGTGCGGTTACCGCGTGCCGCGCAGGCGGCGCCACGGGGTGAACGTGAAGACCGCGCCGCCGAGCAGGATCACCGTGCCCGCGACCAGGGCCAGGGCCTTGATCCCGCCCTCGTCCCCGGCTCCCGTCTCGGCGAGGCCGCCCGAGGCGCTGGTGGAGCCGGTCGTGGCCGGGGAGCCGGAACCGCCCTCCTGGGCGGTGGTGTCGAGCTCCAGGGAGACGCCGCTGCTGGCCGCCTTGCAGGGCACGTTGATCGGCGTGGACCCCGGGGCCATCGTGACGTCGATCGTCAGCTGGTCCGGGCTCAGCGTGACCTTGCCGGTCTTGCCGGGCTTGTAGGTGCCGGTCATGTCGCTCAGGCTGACCGGGGCCTTGTCCGGGATGGGCTCCGCGTTGGCCGGGCCGGAGACCTTGACCGTGCCGCTGTCGGCGCCGCCGAGCTTGACGTTCATCGAGGGCTTGAGGGCGCCCGCCGGCAGGGCCATCGGGCTGGCCATCGCGCCCTTCGCGGTCTTGACGGTCAGGTCGTAACTGCCGCCGTTCTTCCTGGCGTTGATCGTGACCGGGGTCTTGATGCCCCCGGGGACGACCGGTCCGCAGTCGAAGGCGACCTCGACGGGCTTGCCCGGGAAGTCGGTCTGGCCGCCGCTGCCGCCGGTGGTGGAACCCCCGCCGGAGGACCCGCCGCTCGTGGAGCCGCCGGTGGTGGACCCGCCGCTCGTCGCGCCGCCGCTCGTGCTCCCGCCGGTCGTCGAGCCACCGCCGGTGGACCCGCCACCGTCGGTGACCTTGATGGTGGCGCCGACGCCGACCGTCTCCTTCGGCGAGCAGTGCGTGACGAACCCGCTGAAGTCCACGTCGTACTTGCCGGGCGTGATCGTGACGTCCCCGGCCTTGGTCAGCTTGACCTTGCCCTTCATGTCGGACATGACCATGGGGGCCTTCTTGGGGATGGGCGGGTTCTTGCGTTCGCCCTCCAGCTTCACCTCCGCGCCGAGCGCGCCGCCGAGCTTCACGTAGCCGGTGGGCTTGACGGTGTCCTTGCCCAGGTCCATGAGGTCGGTGTTGTTCGAGGCCGGCTTGACGGTCTTCCAGACCACCTCGACCTCGTCGCCGACCTTGGCGGTGGCGGGCGCGGTGATCGAAACGGTGTTCGTGCCCTGGACCGGCCCGCCGCCGCCCGCAGGCGGGATGCACTCCACCTTGTACGAGACGTCGGCCGCCTGGGCGGGGCTCGCCGCCAGCAGGATGCCCGCGCCGCCGAACAGCAGCGCGACCGCGGCCGCACTCACCCTCCGTTGGGTCTTCACGAATGTCCCTTCGTCGTCGGACTGCTCTCAGACGGTGCGGACGCCTGTGGTGCGTGTGGTGCATGTGGTGCTCTCGGTCCCGGCGCGCTGTCCGGGGTGAACCACGGCAGGACCGCCGCGGTGGTCTGGGGGGACGCCGCCGCGGCGGCCTGCGCGGCGGGCTCCGGGGCCTTCGCGCCCCGGTGGCGGCCGCCGGCCGGCGCCGGCGGCGGCCGGACCCTGTCGACCACGGCCATGCCGATCCGGAAGACCGCGGCCGGGATCACCAGCAGGAGCAGGCCCCAGAACAGCAGCACCCCGTACGGGCGGTCCACGCCCCAGGGCTGGGTGGCCACGACCGTGTCGCCGTACTTGAGGGAGACGGTGTAGTCCCCGTGGGCCCCCGCCGACAGGCTGACGTCCAGCCGGATCTCCGCCTTGCCGCCCGGCGGGATCGCGCCCTTCCACCGGACCTCGTCCCACAGCGGCGCGAACACCCCGTGGGCGGTGCCGAGCTGGAAGACGGGGTCCTTGACGGGGGCCGAGCCGAGGTTGCCGACGGTGACCGTGAGCTTCCGGCCGGGCGGGGCGCCGAACCAGGTCAGCAGGCCGTCCCCGCCTTCGAGCCGGGCCCCGGTGAGCATGGCCAGGCGCGCCGTGCCGGACTCGGCCGGCAGCTCGGCCACCGGGTGGTCGGTGATCTTCAGAGGGGCGGCGACGGTGGACTGGTCCCCGTTGACGGAGGTGACGTTGACGACGCAGGGGCAGGGCTTGGGGGGTGCCGCCACGGCCAGCCGGGCGGTGAAGTGCCCGTCGTCGCCGACCGAGACGGCGGCCCCGTCGGCGTTGGCGCAGCTGTTGGTGCCGCCGATCATGTTCTGCCCGCAGACCAGCAGCATGACGAGGGTCTTGGCGCGCCAGCCGGTGCCGGTGACGGTGATCTCGGTACCCTTCGCGGCCTCCTGGAGCGAGAGTGCCACCGCCGGCTTGCCCTCGGCCGCCGGGGCCGCGGGCGCGGCGGCCGCAGTCTCGGCCGGGAACAGGGCCACGGCGCACACCGCCAGCCCTGCCGCGACGAGGGCCCCGATCTTTCCCCGCAGCTTGCCGCGGACCGTTCCGCCGGCCTTGGCACTCACCTGGATGCTCCCGTCAGCTCGTGTTCCGGGGCCCGGTCGCCCGCGGCTGCGGGCTCCTCCTCCGCGGGCGCCCCGCCGCGGCCGCGCCGGCTGCGTACGAGGAGCAGCGCGGCCAGGGTGACCCCGCCGAGGCCGAGCAGCCCGGCGCCGGTCCGGGCCGCGGTCCCGCCGGGCACGCACCACGCCGAGGCGGTGGCGGTCGCCGGGACCGCGCCGGGGGCGGTGACCGTGAGGGTGAGGGAGACCTCGTCGAGGACCGGGGCTCCGGGCCACGGCTCGGTCAGCGACACCCGCTGCCCGGGCAGCAGTTCGACGGGCAGGGTGCGGGCGGTGCGGCCCGGGACCTCGCCGAAGAGGCCCTCGGCGCGGATGTCCAGCTCGGGGGCGAGGGCCACGTTGCCCCGGTTGACCAAGGTGTACGCGACCACGGCGCGGGCGCCCGTGCCGCGTACGGAGACGTCCTCGACGGTGAGGGCGGCCAGGGTGGGGCCGCCGACGCGCAGGTGGACCCGTACGCCCACCTCGCGGCCGTCCGCGGCGGCGACCACGGCGGCCGGGTGGTCACCGGGGAAGGAGGCGGGCGGCACGGTGACGGTGAAGGGCACCACCGCGCGGGTGCGCGGCGGGATCTTCACGGTGCCGGCGGCCCCGAAGCTGATCCAGGAGCCGGCGCCGGTCACCGGGTCACCGCCCTGGCGGCCGACGGCCGCGGGAGCGGCTTCCGCGGGGCGCACGGCGAAGGCCCCGTCGGCCGTGTTGTAGGCGTCGGCCCCGCGCAGGGTGACGGTGCGCTCCCGGTCGGAGGTGTTGGACAGCGCGAGCCGGTCCTCCAGGACGGTGCCGGCAGGGCCCGCGAGGTAGAAGTACGGGCGGGCGGCCGCGGCGCCGCCGGCGGCGGGCTCGGCGGTCCAGCCGGGCTCGTCCGCGGCCGCGCCGCCCGGGGCGGCGGAGAGCAGGGCCGCGGCGAGCAGCGGGAGGCACAGGCGTGTGAGGGCGGTGGGGGGTGTGCGCGGGGCGGGGGTGTGGAGCACGGGCATGGCCGGGGGTGCTCCGTTTCAGGACCGGGCCCGCCGGCCGCGCCGGGTCAGCCAGAGGACGCCGACGGCGCCGGTGAGCAGCACGGTGCCCCCGAGGGTGCCGAGGGCGAGGGCGGAGTCGGCGGGTCCGGTCTGCGGGAGGGTGTCTTCCCCGGCGCCCCCGGGCTGCGCGGGCGCGGCGGCGGCCGTCACCTCCAGCTCCAGGGACGGCTTGGGGCTGTTGCCGGGGGTGCAGGTGGTGGTGGTCCCCAGCGCCTTGATGGTGAGCACGCCCGCGGTGAAGGTGACCTTGCCGGTCTTCTTGGGGGTGTAGGTGCCCGAGAGGTCGGTGATCTTGATGGGGGTGTTGGCGGGCACGGCCTCGGGGTTGGGCGCTCCCGAGACGGGCACGGACGCCTTCTCCGCGCCGTCGACGAGGATGACGGCGCCGGGGCTCATCGCACCCTTGCCGAGTTCGACGGGGCTGGACGAGACGCCCTTCTGGAAGGTCATCGTCAGCTTGTAGCCGTCGCCCTCTTTGACGGCCTTGATGTCGATGGGCGAGACCGCCGACTTGTCGCCGATGGGGGTCTTGCAGTCGTAGGCGACGTCGACGACGTCGGCGCGGGCCGCGGGGGCGGCCAGCAGGACCGCCGCTGCGGCCACCGCGGAAGCCAGCGCAAGCGCTGTGGAGCGTTTCCGGTCGGACACCTTCGTCTTCCCCTCGGGCCACAAGTTACTGACGACACATCAGATTGGTGGCTCAAGGTACGCCCGGGACCGTGAGGAGGGAAGACACGGGACAGGCCTGGATCCACGGCCTGTCGGCCGCCTGGATTCAGGCCATGTCCGTGCGGAACGGGGATGGTTCAGGCGGTGCGGACACCCCGCTGCCAGACCGCGGAGACGAGCGGGACACCGGGGCGGTAGGCCAGGTGGACATGGCTCGGGGCGTCCAGGAGGGCCAGGTCGGCGCGGGCCCCCGGGGTCACGACGCCCACGTCGCCGCGGCGCAGGGCCCGGGCCCCGCCGGCGGTGGCGGACCAGAGCGCCTCGTCCGGGGTCATCCGCATGTCCCGGACGGCGAGCGCGATGCAGAAGGGCATGGAACTCGTGTACGAGGAGCCCGGGTTGCAGTCGGTGGACAGCGCGACGGTGGCGCCCGCGTCGATGAGGCGGCGGGCGTCGGGCCACTGGGCGCGGGTGGAGAACTCGGCACCGGGCAGCAGCGTGGCGACGGTGGTGTCCGCGGCCTGCGCCAGGGCGTCGACGTCGGCGTCGGTGAGGTGGGTGCAGTGGTCGGCGGAGGCGGCCCCGAGCTCCACGGCGAGCTGTACGCCGGGGCCGTGGGAGAGCTGGTTGGCGTGGACGCGCGGGATCAGCCCGGCAGCCGCGCCGGCGGTGAGGATCGCGCGGGCCTGGTCGCCGTCGAAGGCGCCCTTCTCGCAGAACACGTCCACCCAGCGGGCGTACGGGGCGCAGGCGGCCAGCATCTCGCCGGTGACGAGGTCGACGTAGCCGGCCGGGTCCTCGGCGTAGTCGGGGGAGACGATGTGCGCGCCGAGGTAGGTGACCTCCTCGGTGTGCGCGGCGGCGATGCGCAGGGCGCGGGCCTCGTCCTCGACCGTGAGGCCGTAGCCGGACTTGGTCTCGAAGGTGGTGGTGCCCTGGCGGCGGGCCTCTTCGAGGTGGCGCAGCAGGTTGGCTTCGAGCTCGGCGTCGGTGGCGGCGCGGGTGGCTGCGACGGTGGTGCGGATGCCTCCGGCGGAGTAGCTGCGGCCGGACATCCGGGCGTTGAACTCGGCGGTGCGGTCGCCCGCGAAGACCAGGTGCGAGTGCGAGTCGACGAAGCCGGGGATCACAGCGCGGCCCTCGGCGTCGAACACGGCGTCGGCGGCCGGGGCCTTGGCGGCGGGGCCGACCCAGGCGATCTTGTGGTCCTCGATGACGACGGCCGCGTCCTCGATCAGGCCGAGAGGGCCTTCGCCGAGGGCGGGGTCGTTGGTGACGAGGCTGCCGATGTTGGTGATGGCGGTGGTGGTCACGGGGTTCCTCTCGGAGGTTTCCTCCCCCACCCCGCCCCTTCCCGGAACTGGGGCTCCGCCCCGGACCGGGTCCGGGCAGAGCCCGGTTTCGGGAAGGGGCGGGGTGGGGGGAAAGAACTGCGTCAGCCGCGGACGGCCGCGATCGATTCGGCCAGGGCCGACGGGACGTCGGGGACGAGGGTGTGGGCGCCGTCGCGGACGATGTGGCGGCCGCCCACCACCGTGTGGCGGACGTCCGCCGACGTCGCGGCGAAGACGGCCGTCTCGGCTCCGAGCCGGGGCAGCGGCCCCGCCGTCCGGACGGAGTCGAGGGCGATCGTGGTGAAGTCCGCGAGGGCTCCAGGCTCCAGGCGTCCCGCGTCGGGCCGGCCCAGGGCCGCGTGGCCGTCCGCGGTGGCCGCGGCCAGCAGGGCGTTCGCCGTCCAGTGGCCCCGGGTACGGCTGCGCAGGCGCTCGTTGAGCTCCATCGCGCGGGCCTCCTCAAGCAGGTCGATCACGGCGTGGCTGTCGCTGCCGAGGGAGAGAGGGCTGCCCGCGCGCTGGAGCCGGCCGGCCGGGCCGATCCCGTCGGCGAGGTCGCGCTCGGTGGTGGGGCACATGCACGTACCGGTGGAGGTGCCGCCGAGGAGCGCGATGTCCACATCGGTGAGGTGCGTGTTGTGGACGCCGGTGGTGCGCGGGCCGAGCACCCCGTGATCGGCCAGGAGCTGCGTCGGGGTGCGGCCGTGGGCGGCCTGGCAGGCCTCGTTCTCGGCGGTCTGCTCGGAGAGGTGGACGTGCAGGGGGGCCTGCCGCTCCTCGGCCCAGCGGGCGACGGTGGCCAGCTGATCGGCCGGTACGGCGCGCACGGAGTGGACCGCCGCACCGATCAGGGCGTGCTCGCCGGGCTTGAGGGCGCTGACGCGCTCGGCCCAGGCGTCGGCCGTGCCGTCGGAGAAGCGCAGCTGGTGGGAGCTCGGGGCCTCACCGAAACCCGACGAGAGGTACGCCGTGTCGAGGAGGGTGATGCGGATCCCCGCCGCGGCGGCCGCCTCGATCAGGGCCTCGCCCATGGCGTTCGGATCGGCGTACGGGGTGCCGCCGGGGGCGTGGTGGACGTAGTGGAACTCGCCGACGTCGGTGATGCCGGCCAGCGCCATCTCCGCGTACACCGCGCGGGCGAGTGCGAAGTACGAGTCGGGGGTGAGGTTCTGGGCGACCTGGTACATGAACTCGCGCCAGGTCCAGAAGGTCCCCGAACCCACCTGCACCAGGGAGCGCAGGGCCCGGTGGAAGGCGTGGCTGTGGGCGTTGGCCAGACCGGGGAGGGTCAGGCCGCGCAGGACCTCGGCGCCGGGGGGCGGGGTCTCGACCCCGGTGCGAAGGGCGGCGATCCGCCCTTCGGAGCCCTCCGCGGCGGAGCCGCCACCGGACACGGTCAGGGCCACGCCCGGCTCGACATGGGTGCCGAGCCAGGCGTGCTCCAGCCAGTACGTCTTCAACGGCACGCCAGTCCTTCCAGTACGTCGGCGAGGGCGAGGACGCCGGCCACGCAGTCGTCCTCGGGGGCGAACTCCCGCGGGGAGTGGGAGACGCCGGTCGGGTTCCGTACGAACAGCATCGCGGTCGGGACGGCGGCGGAGAGGATTCCCGCGTCGTGTCCCGCACCGGTGCCGAGGACGGGGACGGCCCCGCCCAGGATCCGGTTCATCTCGTCGCGCAGGGCGTGCTCGAACTCGACGACCGGGGTGAAGGACTCCCGGACGACGGCCAGGTCGATGCCGTCCTGGTCCGCGCGCTCGCGGGCGGCCTTCTCGATCGCGGTGACCACCGCGTCCAGGGTGGCCTGGTCGGCGGCGCGGGAGTCGAGCCAGCCGCGCACCAGCGACGGGATGGCGTTGACCCCGTTCGGCTCGACCGAGATCTTCCCGAACGTGGCGACGGCGCCGGCGAGGGCGGCCTCGGTACGGGCGGCCAGCACGGTCGCCGCGTACGTGAGCATCGGGTCGCGCCGGTCCACGAGACGGGTGGTGCCCGCGTGGTTGGCCTCGCCGTGGAAGTCGAACCGCCAGCGGCCGTGCGGCCAGATCGCGGACGCGATGCCGACGGCGTCGCCGGACAGGTCCAGGGCCCGGCCCTGCTCGACGTGGAGCTCGACGAAGGCGCCGATGCGGGCGAGCCGCTCGGGGTCCGCGCCGATCGCGTCGGGGTCGTACCCGGCGGCCTCCATGGCCCGGGGCAGGCTGATCCCGTCGCCGTCGCGGAGCTCGTACGCCTTCTCCTTGGTCAGCTGCCCGGCGGCGAGCCGGGAGCCGACGCAGGCGAGGCCGAAGCGGGCCCCTTCCTCGTCGCCGAAGTTGGTGATGGCCAGCGGCCTGGTGAACTCCGCGCCCCTCCTGCGGAGTTCGTCCAGGGCCGCGAAGGAGGACACCACGCCGAGGGGGCCGTCGAAGGCTCCGCCGTCGGGCACGGAGTCCAGGTGGGAGCCGGTGACGACGGCGTCACCGGCGAGGGGGTCGCCGAGCCAGGCCCACTGGTTGCCGTTGCGGTCGGTCTCGTAGGCGAGGCCGCGGGCCTGCGCCTGTGCCTGGAACCAGGTCCGGCAGTCGGCATCGGCGCCGGTCCACGCGTAGCGGCGGTAGCCGCCGCTGTCGGCGTGCCGGCCGATGGGGGCGAGCTCGTTCCACATGGTGTGGAACGAGGCCGCCCCTGCGGGGTTGTCGCTCACGCGTCGTCGCCCTCGCGCATGGGGACGCGGACGCCGCGCTCGTCCGCGACGGACTCGGCGATGTCGTAGCCGGCGTCGACGTGGCGGATGACACCCATGCCCGGGTCGTTGGTGAGGACGCGGCGGATCTTCTCGCCCGCGAGCTTGGTGCCGTCGGCGACAGTGACCTGGCCCGCGTGGATCGAGCGGCCCATACCGACGCCGCCGCCGTGGTGGATCGAGACCCAGGAGGCGCCGGAGGCGACGTTGACCATGGCGTTCAGCAGCGGCCAGTCGGCGATCGCGTCGGAGCCGTCGAGCATGGCCTCGGTCTCGCGGTACGGGGAGGCCACCGAACCGCAGTCGAGGTGGTCGCGGCCGATGGCCAGCGGAGCGGCGAGGGTGCCGTCGGCCACCATCTCGTTGAAGCGCTCGCCCGCCTTGTCGCGCTCGCCGTAGCCGAGCCAGCAGATGCGCGCCGGCAGGCCCTGGAAGTGGACCCGCTCGCCGGCCATCTTGATCCAGCGGTGCAGCGACTCGTTCTCCGGGAAGAGCTCCAGCATCGCCTTGTCGGTCTTCGCGATGTCCGAGGCCTCGCCGGACAGGGCCGCCCAGCGGAAGGGGCCCTTGCCCTCGCAGAACAGCGGGCGGATGTACGCCGGGACGAAGCCGGGGAAGGCGAACGCGCGGTCGTAGCCGGCCAGCTGGGCCTCGCCGCGGATGGAGTTGCCGTAGTCGAAGACCTCGGAGCCCGCGTCCATGAAGCCGACCATGGCCTCGACGTGCTTCGCCATGGACTCGCGGGCCCGCGTGGTGAAGCCGGCCGGGTCCTTGGCCGCGTACGCCGCCATGTCGTCGAAGTCGACGCCCACCGGCAGGTACGACAGCGGGTCGTGCGCCGACGTCTGGTCGGTGACGATGTCGATCGGGGCGCCTTCCGCGAGCATCTGCGGGAGGAGCTCGGCCGCGTTGCCGAGCAGGCCGATGGAGAGGGGCTTGCGGGCGTCGCGCGCCTCGACGGCGAGCTGGAGGGCGTGCGCCAGGTTGTCGGCCTTGACGTCCAGGTAGCGGTGCTCGATGCGGCGCTCGATGGCGCGCGGGTCGACGTCGATGCAGATCGCGACGCCGTCGTTCATCGTCACGGCCAGCGGCTGGGCGCCGCCCATGCCGCCGAGGCCGGCGGTCAGGGTGATGGTGCCCGCGAGGGTGCCGTTGAACTTCTTCGCCGCGACGGCCGCGAAGGTCTCGTACGTGCCCTGCAGGATGCCCTGGGTGCCGATGTAGATCCAGGAACCGGCGGTCATCTGGCCGTACATGGTCAGGCCGAGGTGCTCCAGGCGGCGGAACTCCTCCCAGTTGGCCCAGTCGCCGACGAGGTTGGAGTTGGCGAGCAGGACGCGCGGCGCCCACTCGTGGGTCTGCATCACGCCGACCGGGCGGCCGGACTGGACGAGCATCGTCTCGTCCTGCTTGAGGGTCCGCAGGGTGCGGACCATCGCGTCGAACGAGCGCCAGTCGCGCGCGGCCTTGCCGGTGCCGCCGTAGACGACGAGCTTGTCGGGGTGCTCCGCGACCTCGGGGTCCAGGTTGTTCTGGAGCATCCGGAGGGCGGCTTCCTGCTGCCATCCCAGGGTGCTGAGCTCGGTGCCTCGCGCGGCGCGTACGGGGCGGGGTCCTGACATGGCGGGTGCCTCCTCCGATGTTGGTCAATCTATTCACATCCTGACTTCCTGAATAGATTCAGTCAACAGCTGCGGGCCGACCCGCCGGGTGATTGGCTGACGGACATGGCTTCCGACACGCACGCGCAAGACGCCGCACGGCGTCGGGATCTGGCCGTCAGGGCCGCCGTGGAACAGGGCCTGGTGGGCGGGGCCGAAGACGCCGAGCCTCTGGTCTGCCTGCTGGACACCGCCGGAATCAGAGCCTCCGCCGCAGCTCTGACCAGTGCGTTCGCCTCGGCGCTGGCGCCCGGCACCCCCGTCCTGCACGCCTTCGCGGTCAAGGCCTGCCCGCTGGTCCCCGTGCTGCGGCTGCTGGCGGCCGCCGGCATCGGCTGCGAGGTGGCCAGCGCCGGCGAGCTGGCACTGGCCCGGGCGGCCGGGGTGGAGCCGGAGCGGACCGTCCTGGACTCCCCCGCCAAGACCCCGGCGGAGCTGCGCGAGGCCCTGGCCCTCGGGATCGCCGTCAACGCGGACAGCCGCCAGGAGCTGCAGCGGCTCGACGCACTGGTGGCCGCGGGCCCGACGCGCTCCCCGATCGGCGTACGGATCAACCCGCAGACCGGCGCGGGCACCATCGACGCGCTGTCGACCGCCACCGCGACCTCGAAGTTCGGGATCGCGCTGCGGGACCCGGGGGCGCGCGAGTGGCTCGTACGGGCGTACGCGGAGCGGCCGTGGCTGACCCGGCTGCACATCCACTCGGGCTCGCAGGGCGTGCCGCTGCCGCTGATCGCGGAGGGGGTGCGGGACCTGCACGCGCTGGCCGAGGAGATCAATGCGGCGGCCGGCCGCCGCCAGGTCGACACCCTCGACATCGGCGGCGGCCTGCCGGTGAACTTCGCGTCGGACGCCGGCACCCCGACGTACGCGCAGTACGCGGCGGCCCTCCGGGAGGCCGTCCCGGCCCTCTTCGGCGGGCGCTACGGCCTGGTGACGGAGTTCGGCAGGTCCCTGCTGGCCAAGCACGGGCTGGTGCTCTCCCGGGTCGAGTACACGAAGAGCACCGGGGGCCGCCCGATCGCACTCACGCACGCGGGGGTCCAGCTGGCGACCCGTACGGTGTACGCGCCGGCGGCGTGGCCGCTGCGGATCCTGCCGTACGACGCCAAGGGCACCCCGAAGACGGGCCCGCCCGTAGCCCAGGACATCGCGGGCCCGGCGTGCTTCGCGGGCGACCTTCTGGCCACGGCCCGGGAACTGCCGGAACTCGCCCCGGGCGACCTGATCGCCGTCCCGGACACGGGCGCGTACTTCTTCACGGCCCACTACGGCTACAACAGCCTCCCGCGCCCGGCGGTCCACGGCTTCACGGTCACGGCGTCGGACGAAGTGCGCTTCGCCCCGGCCCGCCCGGCGCAGCCGCTGTCCGCCATCGTCGCGGAGGCGGGCGGCGCAGGGCGCGACGCGCTGCTGTGACCGGGCCCCCTCGGGGACACCCGCACCCGAACGGGTGATCCCGTCCGAATTCCTTCTCATCACACGGGACTCGCTGCAACGGTTCAGCCATGGCTCAATCCATGCGATACGTGACCGCCCCCCTCGGGGCGACAGCCGCGTCCGGGCTCTGCTCCGCCGCGGCCCGCCCGGACCCCTTCGGCCGGCTGCCGGACAAGGACGGCAACGGCGCGGTGGACCAGGAGCCCGGCGCCGCACCCGGCCCGGTGGTCCGGCAGATCGGCGGGAGGGCCGCACGATAGCCGGCCGGAAGCGGTCGCGGCAGCAGGTCACGGCACGGCAGAACAGCCGGGTCACCCAGGTGGCGGGGGACTACGTGGTCCACCGGACCGACTACACGGTCCACCAGAGCGGCACCCCGGCCGCGCCGGACGCGCTGCGCGCCCTGCCCCAGGCGCCCGCCGTGCTGTCCGGGCGCGAGGAAGCCGTCGGCGAGCTGCTGAAGGTGCTGGCACCCGACGGAAGCAGGGTCGCCGTGGTGTCCGGCCTGGCCGGGGTCGGGAAGAGCGCGCTGGCCCTGACCGTGGCCCAACAGGCCATGGAGAAAGGCTGGTTCGAGGGCGGGATCCTGTTCGTCGAGCTGCGCGGCTACGCCCCGAACGGCACGCTCGGCGGCAGCCAGGCGGTCTCCTTGCTCCTGGGCGAGCTGGGGATCCGCGACGAGGACATCCCGCCGACGCCGGAGGGGCGGCTGGCGCTGTACCGCTCGGAGCTGGCCACGCGGGCGGCCGAGGGACGCCGGGTGCTGATCGTGGCCGACGACGCGGGCGAGATCGGGCAGGTACGGGACCTGGTTCCGGCCGGAGACTCGCACCGGCTGCTGGTGACCTCCCGGGACAGCCTGATCTCGCCGGACTTCCAGGCGCGGCTCGTGCCGCTCACCGAGCTGTCCGCCGCGGCCGCCGCCGAGCTGGTGTCCGGGATGCTGCTGCGGATCCGTCCGGACGATCCACGGCCGTCGCGGGAGCCGGACGCACTGGCGGAGATCACCGGGCACTGCGGGCGGCTGCCGCTGGCGCTGACCGTCGCAGGAGCCCTGCTGGCGAGCGATCCGGGGCTGCCGCTCGCCTCCCTGTCGCACCAACTGGCCGATGCCCAGCACCGGCTGGAGGCACTGACGTACGACGACGGGCGCGCCATGCCGACGGGGGTGCGAGCCGCGTTCGAGCTGTCGTACGCCCGGCTGCCGGCGGACCAGGCCCGGCTGTTCCGGCTGCTCTCCGTCAACCCGGGGCCGGACTGCCACATCACCTTCGTGGCGGTGCTGTACGGCGAGAGCGGCGCGCAGGCGGTGGCGCTCGCAACGGAAGAGCACCGCATGCGGGGCCTGTTGGCCCGGCTGGGCGGCACCGGGCTGATCGCGGAGCATCCGACGGGCTCGGGCCGCTGGCGCATGCACGACCTGGTGCGGCTGTACGCGGCGGAGCTGGCCCGCCGGCACGCCGAGGAGGACGGGTGGCACGAAGCCGCCGAGCGCCTGATCCTCATGTACCAGGTGATGCTGCTGGGCTCCGACGGCCTCCTCCAGGGCCGGACCGGCGAGGAGTGGTCCGCGCACATCCCCGATGCAGCCACGGCGTTGCAATGGCTCGACGAGGAGCGGGACAACCTCATCGCGCTGGTCCCCTTCACCGCGTCCCTCGGCCGGCCTGCCGACGTGGACGGATTCTCCGCGCACCTGCAGGCCTACCTCCATCGGCGCAGGCTCTTCCAGGAGGCGGCCGAGCTCAGCCGGCTGAGCCTCGCGGAGGCGGAGCGCTCCGGTGACGCCGGGGCAAGGGACAGGGCGCTGCAGAATCTCGCGCTGACCTTCTCCAAAGCCGGCAACACCGAGGAGGCCGCGGCATTTCAGGAGCGGGTCCCGGCTCCGCACCCGGGGGAAACCCCGCGGGCAAGGGCGGGCCGCCTGCTGAACCTGGCGAGTTTCGAGCTGGGCAGCGGCCGCGCGGACCAGGCGGCCGCTGCCGCGGAGGAGAGCGTGCGCCTCTTCCGCGACCTGGGGGACCGGCTTTCCGAAGGGAAGGCGTGGAGCAACCTCGGCACCATCCTCCAGGAGCAGGAGCGCTCCGAGGAGGCGGTCGCCGCCCAGGAGAGGGCCGACGCGATCCTCTCGGAGGCCGGAGATCCGCACACGGCGGCCACGGTGAGGCGCAATCTGGGCCGGGCGCTCAGTGCGGCCGGGCGCCACGAGGAAGCCATCACGGCCCATGAGCAGGCCGTGGCGATGTTCGTGGAGCTCGTCGAGGTCCACGAGGTGGGCATGGCTTTCAGCGGGCTCGCCGAGGCCCTGGACCGCGCGGGGCGCGCCCGGGCCGCCGTCGAAGCCCACGGGAAGGCCGTCCAGTGCTTCCGGCACACGGGCGACCGGCAGCACGAAGCGTATGCACTGGTCATGCACGGCCTCGCGCTGGCCGGGCGCCGGGACTTCGAGGGCGCCGCTCCGGTGCACGAGCGGGCGTGCACGCTGTACGAGGACCTCGGCGACCACTCCGGGGCGGGCTGGGCACGGATGTGTCTGGCCAGTGCACTCAGCCAGTGCGGCCGGGCCGATGCGGCGCGGGCCGCGCTGCTGCGGTCCGCCTCCGCGTACGCGGAGGCGGGGGACGAGGCGAAGGCCCGGCTGGCCGCCCTCATGCTGGAAGGTATCCGCGACCGGCCCAACCGCAGACACGCCCGCCGCGCAGGCCGCCTCCTGCGCCGCCGGGGCCGTCGCCCCACCGGACCCGAGGAGCCGTAGGCCGCGTTCGAGCCACGGCTCCTCTGGTCCGGTGGGCCCCGGGCGTCAGGCCGGGGCGGCCAGGGTCGCCGCCAAGGCCGGGGCGAGGCCTGCGACCACCGCGTCCGGCGCCAGGGAGGTCACCGCGGGCAGGCGCAGCAGGTAGCGGGTCAGCCCGAGGCCGAGCAGCTGGGCCGAGACGAGGCCGGCGGCGCGGGCCGCCCGGTCGGGGCCGAGGGCCGCCGCCAGCGCCGGAGCGACCTGCGCCGCGAACACCTCCCGCATCCGCTCCGCCGCCCGCTCGTTCGTGACCGCGGACCGCAGCAGCACCAGCAGCGCGTCGTCCGCCGGATCACCCTCCCACCGGTCCAGGAAGTGCCGTACGAGCGCGCCGGGCAGCTCCGCCGCCGGCACGGCCGTGAAGTCCGGCAGCCGCAGGTCCACCGCCAGCGCCGCCTCGAAGAGCTTCTCCTTGCTCCCGAAGTACCGCATCACCATCGACGGGTCGATCTCCGCGTCCGCCGCGACGCCGCGGATCGTGGTCCGCTCGTACCCCTGCGCCGCGAAACGCTCACGCGCCGCCCGCAGGATCGCCGCTTTGGTCTGCGCTCCCTGTGCCATGCCAACAAATGTAGGCCAACAGTTGTTGACATGCCAGGGAGGGAGGCGCACCCTGAAGTCAACAGCCGTTGGCCAACAACCGTTGGCCCACCGGAGGAGGACCTCATGTCCGTGTCACCGCTTCCCGCCCGGACCTCCGTCGCCATCGTCGGAGCCGGCCCCACCGGCCTCGCCCTCGCCGTGACCCTCGCCGAAGCCGGCGTCGACTTCGTCCTCCTCGACCGGCAGGCCGAGGGCGCCAACACGTCCCGCGCCGCCGTCGTCCACGCCCGCACCCTGGAGGTCCTCGACGAACTCGACCCGTCCGGCACCCTCTCCGCCGAGCTGGTCGCCCGCGGCATCCCGGTCGACCGGTTCCGGATCCGCGACGGCGCCCGCCTGCTCGCCGCCGTCCCCTTCGACGGCCTGCCCACGGCCCACCCGTACGCGCTGATGGTCCCCCAGTACGAGACGGAGGCCGTGCTCCTGGCCCGCCTGCGCGCGCTCGGCGGCGACGTCCACCGCCCGTACGAGGTCACCGGCGTCACCCAGGACGCCGACGGGGTCACCCTGACCACCGCCGGCGGCGAGACCCTGCGCGCCGCCCACGCCGTCGGGGCCGACGGGATGCACAGCACCGTCCGCGAGGCGGCCGGCATCGGCTTCGCGGGAAGTGCCTACGAGGAGTCCTTCGTCCTCGCCGACGTGGCCATGGACTGGGCCCCCGGCCCGCAGGAGGTCTCGCTCGCGTTCGGCGCGGCCGGACTCACCGTCGTGGCCCCGCTGCCCGGCGGACCCGCCGGGCCCGGCACGCGCTACCGCGTCGTCGCCACCGTCGCCGATGCCCCGGCCGAACCGGACCTCGCCTTCGTGCAGGGCCTGCTGGACGAGCGCACCCCGGGCCAGGCCCGCGTCCGGACCCTCGCCTGGTCGTCCCGGTTCCGGGTCCACCACCGGGTCGCCGACCGCTACCGCGCGGGCCGGCTGCTGCTCGCCGGGGACGCCGCCCACGTGCACAGCCCGGCCGGCGGCCAGGGCATGAACACCGGCATCCAGGACGGCCACGCCCTCGGCCGCGCACTCGCCGCCGGCGACCTCGACGCCTACGAGGCCGCCCGCCGCCCCGTCGCCCTCCACGTGGTGGGCCTGACCGACCGGATGACCCGGATCGCGACCACCCGAAACCCGGTCCTGCGCGCCGTGCGCAACACCGCGCTCCCCCTGCTCTCCCGCATCCCGGCGCTACGGAACCGCCTCGCCACCGAGCTGGCCGAGCTCCACTACCGCTGACCCCGGCCGCGCCCGCGGACTACTCCACGAACAGCCCGCGCGCCGCGGCCCGTGCGTCGAAGGACTCCAGCCGTGCCTGCGCGTCCGGCAGCGCATCCGCCATCGCCTCCAGCAGCACCCGTCCCAGCAGCATCGGCGCACAGGCCGTGTCGAAGGCCAGTCCGGTACCGACGGGCGCGGGGATCAGCAGGTCCGAGGCGCGGGCCACCGGGGCAAAGGCCGAGTCGGCGACCGTCACCACCTTCAGCCCGGCCGCCCGCGCGTGGTCCAGGGCCTCCGCCACCTCCCGCGGATACCGCGGCAGCGCGAAGCACAGCAGCGCCGAGGCCCCGGCCGCAGCGGCCGCGTCGATCCGGTCCGCGAGCATCGAGCCGCCCTCGTCGAGGAGCCGTACGTCCGGATGCACCTTGGCCGCGAAGTACGCGAACCCGCGCGCCTGCGAGGACGCCGCCCGCAGCCCCAGCACGGGCAGCGGGCTGGACCCTGCGAGCACCCGGCCCGCCTCCTCGACGGGCGAGGGGTCGGCGAGCATGGCCGACAGCTGCCGCAGGTTCTCGATCTCGCCCTGGACGGCCTGCTGGTACTCGTTGTACGCGTCCTCCTGCACGGCCGCCGCACGCTCCGCGGGAGCCACCTCGCGCAGGTGCCGCCGCAGCGCCGGATACCCGTCGAAGCCCAGCGCCACCGCGAAGCGGGTCACCGAGGGCTGGCTCACCCCGGCCAGCTCGGCGAGCTCCACGCTCGACAGGAACGGCACGTCCGCCGCCCCCCGCACCATGCAGTGGGCGATCCGCCGCTGGGTGGGCGTCAGCCGGTGCCCCTCGAACAGCTGCTGCAGCCGCGCTGCCGGGCTGTCGCTCATCCCGACCCCTCCGTCCCCATGAATATTCAGTCACCGAGCACTCTGCATGCGGTTATGCAGGACGGCAAGCGGCGGACCGCTCCGCGAGACGGTCCGGGCCGCGGATACGGGGGCTACCCCCAGTGCCGGGGCCGCCGCCCGTTCCTACGCTGGGCGCATGGAGTCCCAGGAGTTGAAGAAGGAACTCGGCGCGGCGCTGGACGCCCGGCGCGAGCTCGGACCGGACTACGAGGCCGCGCTCGTGGACTCCTTCGTCGAGAAGGTCGACACCCAGGTCCGGCGCCGGCTCGCCGAGGAACGCCTGGCCGCCGCCCGCGGCGGCCGGGGCGGGCTGCCGTCGCCCGACGGCGGCTTCGGCGAACGCTTCGGCTTCGCCATCATCACGCTGGTCCTGGCGGTCCCGCTGTCCGCCATCGGCTCCACGCAGGCGGGGTTCAAGGGCCTGCTGGTCGCCTGGGCGGGCGTCCTCGGCGTGAACTTCATCCACGCGGCGAAGCGGCTTCGCCCCGGCGACCGGGCCGCGTAGCGCCCGAGGAGCCGGACCGCCGGAGCGCCTGGCTCCGGGAAAGGCTGTGCGCGGGGACCGCCGCACCCTCGGGTGCGCGAGGGGCGGGACGACGGCGGCCCCCGCGAGGGACACGGGCCGGGTCAGGGCCGTCCGCGTCCGAGGCGTTCACGCGGTCCGGGAGCCGCTCCGGAGGTACGCCAACGCCGTTCGGTGGTGCCGGCCGGAGCTGTGCGCTCCTGCCGACAACCACCACTGTGCCGGAGGCGTGTTAAGCCGGTGCTGCCGTCACATGACGGGCCCGTACCGTTTGTGCGACGGGCGGGATCCGGCCACACGGGCGCCCGAACCCCCGTACCGCCACGGGCCGGTGGCCACCCCTACGCCCCACTGCACCGGCCGGGAGAGCTACTTGGCGCCCTTGGCGAGGAACGCCAGCAGGTCCTGACGGCTCACCACACCGGTCGGCTTGCCCTCGACCAGCACGATCGCCGCGTCCGCGTCGCCCAGCACGGCCATCAGTTCGGACACCGGCTCGCCCGAGCCGACCTGCGGCAGCGGCGAGCTCATGTGCTTCTCCAGCGGGTCGGACAGCGCGGCGCGCTGCGCGAACAGCGCCGCCAGCAGTTCCTTCTCCACGACCGAGCCGATGACCTCGGCGGCCATCACGTCCGGGTGGCCGGCGCCGGGCTTGACGATCGGCATCTGCGAGACGCCGTACTCGCGCAGCACCTCGATGGCCTCGCCGACGGTCTCCTCGGGGTGCATGTGGACCAGGGACGGCATGGCGCCCTCCTTGTCCGCGAGCACGTCACCGATGCGCGCCGCGGGGCCCGCCTCCTCCAGGAAGCCGTGACCGGCCATCCACTCGTCACTGAAGATCTTGCTCAGGTAGCCGCGGCCGCTGTCCGGCAGCAGGACGACGACCACGTCGTCCGGGCCCAGGCCCTCGGCCGCCTTCAGCGCCGCCACGACCGCCATGCCGCAGGAACCGCCGACGAGCAGCCCCTCCTCCTTGGCGAGCCGGCGGGTCATCTGGAAGGAGTCCTTGTCGGACACCGCGATGATCTCGTCGGTGACGTTCGGGTCGTAGGCGGTCGGCCAGAAGTCCTCGCCGACGCCCTCGACCAGGTACGGGCGGCCGGAGCCGCCGGAGTAGACCGAACCCTCGGGGTCGGCGCCGATGACCTTGACCTTGCCGCCGGACACCTCCTTCAGGTAGTTGCCGGTGCCCGAGATCGTGCCGCCCGTGCCGACGCCGGCGACGAAGTGGGTGATCTTCCCGTCCGTCTGCTCCCACAGCTCGGGGCCGGTGGTCTCGTAGTGCGAACGGGGGTTGTTCGGGTTGCTGTACTGGTCCGGCTTCCAGGCGCCCGGGGTCTCGCGGACGAGGCGGTCGGACACGTTGTAGTACGAGTCCGGGTGCTCGGGGTCGACGGCGGTCGGGCAGACCACCACGTCGGCGCCGTACGCGCGCAGCACGTTGATCTTGTCCATGGACACCTTGTCAGGGCAGACGAAGATGCACTTGTAGCCCTTCTGCTGGGCCACAATGGCGAGTCCTACACCGGTGTTGCCACTGGTCGGCTCCACGATGGTGCCGCCGGGCTTGAGGGCACCGCTCTGCTCGGCGGCCTCGATCATCCGGACGGCGATCCGGTCCTTCACGGATCCACCGGGATTGAAGTACTCGACCTTGGCAAGGACGGTGGCCTGCAGGCCTTCGGTCACACGGTTGAGCTTCACCAGCGGGGTGTTGCCGACGAGGCTGATCATCGAGTCGTGGAATTGCACCATGTTCTCCAGGGAGGGGACTCCACGGGTTCTCCGGGAGGCACGGCCAGAGTATGCGGAAAGGGATTGGCTGACCGGCAGTACGGGGCAGGAAGGTCATCGAGGCCAGGCACGGAAGCGAGGTGGCTCGAAGGGTGTCCAGGGCGAGGACGGCCCGCCGGATCGCGGCGGGCGCGGCGTACGGCGGAGGCGGGCTCGGGCTGGTCGGAGTCGCCGCCGTGGGGCTGGTGCTGGCCGAGGTCCAGTTCGCCAAGCGGACGGTGGGCACCGGCCTCGGTGATCCGCCGCGGGCGGACGGGCTGTACGGGAGCGAGTTCGGCGGCATGGATCCGGACCCCGGCCCCCTGCGGCTCGGCATGATGGGCGACTCCACGGCCGCCGGGCTGGGCGTGCGCCGGGCGAGACAGACACCGGCCGCGCTGATGGCGTCGGGACTGGCGGCGGTGGCCGAGCGCCCGGTGGAGCTGCGCAACGTGGCCGCCTCCGGGGCCATGTCCGACGACCTCGACCGCCAGGCGGGCCTGCTCCTGGACGGGGACCTGCCGCCGCCGGACGTGTGCGTGATCATGATCGGCGCGAACGACGTGACGCGGCGCATGCCGCCCACCCAGTCGGTCCGCCACCTCACCTCGGCCGTACGCCGGCTGCGGCTCGCGGGCTCCGAGGTGGTGGTCGGCACCTGCCCCGACCTGGGCACCATCGAGCCGGTGTACCAGCCGCTGCGCTGGCTGGCCCGCCGGGTCTCGCGGCAGCTGGCCGCCGCCCAGACCATAGGGGTGGTCGCGCTGGGCGCCCGTACGGTCTCCATGGGGGACCTGCTGGGCCCCGAGTTCGCCGCCAATCCGCGCGAGATGTTCGGCCCGGACTCGTACCACCCCTCGGCGGAGGGGTACGCGACCGCCGCCATGGCGGTCCTCCCCACCCTGTGTGCGGCGCTGGCGCTGTGGCCGGAGTCCGACCGCCTTGAGGTGGCGCGGAACGAGGACATGCTTCCGGTGGCCAAGGCGGCGTCCGCCGCGGCCGGCCAGGCGGGCACCGAGGTCACGCCCGCCCGCGGCCCGTGGGCCCTGCTCAAGTACCGCCGCCGCCGGCGGGTCCCGGGCGAGGACCTGGCCGCCACCACCCCGCCGGACCCGGCGGAATCCGTCCCGGGCACCCAGGTGGCGGGCACCTGACCGGGCCGCCCGTACACCCCTGCCCGGCGGCCGGCCCGCACCCCGGTCCGGGCCGGGTCGGGCCCGGCGGCCGGGCCGGGTCGCCGGGCCGGAACAGAACACCGGGCCTGCGCGTTCCCCTCGCGGAGCGACCGGCATCACATGCCGAAGCCGGTGACCTCGACCGTACGGGCCGGTAACTTCGCTTGCGGTCCCGCACGAGCCGCAACACACCATCCTGGGAGTCCCGATGCCCGAAGCAGTCATCGTTTCCACCGCCCGCTCCCCGATCGGGCGCGCCGGCAAGGGGTCCCTCAAGGACATGCGGCCGGACGACCTGACCGCGACGGTCATCCAGGCCGCCCTCGCCAAGATCCCCGAGCTGGACCCGCGGGAGATCGACGACCTGATGCTGGGATGCGGCCTTCCGGGCGGCGAGCAGGGCCACAACCTGGGCCGCATCGTGGCCGTGCAGATGGGCATGGACTTCCTGCCGGGCACCACCATCACCCGCTACTGCTCCTCCTCGCTGCAGACCTCCCGCATGGCCCTGCACGCCATCAAGGCGGGCGAGGGCGACGTCTTCATCTCCGCGGGCGTCGAGATGGTCTCCCGGTTCGCGAAGGGCTCCTCGGACGGCCTGCCGGACACGCACAACCCGCTCTTCGCCGACGCCGAGGCCCGTACGGGCGCCGTCGCGCAGAGCGAAGGCTCCTCGTGGCACGACCCGCGCGAGGACGGCCTGATCCCGGATGCCTACATCACGATGGGGCAGACCGCGGAGAACCTGGCCCGGCTCAAGGGCGTGACCCGCCAGGACATGGACGAGTTCGGAGTCCGCTCCCAGAACCTGGCCGAGGAGGCCATCAAGAACGGCTTCTGGGCCCGCGAGATCACCCCGGTCACCACCCCCGACGGCACGGTCGTCTCGACCGACGACGGCCCGCGCGCCGGTGTCACGCTGGAGGGCGTGTCGGGCCTGAAGCCGGTCTTCCGCTCCGACGGCCTGGTCACGGCCGGCAACTGCTGCCCGCTGAACGACGGCGCCGCGGCGCTGGTCATCATGAGCGACACCAAGGCGCGGGAGCTGGGCCTGACCCCGCTGGCCCGGATCGTCTCGACGGGTGTCACCGGCCTCTCCCCCGAGATCATGGGCCTCGGCCCGGTCGAGGCGTCGAAGCAGGCCCTGAAGCGTGCGGGTCTGACGGTCGACGACATCGATCTGTTCGAGATCAACGAGGCCTTCGCGGCCCAGGTCATCCCGTCCTACCGGGACCTGGGCATCCCGCTGGAGAAGCTGAACGTCAACGGCGGCGCCATCGCCATCGGTCACCCGTTCGGGATGACCGGTGCCCGCATCACCGGCACCCTGATCAACAGCCTCCAGTTCCACGACAAGCAGTTCGGTCTGGAGACGATGTGCGTGGGCGGCGGCCAGGGCATGGCCATGGTCATCGAGCGGCTGAGCTGAGCCGGAGCGGAGGGTAGGGGTCGCTGCGAGGAACGAGCGGCGGCACCTGCCCGCAGCGCAGGCGAAGCTCAGCGCGACCACAGGAGTCGAGCGGCTGAGCTGAGCCGCTCGATTCTTGGGGTCGCGCTGAGCCTCGGCTGAAGTTCGGTCCAGGCGCCGCAAGGGAATCGCTTGATCCCTTGCGGCGTACTGACACCGGTTCCAATCCCGTCGCGGCCGACCTGTGACCGAATCTCCCCCAGGATGTGACCTTTGTCCTGGGGGTTTGGCATTTCTCCAGGTCAGGGCATATTCACAAGATCCCTGTGTGACCAAAGCCCTGTCCAATTCGTGACGTAATGCACTGCACCCCATTCCCAGGCCGGGACACTCTGATGTAGGAAGTCGGGGGATCGAATCAATCAGGAGTTAGTCAGTGAGCGCCATGTCTCTTGCCCTGCTGCTGACCACGGCCGCTGCCACGGCTGTGGGCGCTGCTGCGCTGCACGCCGTACACGACCTGCGCAAGCAGGTGGCGGCCCTCCGCGGTGAGCTGGCTTCGCCGGTTCCCACGCGTGGTGCGGCCGTCCCCCACGCCCGCAGCGCCGCGCATTCCCCCGCCGCCGAGATACGAGCCGCCGTGGCCGAGGCCCTGGCCGAGGAGCGCGAGCGCGAGCTCGCCGAGGCGCGGGCCTTCTGGGCCGCGCAGGAGGCCCGTGACGCCGCCGACGCGCCCTCGCTGCTGGGCGGGCTGCCCGGCCTCGGTGAGGACGGCCCGGCGGTCTTCCTGCCCCGCCAGGCGGACCTGGTGGGTCTGGAGCCCGTGCTCGGCGACGAGGCCGCCGACGACCACCCCGAGGATTCGGCCGAGCTGGCCGCCGCGCGCCGGCGCCACCCCTCGCACCCCGACTTCGTACCGGTGCAGGCCTCTGCCCCCGGCGCCGACCACGAGCGCACGGTCAGCCGCCTGGAGGAGCTCGCGGAGGCCCGTACGGCCCTTGCGGACGTCCGCCCGGGCCCGCTGGGCACGCTCGACGTGTACGTCTTCACCGACGGCACCACGCTGTGCATGACCCCGGGGCACCGGGAGACGGCGGAGCGCCTCGCGGAGGCGCTCCGCACGGGCAACGCGCCGGTCCTGCTGGGCGGCTCGGGCATCTCGGGCGCCTACGCGCTGACCTTCTCCTGCGGTGACTCCCAGGATCCGGACAGCAACGTTTACATCCTCGCGGACCGCGTCATCGCGTCGCTCTGACTTCCGCCTGCTCCACCAGCCGCACGGCCTCGTCCAGGATCTCGGACGGGGCCTTCGCGGTTTTCCGGGCTCCGCCGGCCGCCTCGGCGGCGCGCAGCGCCTCGGCGAGGTCCAGGCCGGCCACCGCCACCTGGTCCCCGACGACGAAGACCCCCGCGTCGGGAATCTCCCGCGCCGGAGCCGCCGCCGCGGCCTGCTGCGGACCCTCCAGCGCCTGGGCCCGTACGGAGAGTTCCCTGGCCAGCTCCAGCGCCTGCGCGGCGGCTCCCTGCCGGAGGCGGCTCTGCGGCATGGCCCGCAGCCGGTCGGCGAAACGTTCCACGGCAGCGGTCAGGGGCGAAGTATCAAGCACCCGGCCGACCTTACGCGCCGCCGCGGCACCATTGCCAACGGGCGAACTCTCCGGCACGGTGGCGTGAAGAGAACAGCACAGCACGGCGATACCTCCGGAGGCGCCCATGTCCGTAGAGTTCTCCGAGCAGACCCACCGGAACATGATCGACAGAATCCCCCAGACCACCGGTCGTGAAGTCTCCGACTGGCTCCGCACCGTGGACGACGGCCCCTCACTCGTCCGGTTCGAGGAGAAGGTCAGCTGGCTGCGCGGGGCGCACGAGCTCTCGTACGGCCAGGCCAAGGCGATCATCCACGAGTACGACCTGCGCAGGGCGGCCCGCAAGTTCGGCTGAGCCCTCCCCGTCCCCGCCCCTCGATCCCGACCGTTCCTCATCAGTGAGCAGGAGTGGGTCTTGGACCCATTCCTGGTCACTGCGGGCATCCCGAACGGTTTTGGATGTCCTGGTCGCCCGCGTTCGCTCCGCGTCCGGTGACACGCATCGTGTGCGTGGTCCGGGGATGCGGG
>NZ_JBEORW010000046.1:0-71624 GCF_040302565.1 Streptomyces sp. NPDC097981
ACCTCAGAGCTCGAAGGCTCCGGCGTCGAAAGTGCTCACCTACCGGCGGCTACGGAACCGAGCATTCCCCGGTTCCGTAGCTCCCATTAGGCGGCGCTGGTGAAGACGGGCAGGTAGCCCCCGGACTGTCCGGCGGCCGTGGGGTGGTACGACTCGCCGATGTTGAGCCAGTTGACACTGTGCAGCCACGCGTCGCCGGAGCAGATCTCGTGGCCGGTGAAGGCGCCGGCGACCGAGGCGAAGGTGAACCCGTGGTCGGCGGCGCGTTTGGCGATGGCCGCGTTCAGGTAGTCGGCGGCGCCGTTGATGGCGGTCCGCTCGCCCTCCGTGAGCCCGGTGACGCAGGTGCCGTTCAGCTTGTAGAAGCGGGGATAGCCGAGGACGACGACGTGGGCGCCGGGCGCCCGGCCGTGAATGGCGTCGTAGACCTGGTCGAGTTGGCCGGGGAGGGTGGTGTCGACGTACGTCTTGGCCTGGTTGACGCGGTTGACACAGGTGGACTCGGACTGGAGCACACAGGTCGTCATGACGTCGGAGAATCCGGCGTCGTTGCCGCCGATGGTGATGCTGACCAGGTCGGTGCCGGAGTTCAGCGGGCCGAGCTGGCCGGAGAGGACATCACCCGTGCGGGCTCCGGAGCAGGCGGTGAAGGAGAAGGTCTGCGGGGAATGGGTTGCGGCCCACAGGGCGGGGTAGGCGCGGGAGGTGCGTTTGCAGTTGCCGCTCCCGCTGTCGTAGTTGCCGGCGCCGACGCCGGAGGAGTACGAGTCGCCGAGGGCGACGTAGCCGAAGTCGGCCGTGGCGGCGGCCGCCTGTCCGGCGCCGAACAGGGCGGCGCCCGCGGCGAGTAACAGGGAGGAGGTCAGGGCGGCGAAGCGCGACATCTTCATGCTCATGTGTGCGGCTCCTTGTGGGGGTTACTCCTGAGTCCGTGGTACTGGGAGCCGGGGTTGGCCGGAAGTGTTCATGCCAAGAATTTTCTGGGCGGAGTTGCGACCCGAATCTTCACCACCGGGGCGTTTGAAGAGGGAACTCGGACACCCGATCCGGCGAAACACGGGTGCGCGGCGCCACTTCGTGCCGGATCATGGGCGCCATGCCAGCCAACCCGCATGACGCGCTGCCGATCCGGCTCAATGTCGACGACAGCGATTCGCCGTCGGATGTCGTGGACGCCCTGTTCCTCGGCCGGTTCGCGTCCGGCGAGCAGCCGTACTCGCACAGCGTGACGATCGAGCGGGTGAAGGCGGAAGCGACCCTGCTGCCGCCCGAGGCCACCGTGCTGCGCTCGGCGCGCGACTCCGACCGCAGCGCCACCCTTGCGGAGGGCGAGGGCTGGACGATGCTCGTCTCCCGCTGGAGCCGGGGCGCGGACGTGACCGTGACCGCGGTCAGCGACGAACTCGCCTCCAGCGTGCTCGGCGAGGCCACGGACGGGGCGCAGGACGAGCCCGAACCCCAGCCGGAGAACGTGACGATGGGGTTCTGGTATGTCTCCCCGCGCCGCGGTCCGTACCGGACGACCCGCCAGATCGCGGCCGGGACCTGGGCGGAGGTGCGGCCCAACTACACGGCGCCGGTGGCCGGGGCGATGGACCGGCTGATGAAGGTGACCCCGGACGACATCGCGGGGCGGCTGCTCCTGCTGCACGGCCCGCCGGGCACGGGCAAGACCTCGGCGCTGCGGACGCTGGCTCGCTCGTGGCGGGACTGGTGCCAGGTGGACTGCGTCCTGGACCCGGAGCGGCTGTTCAACGACGTGGGCTATCTGATGGACATCGCGATCGGCGAGGACGAGGGCAACGCGAAGGGCCGCTGGCGGCTGCTGCTGCTGGAGGACTGCGACGAGCTGATCCGCGGCGAGGCCCGGCACACGGCGGGCCAGGCGCTCTCCAGGCTACTGAACCTGACGGACGGGCTGCTGGGGCAGGGCCGCAACGTGCTGGTCGGCGTGACCACGAACGAGGACCTGGAACGGCTCCACCCGGCGGTGGTCCGGCCGGGCCGCTGCCTGGCCCGCATCGAGGTCGGCCGCCTGACGCACGGCGAGGCGGTGGACTGGCTCGGCACGGACGAGGGGGTGCCGCGCGAGGGCGCCACGCTGGCCGAACTGTTCGCGATGCGGCGGGGCACGGGCCCCGCGTCGCTGCTGCCGCCGCAGGGCCGGCCCGGTTCGGAAGCGGGCCTGTACCTGTAGGCGGCCGGTTCCCGGCGCTTACGGGCGGGGCGGGGCGGGGCGGACCCTCGCGCCGACGACAATGGGCCCCGGACGAACGCCCCGACGGCCGTGCGCGTACGGCACGCGGGGACACACCGAACAGGAGCGTGCACGTGCCCGAGCCGGCGCAGCGGAATCCGTACCCCGACAGCCACGTCCCCGGCGAGGGCCCCGAACCGCACCCGCAGCTCCGGCCGGTGCTGCCCCTGCTCGGACGCTGGCACGGCCGGGGCCGCGGCGAGTACCCGACCCTGGAACAGGGCTTCCGGTACGAGCAGGAGATCACCTTCAGCCACGACGGCCGGCCGTTCCTGCGCTACGAGTCGCGGGCCTGGCTGATCGACGAGTCGGGCACGGCCCTGCGTCCCTCGGGGCGGGAGTCCGGGTGGTGGCGGATCATGCCCGACGCCTCCCTGGAGGTCGTCCTCGCGCACCCGACGGGCATCGTGGAGACGTACACCGGCCGCGTCCTGGGCACGGAGATCGAGATCGCGACCGGCACCGTGGCCCGCACGCCGAAGGCCAAGGAGGTCACCGGCATGCGGCGCCGGTACTCCTTCCGCGACGGGGTGCTGACGATCGAGCAGGACATGGCCGCGATGGGTCAACCGATGCAGCACCACCTCCGGGCGCAGCTGCGCCCGTACGAGGACCGGGACTAAGGCCTGGCCGGCTGGTTGCCGTACCGGGCGCGCAGGGCGTCCAGCGCGGCCGCCGTCGCCTCGTCGAAGGTCAGGCCCAGCCGCTGGGCGCGCTCCGCATAGGCCTGCGCGGCGGTGGCCGCCTCCCGGGCGGCCCCGTCGGCGGCCGCCGCGACGAAGGTCCCGTGCCGGCCCCGGGTCTCGACCACCCCGTCACCCTCAAGGGCCCGGTAGGCCTTCGCGACCGTGTTCGCCGCCAGCCCCAGCTCTTCCGCGAGCCCGCGCACCGTCGGCAGCTTGTACCCCACGGGCAGGTCTCCCGCCCGTGCCGCCTGCGCGATCTGGGCGCGCAGCTGCTCGTACGGGGCGGCTGCGCCGGCCGAGCCGTCGATCCGGATCTTCAGGTTCGTCGAGGTCACCCGGCGATTCTCCCCCATCCCCCGGAAATTCGGAGGCGTCCGCCCGCTCTTCGCGCCTACGGTCGCGGACATGACCTTGAGACGTACGCCTGGGTCCTCGACGAGCCGGCCCACCGCGGCATCGCCGAGCGGCGCGGCTACCGCGCCGGCCGCTCCGCGCACTTCCTGCGATCTGCGCGACCGAGACGCGCTTCACGAAGAAGGAGAACCGGAAGTGACCGACCAGCTCACCGTCGCCCTGACCAAGGCGGGCCGCACCAAGATCCGCTACCCCGCCGCCCTGGTCGCCGACACGGGCGACCGGATCTCCGTACGCGCCCCCTGGGCCGCCGACGGCGTACGGGACTTCGGCTTCGTGCGCTTCGAACCCGGCGACGTGTTCACCGAGCACTTCTGGCGGACGCGCTGGTACGCGGTCAAGGAGGTGCGGACGGGCGAGGGCGTCCTCAAGGGCTGGTACTGCGACGTCACGCGCCCGGCGGTGGTGCAGGGCGGCGAGATCCTCGTCGAGGACCTGGACCTCGACTTGTGGGTCTCGGCGGACGGGAGCGCGGTGCTGCGGCTGGACGAGGACGAGTTCGCGGCGAGCGGCCTCGCGGAGAGCGACCCGCAGGCGGCGGCCGAGGCCGTACGAGCCCTCGACGCCCTGGCCGCCCAGGCCCACGCGCCGGCCGGTCTGACCGCGCTCCTGGCCTGAGCCCGGCAGGGCCGCACAGGCCGTTGGGGCCCGGTTCCTGAGGGGCCGCTTACCCCTGCCTTAAGCGGAGCGTAAGGATCTTCGGGAGGGCCTCGAAACGGGTGGAACCGCTGGTGCGGGGGGCTAGCTTGGCGGGGCCAGGGAGGCCTGGGGCGGCGTCGGATCCCACGGGGGGCGGCGCCGCGCAGCCGGATCCCGGCACGCCCACGACCGCCGTGGTGCCCGCATCGCCGCTCCGAAGGAGATCCATCCATGCCCGCACGCCGCACCGTGACCCGTATCGCCGCAGTCGGCCTCGCCCCGCTCGCGGTGGCCGCGTACGCCGCCGGGCCCGCGGCCGCCCACGGCTCGATGACGGACCCGGTCAGCCGCGTGGCGGCCTGCTATGCGGAGGGGCCGGAGTCGCCGAAGTCGGCGGCCTGCAAGGCTGCGGTGGCGGCCGGCGGCACGCAGCCGTTCTACGACTGGAACGCGGTCAACATCGCCAACGCGGCCGGCAACCACCGGTCGTTGATCCCGAACGGGCAGCTCTGCTCCGCCGGGAACGACAAGTACCGGGGCCTGGACCTGGCCCGCGCCGACTGGCCGGCCAGCCCCATGACCGCGGGCGAGCACACCTTCCGGTACAAGGGGACCGCCCCGCACAAGGGCTCCTTCGAGCTGTACGTCACGAAGGACGGGTACGACCCGGCGAAGCCGCTGAAGTGGTCCGACCTGGAGCCGGAGCCGTTCGCGAAGGCCACCGACCCGGGCATGCAGAACGGGGACTACGTCTTCTCCGGCAGCGTGCCGAACAAGTCGGGCCGGCACCTGATCTACAGCATCTGGCAGCGCTCGGACAGCCCGGAGGCCTTCTACACCTGCTCGGACGTGGTGTTCGGCAAGGACGGCGGCGGCAGCACGGGCACCGGCGGCAGCACCGGAACCGTCCCGGGCACGAAGCCGAGCTCCAAGCCGAGCTCCAAGCCCTCCGCCACCCGCCCGTCGGACGCGCCCAAGGCCCCGACGGACCAGCAGATCTCGGACGGCGAGAGCAAGTCCACGGTGGAGCACAACGGCCACGGAGACAACGACCCGAGGACGAACGGCAGCACCGCCCTCGCCCCGGTCCCGTCGCAGTCCCCCGTGGGCACCAACCTCGCCGAGACCGGCGGCAGCGCCGCCACCCCGGTGATCGCGATCGCCGGGGCCGGCGTGCTGGCCCTCGGGGCCGCCGTGCTGTTCGGCGTGGCCCGACGCCGTGCGACGACGCCGGGCCGCAAGGGTCTCTAGACGCGGACCCCGTCCGGCTGCTTCACCGTCCGGGCCGCCTGTGCGTCGTCGTCACTCGAAGACCGATGCGCAGGTGGTCCGGGTGGCGTGCGCCGGGTCGAGGGAGTTGAGCGCCTCGTGCCAGGCGATCCGGTCGGTGAGCCCGATGGCCACGTGCTCGGAGAGGTCCAGGGGGCACAGGTCCTGGAGCACGACGTTGCGCACGTTGGATTCGGTCCCCTGGAGGAACGCGGTCCGGTACGGCGTGACGACCTCGTCGTACTTCGTCGCGATGACCGTGTACCGGACCCCGGGGACGGTGTCCCCGCCGGCGTTCAGCTTGGTCACGAAGTCCGATCCGGCGATCTGGTCGGCCAGCCCCGGGGTCGCGGAGCTGATCAGGTCCTCGGCGCCGGGGAAGTACGGGAGCAGCTGGGTGAGCCCGTCCAGGGTGGTTCCGTGGTTGTCGGGGGCGAGCCCGATCAGGGCGTTGACCTTGGAGGCGCCGCCCAGGTACTTGAGGTAGTAGTTCGGCATCATGCCGCCCTGCGAGTGGCCGACGATGTCGGTCTTCGCGGCACCCGTGGAGGCCAGCACCCGGTCCACGAACACGTCGAGCTGTCCGGCCGACTTGTCGATGGGGCCGAGCCCGTTGAAGAACGGCACGCCGGGCAGTTGCCCGTAGTCGAGCGAGTAGACGCAGTACCCGCGGTGGACGAGGTACGGCGCGAATCCGAGCCAGTTGTCCACGGAGTTCCCGAACGTGCCGTGTACGAGGACGACGGGGCGGGGGTGGGCGGCGGAGGGTTTGCAGGACCAGTCGTTCCAGCCACTGCTGGGTGCGGACGCGGCCTGCGCGGCGCCGGTGGGGGCGACGAGGGCGGCAGCGGCAAGGGTGAGGACGGCCAGCGGGCGGAGCAGGCGTCGCCAGGGCAGCATCGTGTGGTCTCCTTGCTGGGTCAGGGGAAATACGTGGGGGTTCGTCCCGTGATCCGGATCACAAGGGAGTGCTGCTTCGGCCAAATTACGGTCGAGTAGCAAAACTTGGAAGTTACGCGTCAGTAAAGAATGCGTGTCCGCCCCGCCCCCACACGCGCCCGGGACAATGAAGGCCCCTACTCCGCGTGAGGTGAGTGCTCTGATGCAGTGGGCTCCCGGTGCAGGAACGGCCCTGGCGACCCCGCCCGATCTGGCCGCCGACCCGCTCGTTTCCGCAGTCACCGAGGTCGCCGTGGGCACACTGGGGCCCGTCGCCGAGGAGACCGCCCAGGAAGGTGTGCCGCGTTCGCACCTCGACGCCCTCGCCCGCTGCGGCGCGTACGGGGCCCTCGGCCACACGCCCCGCCCCGACAGCGGGCTGACCACACGCCAGGTGGTCCGCGAGGTGAACGAGCTGCTGTCGGCGGCGGACCCGTCCACCTGGTTCGTCCACACCCAGCACTTCGCCCTGGTGAAGGCGCTCCACGCAGCCACCGGGACGGAGGCCGCCGCGCTGCGCGAGCAGTGGGCGCCCGCCCTCGCCTCGGGGGCGTGGCGCGGGACGGCGGGCTTCGCCTTCCTGCGGCACGCCCGGCCGCCCGTCACCGCCGAACCGGTCGCCGACGGGTGGCGGCTGCGCGGCCGGGTGCCGTGGATGACCGGCTGGGGCCTCGCCGACGTGGTGTACCTCGGCGCCCTCGCCCCGGACGACCGGGTGCTGTTCGCCGCGGTGGCCTGCGGTCCGGACGGCGATCCCGGGCTGGTCGCGGCCGGATCGGCCCCGCTGTGGGCGATGAACGGCACCCGCACGGTGGCGGTCGAGGTACGCGACGTCCTCGTCCCGCCGAGCGCGGTGATCTCCGTGCAGCCCCGGGCGGAGTGGGCCCGCGCCTACGACCTGGAGAACGCGAACGCCCACCCCGCCGTCTTCGGGCACGTGCGCGCCGCGGCCGATTTCCTGCTGCGGTCGGCCCCGGCGGCCGGCGCCGCGTACGAGGAGCTCGGCCACCGGGTGGCGCAGGAGGCGGCCCGGCTGCGCGCGGAGGCCTACGCCCTGCGCGACGAACTCCGGCCGGAGGAACGGGTCGAGGACCGGCTGGCGCTCCGGGCGGCCGCCTTGGCACTCGGCGTGCGGGCGGCCACCGCCTGTGTCGCCGCGACGGGCGGCCGGGCGATCTCGTACGGGAACACCGCCGGCCGCCTCGCCCGCGAGGCCCAGTTCCACCTGATCCAGGCCCAGACCTCCCAGCTCCGCGACGAAATGGCCCGGCTCCTGCTGGGCGGCCCGTAGTACGGCCGCACCGCCCCTCCCGAGGAGGGCCGCCGCCTCGCCGCCGCCCCGCCGCCGCCCCGCCGCCGCCCCGCCGCCGCCTCGCCGCCGCCTACGCGGCCCGGTGGAAGGTGGCGGCCGGGCGGACCGTGCCCGGGCCGAAGCGGGCGTTCGCGCGGTCGATCGCCGCCTCCACCGTCAGGCGGGCCTCGCGGACCGGGTCCAGCGAGATCTGCCGGGACGCCCGCTCGGCGCCCGTGAGGTCCTCGGCGCGCAGCACCATGCCGGTCAGCCGGGCCCGTTGCAGCCCGGCCGCGTCCAGCAGGCGGTACGCCGCCGACCGCAGGTCCTCGTCGTGCGCGGACGCCTCCGTGAGCCGCCGGGTCCGCTCCCAGCGGGTGCCGCCGGCGAACTGGAGCGTCAGCGTCAGGGCCCGGGCGGCCTGGCGGCGACCGCGCAGCACCCCGCCCAGCCGGACCACCAGGCCGAGGAGCACGGCCCGGGCGTGCGGGCCGTCGAGCTCGTGCCGGGTGAAGCCGCTGCGGACGGCGGCCGACGCGGGCAGGTCCTTCGGGGTGACGGGGCGCGGGTCGATCCCGCGGGCCCGCTCCGCCGCCAGCCGGCCCGCCCGCTGCCCCAGGATCCGTTCGACGGTGCCCGGGGGGACGGCCGCGACCGCACCGACCGTGTGCAGGCCGTACCCGCGCAGCGCCTCTGCCTGCTTGGAGCCGATGCCGTGCAGGGCCTCCACCGGCAGCGGCCCCAGGAAGGCGTCCGCCGCGCCCTCGGGCACGGCCAGGACGCCGCCGGGCCCGGGCACCCGGGCGGAGGCCGTCGCCGCCACCGCCCAGGTCCCGGCGACCCCGATCCGCACGTCCGTGCCGAGCCGGGCGACCGCGCGCAGCCGCACCAGCTCGGCGATCCGGCAGGCGTCCGCGCCGAAGTACCGCCGGGCGCCGCGTACCTGCACCAGCGCCGTCCGGGGCGGCAGGGCCTGGACGGTCGGGGAGAACTCCCGCAGCAGTTCCAGGACTTCGCGGTACCCCTCCTCGGACACGGTCGGAGCGCACCGTACGTGCAGGACGCCGCCCGCCGGGGTCATCCCGCGCTCCCCGGGCTGGAGTGCCACAGCTTGCGGCCGGTCGCGGCGCGGTCGCCGGCCGGCTGGAGGTCGGCCCACGGACTCATCTCGTACCCGGTGGGCAGGTGGATGCGGCGCCCGGAGCCGGCGGCGCCCGCCGCGCCGGACTGCGGCTGCGGCTGCGCCAGGCGGGCCGCGACCGCGTCCAGGCCACCCGCCGCCCGCAGTTCCGCCAGCTCCGCCAGGTCCCAGGCCGCCGCGCCGACCACGCTCAGGCTCTGCGGTCCGCGCCGCTGTACGACACCCCGTACGAGCAGCAGGAACGAGTGGAAGACGGTGTGCGCGCACGCCTCGTGGCTGTCGTCGAAGAAGGCCAGGTCGACCAGGCCCGTCCCGTCGTCCAGCGTGGTGAAGACGACCCGCCTGCCGGACCGGATCGGCGGGGTCTGGGTGGCCGCCTTGGCCCCCGCGACCAGTACCGTCCGGCCGTGTTCGATCTCGCGCAGCCTGCGGGCCGGGACCGCCCCCAGCTCCGCCAGGAAGGCGTGGTGGTCCCCCATCAGGTGCCGCGAGGCGTCCATGCCGAGCACGCCCAGCTCCGCACTGAGCCGCTCCGCTTCGTTCAGGTCGGGCAGGCCGGCCGGGGCCGTGGACCGCCCGCCGTCCAGCGGGAGTTGGACGCTGCCCGGCCGGGCCCCCGCCTGCCGCTGCGCGCCGTGCAGCTCGGCCACGTGCAGCAGCAGGTCGCGCCGGTTGGCGCCGAAGGCGTCCAGCGCCCCGACCTGCGCGAGCCGCTCCGCGACCGGCCGTCCCGGGTGCGCCCGGTCCCAGAAGTCGCGCAGCGATCCGTACGGCTGCCCGTCCTCGATCCGGAGCGCCTCCGCCTCGCTGATGCCGTGGACGTCGGCCAGGGCCAGCCGCAGCCCCCACACCGGAGCAGCCCCGGCCTCGGACACCAGTTCGATGCGGTGGACCACCGCCGACCGGTTCACGTCCAGCGGCAGCACCGGGACACCGCGGCGCCGCGCGTCCGCCAGCAGCAGCCGCTTCGGGTACATCCCCGGGTCGTGCGTGAGCAGCCCGGCGTAGAACGCGGCCGGATGGTGCGCCTTCAGCCACGCCGACTGGTACGTCGGCACGGCGAAGGCCACCGCGTGCGCCTTGCAGAAGCCGTACGAGCCGAACGCCTCCACGATCTCCCAGGTCCGGCCGATCACCTCGGCCGGGTAGCCCCGTTCGGCCGCCTTCGCCGCGAACCACACCCTGATCCGTGCCTGCGACTCCGGGTCGGAGAGCCCGCGCCGCACCCGGTCCGCCTCGTCGCGTCCGCAGCCGGTCATGATGTCGACGATCTCGATGATCTGCTCGTGGAAGACCACCACCCCGTACGTCTCCCGCAGCGGCCCCTCCAGGTCCTCGTGCGGGAAGCGGACCGGGGCCCGCCCGTGCCGCGCCTCGATGAACGGCCGCACCATGTCGGCGGCGACCGGCCCGGGCCGGAACAGCGAGATGTCGACGACCAGGTCGTGGAAGGTCGACGGCTGGAGCCGTCCCACCAGGTCGCGCTGGCCCGGCGACTCGATCTGGAAGCAGCCCAGCGTCTCGGCCGAGCGGATGAGCTCGTACGTCGCCCCGTCGCCCGGCGGCACCTGCGCCGGGTCGTCCAGGTCGAGCTCCTCCCCCGTACCGCGGCGGATCTCCGCGACGGCGTGCGCCATAGCGGACTGCATCCGCACGCCCAGCACGTCGAGCTTGAGCAGCCCGAGCTCCTCCACGTCGTCCTTGTCGAACTGGGACATCGGGAAGCCCTCGCCGCTGGTGGGCACGACGGGGGTGCGGGCGAGCAGCGAGGCGTCGGAGAGCAGCACACCGCACGGGTGCATGGCGATCCCGCGCGGCAGCGCGTCCAGCGCCTCGACGAGCTCCCACAGCCGCCCGTGCTCCTCCTCGCGCACGCCGCGCAGTTCCGGCAGTTCGGCCAGCGCCGCGCGGGCGTCGCGGGCCCGGATGTGCGGGAAGGCCTTGGCGAGCCGGTCGACGGTGGCCGGGTCCATGGACAGGGCGGCGCCGACGTCGCGGACCGCGTGCCGGACCCGGTAGGTCTCGGGCATGGAGACGGTGGCGACGCGCTCGGTGCCGAAGCGGTCGATGATCCGCCGGTAGACCTCCAGCCGGCGGGCGGACTCCACGTCGATGTCGATGTCGGGCAGGACGCGGCGGCGCTTGGACAGGAAGCGCTCCATCAGCAGGCCGTGGGCGACGGGGTCGGCGTGGGCGATGCCGAGGAGGTGGTTGACGAGGGAGCCGGCGCCGGAGCCGCGGGCGGCCACCCGGATGCCCATCGCGCGTACGTCGTCCACGACTTGGGCGACCGTCAGGAAGTACGAGGCGAAGCCGTGGTAGGCGATGATGTCCAGCTCGTGGTGCATCCGCTCCCAGTACGCACGGTCGTCGGCGTAACCGCGCAGCACCATGCCTGCGGAGGCCCGCGAGGCGAGGACCCGCTGGGCGGTGCGGTGCGCCGCGCCGACGAGGTGGGCCTCGGGGAAGTGCACGGAGCCCATGCCGAGGTCGTCCTCGGGGTCCACTGCGCAGGTCTCGGCGGTGCGCCGGGTCTCCGCGAGCAGCCGGCGTGCGTCGGCGGGGCGCAGGCCGGCGGCCCGGGCGATCAGATCGGCGGTCTCGGCCATGGCGCCGGGGTCCTTGAGCCAGCGTTCGCCGCCGTCGAGGGGGCCGCGCGGGTCGACGGGGACGAGACGGCGGGCCGCGTCGAGGATGTCGGCGACCGGGCCCTGGCCGGGGTCGGCGTACCGGACGGCGTTGGTCAGCACGGCCGGGACGCCCTGCTCGGCGGCGAAGCCGACCGTACGGGCGGCCAGGCGCAGCGAGCCGGGGCCGGTGCCGGTGCGGCCGTGGTGGACGGCCTCCAGGCGCAGGGAGTCCCCGTAGACCTCCCGCCAGGGCGCGAGCAGCCGGGCGGCCCGGTCCGGCCGCCCGGCGGCCAGTGCCCGTCCCACTTCGGACCCGGGCCCGAGCAGGACGTACACCCCTTCACCCCTCAGCTCCCCCCAGGGCACGACGGGCGGCCCGCCGGCGCTCGCATGGGCCGCCGTGACCATCCGGCACAGTTCGGCCCAGCCGGCGGCGCCGTCGCGGGCCAGGAAGGTGGCCCGGGGTGCTGACTCGTCGACGAAGGCGCCGCCCGTGACGGGGAGCCGGCGCCGGTGGGACGCCGCCTCCCCGGATCCGCCCGCCGCTGCCGGGCCCGCGGCGGGCGCGGTGGCCAGGTCGGCCCCGAACAGCGGCCGGATCCCGGCCTTCGCACAGGCCTTCGCGAACCGCACCGCACCCGCGAGGGTGTCGCGGTCGGTCAGGGCGAGGGCGTCCATGCCCCGCTCGGCGGCACGCTCCGCCAGCCGTTCGGGGTGCGAGCCTCCGTAGCGCATGGAGAACCCCGAAACGGTGTGCAGATGCGTAAAACCAGGCACCCGCGGCCTCCTGCTTCGCTCGAACGTGAACACCTCCCCCGTGTCCACCATAGAGCAATTCGAATATCCGTGCGAAACGTTTGTTCGATAATCCAGTCGCCGTCTTCCCGTCACCCGCCCGGCGCGCCGCCGACCGCCACCCCTGGGCCGCGACCGGGGCGTCGCGCAGACGGCGCCGGCCTCGCATTCCCCGCGTTTCCCTCTCCGCCCCGGGCGGTCCGTGCTTCCATCGCAGGAGCGGGGCGTCGGAGCGGGAGGGGACCGGGGTGCGCATCGAGGTGGGCCGGGACGGCGGGCGGAAGCTGATCGCGCAGGAGTGGGGGGCTCCCGACGGCTCGCCGGTCCTGCTGCACCACGGCATGCCGGGCAGCCGGCTCGGCGTGGCACTCGGCGACGCCCCCGAGCGCCATCCACACGTCCGCTTCTTCGCCTACGACCGGCCCGGCTACGGGGAATCCGGCCGCGCGCCGGGGCGGCGCGTGGCCGACGCGGCCGCCGACTCCGCCGCCGTCGCGGACGCCCTGGGCATCGGCGACTTCGCGGTCGTCGGCCGGTCCGGGGGCGGTCCGCACGCACTCGCCTGCGCGGCCCTGCTCCCCCACCGGGTGACGGCGGCGGCCTCCCTGGTCGGCCTCGCCCCCCGGGGCGGCGCCGGCCTCGACTGGTACGCCGGCATGACCCCGTACAACGTCGAGCACTACACCCTCGCGGACAGCGACCCGGCGGCACTGGAACTGCGCCTCGCGCCCCGGGCTGAGGCCATCCGCAGCGATCCGGGCCGGCTGCTCGAAGACCTGCGTGCGGACCTTCCGGCCGCGGACCTGGCGGTGCTGGCCGACGACCGGGTCCGCCGGTCCGTCCTGGACAACTTCCGTGAGGCGCTGCGGACTTCCGCGTACGGCTGGCTGGACGACTCCCTCGCGTTCTGCCGGCCCTGGGGGTTCGAGCCGTCGCAGATCACCGGCCGGGTCATGCTCTGGCACGGTGCCGAGGACGTGTTCTCACCGGTGGGCCATTTCCACTGGCTGGCGAAGCACATCGAGCACAGCACGGCGGTGCTCAAGCCCGGAGCCGGGCACTTCGCGGCCCAGTACGCCCTCTCGGAGGCGCTGGACTGGCTCCGCTGAGGTCATTCGGCGGGCGTCCCGGGCCGGGGCACGGGCACGGGCGGTGTCACCCGGGGCCGCTCCACGGGCGCAGCCACGGCCACCCGGGCCCCCCTGAGGCAGTCGACGATCCGCTCGTGCGTGTCGCCGACGCTGTCCACCACCTGGATGCGCAGGTGGAACGCCCGCACTTCGTCGATGAACCGCTTCGAGAACACCCCCACCAATATGGTCTCGTACGTCCCGGTCGCCACCAGCGGGAATCCCGCCCCGAGCGTGACGAGGCGGAAGTCCGCCGTGGGCCGCAGCCCCACCGCGCCCAGCCGCTCACCGGCCTCGTCCAGGCTCATCCACGCCTCGTCGGGAACCGGCCCGTCGAGGGGATCACCGTCCATCACCACGAGGTAGTCGACGCGGTGCACCCCCGCATTGTGCTGGCCGCCGTTGAGGATGCCCGTGCTCCAGGCCTTCGACTCCCCCGGCAGCTCCCCCGCCACGTACTCGGAGCGCCACCCCAGCATCGGCCGGACCGTACGGGCGTACTGGGCGCGGGCGAGCACGGCGCCGGCCGCCACGGCCAGCAGGCTCGCCAGCGGTTCCTGGCTCATCAGCTGGAGCCGCCAGGGCCAGTGGGCGCGGGTCGCCTCGGACAGGTTCCCGCGGACGACCTCCCAGACGAGGACTGCGGTGAGCAGGCACAGCAGCACCAGGGGCGCGGTGAACAGCCAGGGACTGCGCCGGATGCGTCGCTGTGCGTCGGAAACGGGGCCGCCCCGGCCGGATGGTGCCTCGCTCATGCGTGCCGCCTCGATCCTCGACAGTGGGCCCCCGCCCGGGAGTTCGGGCGGGGGTCCACGATTGTGCCGGGTCCTGGCGGGCGGCACCCACCCGTTGCCGTCAGTAGACGCTCACCCCGTAGGCGTTGAGGGCTTCGACGACGGGCTGGAAGAAGGTGGTCCCGCCCGAGGTGCAGTTGCCGCTGCCGCCGGAGGTGAGGCCGACCGCGCGGGTGCCGGAGTAGAGCGGGCCGCCGCTGTCGCCGGGCTCGGCGCAGACGTTGGTGCGGATCATGCCGTAGACGATGTCGCCGCCGCCGTAGTTGACGGTGGCGTTGAGGCCGGTCACATAACCGCTGTGGGTGCCGGTGGTGGAGCCGCGCCGTTTCACGGACATGCCGAGGGTGGCGTTGACGGCGCTGGTGATGTCCTGGCTGCCGACCGTGCCGGAGTGGGCGAGGGAGGTGTTGTCGTAGCGGACGAGGCCGTAGTCGTTGTTGGGGAAGCTGGAGCCCACGGTCGGGCCGATCGTGGTGGTGTGCGAGGAGTTCGTCCACCAGGTGCCCGCGCCGTCGGTGCAGTGGCCGGCGGTCAGGAGGTAGTACGTGGTCCCGCTGCGCACGTTGAAGCCGAGCGAGCAGCGCCAGCCCGAGGTGTAGATGGCGTCGCCGCCCGAGGTCAGCTTGCGCAGCACGCCGGGGGTGCGCTCGATGCGCAGGGCCGCGGCGTCGGCTCCGGCCTCCTTGTAGATCCTGACGATGTCCCCGGCGGAGACGGTGGAGTCCGCGGTGACCACGAGGGTTCCGCTGGCGGGGTCGGCGTACCAGGCGGTGCCGGCGACGTCGGCGCGCTGGACGGAGGCGCTGGCCGCCGCGAGTTGTGCGTCGCTGAAGCCGCTGTCCGCGCTCGCAGCGGTGGGTGCGGCGAGCCCGGCGACGGCTGCCAGGCCGGCGGCCACCGCGAGCAGCCGGGTACGGGTGGTTCTCTTGATCCTCACTTCTCGTCCTCCCGGGAGGGATTGGGGGCCCGGCGGATGTGGGGGCGCCGGAGCCCGTGAGGCGCAGCCGGGGGTACGGCGGGCGCACAGGATTTCGTTGTGTCCCTGACAAGCCCCCGGATGGATGCTGTCGGGAGTGTCTCGGCGTCAGATTCGGGCGGCAAGGGCACCTTTCAGCCTCCGCTCGCCCGCCGTCGCCTCGAAGGGCAGGGCGTTCGCGGGCGGGGCCCCGTCGGCGGCCAGGACGGCTTCACAGGTGAAGGCCTCGCCGTCGGGTTCGAGACCTTCACCGGCGGAAGCGGTCGCTGCCACCCCGCCCTCGGCGGCGCGCCTGCGCCCCGCAACGGCCGGAATTCGACCCTCCGGGTGATCGGAGAGCCTGGGGGTCCCCCCGGACGGCGTCTGGAGGAGGGTGCCGGTGGGGGAAAGGCGGCCGTAGGGGGCGGACAGGGTGACCACCCGGTGCTCGTGCCGTTCCGGCGGGGCGGTCTTCGGATCATCTGTGTCGTCGCTCACGCCGTTGAGCCCTTCCACACGGACCCGGACGGGAATCCCGTTGTACGCCGTCCGGCCCCATCGGATCCGAAAGAGCCTCAGCAGTCGCAGCCGCAGTCACACCCGTCGCAGCTGCAGCAGTCGCAGCCGTCACAGTCGGGGCAGCAGTTGCCGCAGTCGCAGGCCTCGCACCACGCGTCCCGCTTCTTGCGGGACCACGGACCCTCGTGCTCGCTGCAGCACAGCTGGCAGGTGCAGAACAGCCCGAGGGCCACCGCGCAGCCGGCGAGCAGCCCGCGGCGCGGCTTCTGCGGGGGCAGGCCGCCGGGGCCCATGGGCGGTCCGGGTATCCAGGGGCCGCCGGGGCCGCCCGCGCCGCCGCCGTACGGGTTCCCGCCGTACGGGTTGCCCCCCTGGCCGCCCTGGCCGCCGTACGGGGCTCCGCCGTAGGGGCCGCCGCCGTACGGGGCGCCCTGGCCGGGTCCGTAGCCCTGCGGCGGCGCCCCGTATCCGCCGCCCTGCCCCGCGGCGTTCATGCCCGCGTGTCCGCAGCCGGTGACCCCGAAAGCCCGGTCCACGGAGGTCTTCAGCTCGTGCACGAGCAGCCGGTGGGCCAGCCCGGCGTCCGCGAACTCGACCTCACGCAGGGCCAGCCTGATGCCGTGCAGGGCGTCGTCGGCCAGCCGCCGGGCCTCGGCGAGCGAGGTCCCGGTGGCCGTCAGCGGGTTCCAGGCGCCCGCGGCGGCGTCAGCGGCCTGGTCCTCGACGGCGTCCAGCAGGTGCGCGAGGCGCCCGAAGTAGCGGCCCGCCTCGGCGAGCGCGGGGGCGTTGCCCGGCCGTCCGGCCAGCTGCGCGGTATGCGCGAAGGCGGCGGCGGTCGCGGTCTCCGTGGGCTCGGTCACCACGAGCACCGGCGTGCCGGGGCCGGCGAGCGTCTCGATGCCGGCCTGCCGGTCCACGGCGTCGACGAGGACCGCCGTGTCGAAGCCGAGCGAGGCCCCGGTGCGGGCGCCGGCCCGGTCCCAGCCGCGGGCCACCTTGCGCGCGGCCGCGGCGATCGGCGCACGGGCCAACAGCCCGTCCCGGTCCGCCACGTGGTCGCGTACCTTCGCCGAGGCGAGCACGAGCGAGACGGCGGCCGCGAGCCGCGCACCCTCGCCGTTGGCCACCGGGGCGGTCCGCATCCCGCGCAGCGGGCAGGGGCCGGCGGTGCGCCGGGAGCCGGGGGCCGGCCCGGACTGAGCCTCCGTCAGAACGGAGACGAGCAGCCCGTCGTAGTTGGTCACGATCCGCGCGAACTGGCCGTGGTCCCCGCGAAGTGCCAGGCACAGCCCGCAGAGATGGGCCATCCACTCCGTCTTGAAGCGCTCGCCCAGCCGGTGCGTGCAGGGTCTGACGATGCCGAACAAACTGGTCCCCCGTGTGTCATACGCGTGCGTGATGCGCATCGTATCGAGCCGGATCGCTCACCCGTACGCCTCTGTCGGTCACCCACACGGCAGCGACAATCGTATTTTCACTCAGACAGCAGTGGTACCCACCAGGATCCTTGACGGTGCAACGGATGTTCTGCACCAGTACCGTCACGAAACCCGTGCGCGGCGGCTATCCACTTGGCGCGTTGTCAGCATCATGGACGACCATAGGGACAGCGGAGAGAAGACAACTGACCGCGGTGAAAGGAGGCGACCATGGGTTCGGTACGCAAGGCGAGTGCCTGGTTGGGTCTCGTGGAGGACAGCGACGACGAGCGTTACTACGACGACGACTACGCGGAGACCGCGCAGGGTTCCGTCTCGGGCCCCGGCGACCAGTGGGTCACCGACCCTCGGGTCAGGGTCGCGTCGGAGTCGGCCGTCGATCAGGGCCGGCGGATCGCGACCGTCACCCCGGACGGCTTCCGTGACGCGCGCGGCATCGGCGAACTGTTCCGCGAGGGCGTCCCGGTGATCGTGAACCTGTCCTCCATGGACCCGTCCGACGCCAAGCGCGTGGTCGACTTCGCGGCCGGTCTGACCTTCGGCCTGCGCGGTTCGATCGAGCGGGTGGCGACCAGGGTCTTCCTGCTGACCCCGGCCGACACCCAGGTCGTGAGCGGCGAGCCCACCGGCCGCTCGCGCGACTTCTTCAACCAGAGCTGAGCCCGGGGGCACCTCTGGGGGTACCCCCGGACGGAGTCCGGGGGACGTGGCTGGGGGACCCTCAACGGAAGGCGTCGAGCCCGGTGAGCGCCTTGCCCAGCACCAACTGGTGCATCTCGACGGTGCCCTCGTAGGTGAGCACCGATTCGAGGTTGGTGGCGTGCCGCATGACGGGGTATTCGAGCGAGATCCCGTTGGCACCGAGGATGGTCCGCGCGGTGCGGCAGATCTCGATGGCCTCGCGGACGTTGTTGAGCTTGCCGAAACTGATCTGCTCCGGCCGCAGGGTGCCCGCGTCCATCCGCCGGCCCAGGTGGTGGGCGAGCAGGATGCCCTTGTGGAGTTCGAGCGCCATGTCGGCGAGCTTCGCCTGGGTGAGCTGGAAGCCGCCGATGGGCTTGCCGAACTGCTCCCGCGTCCGCGCGTAGTCGAGCGCGGCCTCGAAACTGGCGCGCGCCGCGCCCATGGCGCCCCAGATGATCCCGTACCGCGCGTGGCTGAGGCAGCCCAGCGGCCCCTTGAGCCCGGTGACACCCGGAAGTACCGCGTCCGCGGGCAGCCGTACGTCGTCCATGACCAGCTCGCTGGTGACGGAGGCGCGCAGCGACCACTTGTGCTTGATCTCGGGCGCCGAGAATCCGGCGGTGTCGGTGGGCACGGCGAAGCCGCGGATCCCCTCGTCGGTCTGCGCCCAGACGACGGCCACGGCCGCCACGCTGCCGTTGGTGATCCACATCTTGCGGCCGTTCAGCACCCAGTCGGTGCCGTCGCGCTTCGCGTACGTCCGCATGGCGGCCGGGTCGGAGCCGACGTCGGGCTCGGTCAGACCGAAGCAGCCGATCAGCTCGCCGGCGGCCATGCCGGGGAGCCAGCGCTGCTTCTGCTCCTCGGAGCCGTACTTCCAGATCGCGTACATGGCGAGGGAGCCCTGCACGGAGACGAGGGAGCGGATCCCGGAGTCGGCGGCCTCCAGTTCGAGGCAGGCGAGCCCGTACTGCACGGCGCTGGCGCCGGCGCACCCGTACCCCTGGAGGGACATCCCGAGCGCGCCCAGCGCGCCGAGCTCGCGGGCGAGCTCCCGGATCCCGGGCAGCTCGCCGCTCTCGTACCAGCCGGCGATGTGCGGGAGCACGCGGTCGGCGGCCCAGTCGCGGACGGTGTCGCGGATGGCGAGGTCCTCGGGTGCGAGGAGCTCGTCGAGCCCGAGCGGATCGGTGGGTACGAAGGACACTGCGCCTCCTGGTGCGGACCTGCGGTCGAAACCTAGCGGTGCAAGTTTGTCCTTGCGGCCGCCCGCGGTCCACCCCTGCCGGGCGCGGCTGCGAGCTGCCGTTGCGCGGGGAACCGCCGGCGGGGCTCTGAATTCGGCCCCGCCGGCGTTTGGGGCGCGGGGGTTCGGGTCAGCGCCCCCGCAACGGCGCCTCGGACGAACGGGGTCCGGTGCGGAGCCGCCGGGGAACGGCGAAAGGGCGGGGAGACCACGCAGCGGTCAGGCGGGGCGGACCGCCGCGTCGCGGTCCGGCTTGGCCGGGGCGGGGATCCGGGGAGCCTCCGGTCCCGGCACGGGCACCCCCTGCGCGGGGATGTGGACCGGCTCCGACTCGGGAGCCGCACACTCCATGGCCCGCGGCAGCTTCAGCGCCATCAGGGCTCCCGCCAACAGCAACGCGGCGCTGACCACGAGCGTGACGTGCAGCCCGTGTACGAAAGAGTGCCGCGCCGCGTCGTACAGCGACGCCCCGGCGGCGCCCCCGAGGGACCCCGCGATCTGGTACGCCTCGCCCAGGGAGTTCGCGGCGCCGGCCGCGTCCGAGGGCGACACCCCCGGCACGTGCAGCAGCCCCGGCGCGTAGGCCGCATTCATGACACTGCCGAGCAGTGCGATGCCCATCCCCGCGCCCAGCTGGTACGAGGTCTCGCCTATGGAGGCCGCCCCGCCCGCCGTGGCCGCAGGCGCCTCGCTCAGCATCGACTCGTACGCGGCGAACAGCGTGGTCTGCAGCCCGAAGCCGAGCAGGATGAACCCGGCCGTGAGCAGGACGGGACGGTCGTGCTGGCCCATGAACGTCAGCAGCAGCACGGCGAAGGCCGTCAGCACGAAGCCCAGCGACACCATCGTGCGCGGCCCGGTCCGGGCCAGCGTGTACGAGCCGGTGGCGCCGGCGGCCATGGCCGCGAAAGTGAGCGGCAGCAGTCGCAGCCCGGTCTCCAGCGGGCTGAGGTGCAGCACCAGCTGGAGGTACTGGACCGCGATCAGCTCCAGCCCGACCAGCGCCAGCATGGCGAGCACGATGCAGCCGACGGACGTCGAGAAGGCGGCGCGCGAGAACATCCGCATGTCGATGAGCGGGTACGGGCGCCGCTTCTGCCGCCGTACGAACAGGATCAGCAGCGCCGCGCCCAGAAGCAGCGGCAGCAGCGCCTCGGCGTCGAGAAGTCGGCGCTCCGCACCGAGCCGCTTGACCCCGAGCACCACGCCGAGCATGCCGCCCGCGGCCGTCAGCGCGCCGAGCACGTCCCAGGGTCCGTCGCAGGACCCCTTGGACTCGGGCAGCAGCCAGCGCCCGAGCGGCAGGATCAGTGCCATCAGCGGGATGTTGATCAGGAAGACCGAGCCCCACCAGAAGTGCTGGACCAGGAAGCCGCCGAGGACCGGTCCGCTGGCCGCGCCGATGGCTGCGACGGCGGTCCAGATGCCGATGGCGAGGGCCCGCTCGCGCCGGTCGGGGAAGACCTGCCGCAGGATCGACAGCGTGGCCGGCATGATCATCGCGCCGCCGACGCCGAGCAGGGCGCGGGCGGCGATGAGGACCTGGGCATTGTCGGCGAGGGCGGCCAGCGCGGAGGCCGCGCCGAAGAGCCCGTAGCCGAGGAGGAGTATCCGGCGGCGGCCGACCCGGTCGCCGAGGGTGCCGAAAAGGATCAGCAGGGATGCGCAGACGAGCGGGTAGGCGTCGACGATCCACAGGAGCTCGACCGCGCCGGGGCGCAGGTCCTCGGTGACGGAGGGGACGGCGACGTGCAGGACCGTCGCGTCGAGCGCGACGAGGACCAGGCTGACGCAGAGCACCGCGAGGACGAGCCAGCGGTTGGCCCCGCCGGAGGCGGCGAGCAGCCGCACCCGCAGGGAGCGCTGCCGGTGTCCGGCGGTCCCGCTGTCGGCGGTGGCGTCGTCAGCGGCCGCGACGTCGGTGGTCCGGTTGTCGGCTGTCCGGTTGTCGGCGGTCCTGCGGTCGGCGGTCCTGCGGTCGGCCGCGTTCGTCCCCGACATGCATGTACCTCCCAGATGATCGCTCGCACTCGGCGGACCAGCGTTTTGCGGTGCCACGGTGGCGGTGCACTGTGCGGCGTCCTACGGGGTCCGGCGTCGACACGCGAGTGAAGGGTCAGCGTACGCGAGTTCGCTTGTCCGACACGTGGCCAAGCTCTCACGGCGGCGGCGGCCGCGGTGTGGTGTGCGCCACTCGGATCACCTCGCCCTCACCCCTCGCCCTCCCACCGCGTACACGCGCGGTCACGACCCGTGGTTCTGCGCCGACGGCACGCGCGGGCGCCACCGATAATCATGCCCGTGAAAGATCTTGGATTTCGCCGGGCCGCGCCCGCCCTGGCCGTCTTCGCGGCGGTCCGGCTCCTCGGGCTGGCCGTGCTCGCAGCCTGGGGCTCGGCCGTCGGCAGCAGCCCGCACACGCTGCTGTCTGCACGCTGGGACTCGCTCTGGTACGCCCGCATCGCCGCCGAGGGGTACGGGTACGAGGTGGCCCTCCCGAACGGGCAGGTGCACTCGAACCTCGCCTTCTTCCCGCTGCTGCCCTGGCTGGAGCGGCTGGTCGCGGGGCCGACCGGGCTGTCGTACGGCTCCGCGGGCCTGGTGGTCTCGGCGGTGGCCGGGCTCGCGGCGGCCTGGGGGATCTTCGCGGTGGCGGACCTCCTGTACGGCCGCCGGGCCGGGGTGTTCGCCGTCGGGGCCTGGGCCGCACTGCCCGTCGGCATCGTGCAGTCGATGGCGTACAGCGAGGCGCTGTTCACGGCTCTGGCCGCCTGGGCGCTGTACGGGGCCCTGCGCGGCCGCTGGCTGACCGCCGGCCTCCTCGCGGCCGGGGCGGGGCTGACCCGTCCGGTCGGCGCCGCGGTGGTGGCGGCGGTGTGGGTGGCGGCGGCCCTGGCCTGGCGCGGGGGCGAGCGGTCCTGGCGGATGCCGGCGGGGGTGGCGCTGGCCCCGATGGGCGCGGCCGCGTACGTGCTGTGGGTCGGGGCGCACACCGGCCACGGGCTGCTCGGCTATCTGGACGTGCAGGGCGGATGGGGCAACGGCTTCGACGGCGGCTGGGCTTTCGCCCGGTTCATCGGGGCGAAGCTGGCCTCGTCCGCCGCCCCGGCCGGGGTCGGGCTGATCGCGGGCGTCGTCCTGGTGCTGTGGCTGTACCGGCTGTGCCTGAAGCAGCGGCAGCCGGCCGCGCTGCTGGTGTACTGCGGGATCGTCGTGGCGCTGGCGCTGTGCGCTTCGGGTTACTTCGGCTCCAAACCCCGGCTGCTGCTGCCGGCGTTCCCGCTGCTGCTGCCGGCGGCGGTGGCACTGGCCCGGTGGCGGACCGGGCGGGCGGTCGCGGTGCTGGGCGCGGCGGCCCTGGCCTCTGCGGTGTACGGAGCCTTCTGGCTGAACGGCTCGGGGCCCCCGTAGGAGCCCACCCGGGGCTCCCGAAGGGCCCGCATCACGGAATGGATCATTCCGATCCATGTTTGAGCAAAGTAATTGAGCCGGATCGATAAAGCCCGGCTAAGTGTGCAAAATAATGGCCAGGCCAATGGAATCAAGACGCTCCAACTAATGCCCTGAATACCGGGAATTAAGTCCTGCGTGAGACCAACTCCACATCACATGGTCATCACAAAGCCCGCGATTCGACCGGGCCGCCCATCGGCGCGCGGTAACGTCGATTGAGTGCGTACCGACCAAATCCTGACCCGTCTGGAGCGGGTGTTCGCCCGGCTGGACCGGGAACCAGAGCGACCGGCTCATCTGCAAACGCCGCAGATGAGCCGGCACCGCGTCGTGCTCCTCGGATCGACCCTCGCGTTCTACCTCGCGATCGTGGTGGCCGTCCTGACCACGTCCTGGCTCGTCCGCCTGGACTGGCAGGTCATGTTCTTCCGGCCCTACGAGCAGTGGCCGCAGCTGCACGCCTTCCTCGACTACCTCGTGGTCCTGGGCCAGCGCGGACCCACCGCGGTCATGGTCGCCGCATGGCTCGGCTGGCGCTCCTGGCGGCAGCACACCCTCCGCCCGCTGATCACCCTGGGCGTGGCACTGCTCCTGCTCAACATCACCGTCGGTGCCGTCAAGCTCGGCCTCGGCCGGCTCGGCCCGCACTACGCCACGCAGATCGGCTCCGCCGAACTCTTCGCCGGCGGCGATATATTTCCTTCCGGCCACACCGCCAACGCCGTTGTGACCTGGGGGATTCTGGCGTACCTGGCCTCCACCACGGTCACCCGGCGGGTGCTGTCCGTGATGTCCGCCGTCGTCTCGCTGAGCGTCGGCGCCACCACCGTGTACCTCGGCACCCACTGGGTCAGCGACGTACTGCTCGGCTGGTCCGCAGGTCTGCTGATCATGCTGGCGCTGCCCTGGTTCGAGCCGCTGATCGCCGGGGCCGAGGCCCGGGTCTTCGCGCTGCGCGAGCGGCTGCGCCGCCGGCTGGAGACCGGAAGCGTGCCCGCACCGGTCGCCGCCGCCCTCACCCCGCTGCTCTCCGCGGGCGGCAAGTGGCAGCTCCGGCTCGACACCGAGGCCGCCGGTCCGCCGGAGCCCGCCGCCGTGCCCGTCCCGGCCTCCGTGCAGGTGGCCGCCGGGCCGGGGCACGCCCCGGCGCCCCGGCCCGCCGCGCACATCGCCGGCCGGCCGCACCTGATCCGGTCCGAGCGGACCCCGGTCACACCGGCCGGCAGCCGCCGCCCGGCCCACACCGAGCGGCCCGCCACCGCGGGACGGGCCGCGGCCCGTCCGGCCACCGGCGGCTGAGTCACCCATACGGACACCGCGGGGCGGTACGCACCACCTCACCCGCACCACCGAGGCGGGCCGGGTCATGACCCGGCCCGCCTCGGCCATTCCGGTGGTTCCGCTCGTGCACACGAACGTAACGTCAGCGCGACGCCCGGAGGTTCGTCCGTACCGGGTCACGCTTGTGTCACGGAATGTCGACAGTTTTTTGACGGGGCCGGCTTCTTCCGAACCGCCGTGGGAGTGTCCGCGCGCGATTCTTTTTCCGGCCCGCGACCAGCCCGTCCCACATCCTGTTTCGCATTCCGTCCGAGACGCCCGGAATTCCCCCGGGGATTGCCCTGCTCCACCCGGTGCGGCCGGCTGAACCCCCTCGGTTTCCTTACGTCTTCTCCACAGCCCGCCCCAGAAGGTCCCGGGCCGCTCTGATCCGGTCCGTCAGCTCCGGCGGCTCCAGCACCTCGAACTCACAGCCGAGCAGCATGACGTGAATGACCAGTACGTCAAGGTTCACGGCCCCTGTGCGCAGCAGGCAGCTCCCGGCGTCGACGGGCTCCAGCGCCCCGTCGCTCGGCCCCACGATCCGGGCCGCCGCCTCCGCCGGCATCTTCAGCCGCAGCACCGCCCTGGCCGCGTACGCGGCCTGCGCCACGCCGCGCGACACGTACGCGGCGAGGTCCTCGGCGGGCGCCGGACGCGGGATGAAGCGCGGCCCGTGCGGCGGTCTGGGCTCGATCCGGTCGGCGCGGAAGGTCCGCCAGTCCTCCCGGTCCAGATCCCAGGCGACCAGGTACCAGCGCCGCTCGGTGCACACCAGCCGGTGCGGCTCCACCACGCGGCGGCTGACGTTGCCCTCGTGGTCCCGGTACCCGAAGCGCAGCCGCTCGCTGTCCCGGCACGCGGCGGCGAGGTCGGTCAGCACGGAGGCGTCCACGGTGGCCCGCTCCGGCCCGCGCAGCATCGGCACGGTGAACTCGTTGAGCGCCGACACCCGTCGCCGCAGCCGCCCCGGCAGCACCTGCTCCAGCTTGGCGAGCGCCCGTACGGAGGCCTCCCCGATCCCCTCGACACCGTTCCCCGCGGCCGTCCGCAGGCCCACGGCGACGGCGACCGCCTCGTCGTCGTCGAGCAGCAGCGGCGGCAGCTCGGCCCCGGCGCCCAGCTGGTAACCGCCGCCGGTCCCGGGGCTGGCGTTCACCGGGTAGCCGAGCTCGCGGAGCCGGTCCACGTCGCGCCGCACCGTCCGCGGGGTCACACCGAGGCGCTCCGCGAGATCGGCCCCGGTCCATTCGCGGTGGGCCTGCAACAGGGACAGCAGGCGCAGTAGTCGTGCGGAGGTCTCCAGCATGCCGAGCAGTCTGCCGGTACCCCGCCCGCCTTTCGAATCGCCGCGGTGCCCCGGCCCCGCACGGACGTACAGGCCGGACCCCGTCAGGGAACGGGAACCGCCACCGGAGCCACCGGGACCGGGGAGGACGACGGAGCCGGAACCGGGGCGGGAGCCGGGGCCGGGACCTGGACCGGGGAAACCGGAGTCGGGACCGGGACCGGGACCGCGGCCGGGGTCGGGACCGGGGTCGGGCGGCCCGGCTTCGGGGAGACCTCCGGTGGGGGCACGGGCGGCAGGGCCAGCAGCGTGCCGACCACGAGCCTCTGCGGCTCCGGACCGATCACCGCCCGGTTCGCCTCGTACAGCGACTGCCAGCCGCCCTTCACCCGGTACCGCCGGGCGATCCCGTCCAGCGAGTCCCCGGCCCGGACCACGTGCATCCGCCCCGCCAGCCCGTACCGCTTCGAGCACACCGGCCAGGCGTCCCACCCCTGGGACCCCAGCACGTCCTCCGCCACCCGGATCTGCTGCTCCCGGCTTGCCAGATCGGCCCGCGCCGCGAACACCAGCCCGCCGTGGTCCTCCCAGGTCGGCTGCCCGAACTGCAGGCCCCCGTAGAAGCCGTTGCCGGTGTTGACCGCCCAGCGGCCGCTGCTCTCGCAGTCGGCCACGCAGTCCCAGGGCCACTCCCCGCCCGGCCCGCAGTCCCCCGGCCCGGTCCCGATGATCCCGGGCGAGCCGGGCCGGGCCGCCCCCGCGGGCCCGGGCGCGGGGGGCGGCGGGGCCGCGCCGGCCCCCGTCGGGAGTACGAGGACGAGAGCCAGCGCGGCAGCGGCAGCGGCCGCCGAGGCGGCCCGCCGGATCCGGAGGTCGGGCACCGCGTCACGCTACGCAGCTCCGCGGCGCCCGCCAGGCCCGCCACGCGGCCCGCCCCGCACCCCACCCGTTCGGCCGAAACCACCGCCCCTCCGAAAACGGCCAGGTTCGCGCACCAACTGCACACATCCAAAAAACAGTTGGCACGAAAACAAAGCCCCGGTCCGAACGTTCACCCCTCCGGGGGCCTGGTTCGAATCCGTTCCCTCCAACGGCGTGACCCCGGCAGCCGCTCCGCCGTTGAGCCCGGCGTGCCGGGATCCACCCGGCCCCCGTTTCGCCTAGTCCGAGGAGCCAGCCCGTGCCCCGCATGCTCGACGTCAGTGATGAGGTACGTGCCGAGATCGGTGACGAAGAAGCCGAGAGGCTGCTCACCGGCGACGACGCCCCGCGCAGCTACGACTGCACCTCCTGCCGCACCCCCGGGGACCCCGAGACCGACCGCACCAGCACGGTGCTGTTCGTCGGCGAGGAGACGGCCGTCCTCGCCTTCGCCCACGCCGGCTGCATCCCCTCGCAGGTGGTCACCGTCTCCGAGGAGCAGCTGCAGGGCGCGGTCCGCAGCATCACCGGCGACAGCCCCGCACCGGCCTCCGGCGGATCCGCCGAGGCCGCACCGCAGAACGTACCCGGCGGCCAGGCCGTCCTCGGCATCACCAGCGGCCTGATCCTGATCGGCGGTGAGCTGCACCCCGCCCTCGTGGTCGAGCCGACCGCGCCGATCGCCCGCCCCGGTACCACCGGCCCCGGCGACGACTTCCTGCCGCTCCTCATCGAGCAGGGGTTCATCCCGGTCACCGACACCTCCGAACTGCCCTCCCCGCTCGCCGGGTGGTCGGTGCTGCTCGCCGCGGGCCAGCTGCACGCCGTGCTCCAGCCCGGCACCGAGGGCGGCGGCCAGGTCGCCTGGTGGCAGGCGCACCAGGCGCTGTCGGTCACCGACGGCTGGCGGGCCGCCGTCAACAAGACGCAGCGCGTCCTCGTCTACGCGGCCCCGGCAGGCTCCATCGGCCAGCAGCCCCGCGAGGACCTGCTCCGCGACGCGCTGGACAAGGCCGCCGCCGGCGGAAAGCTCGTGGCGGCCTCGATGCCGCTGGCGGGCACCTCCGGCGCCTGACGCCGGCAGAGGATCCCGGAACGGCTGCGCCGCCCCTCACCAGGGGCGGCGCAGCCGTGCGTTGGTGGGGGTAACCCCATCGGCGATCTGCGTTTTCTGCCCGTCGCCCGCATCCGCAGGGCCCCGGGTTCGTTGGCTGTTACGTGCATTCATACGACCCCTCCCGCGCCCCTGCCCACGTGAGCACCGTCTCCCCGATGCGCCCCGCAAGGGAACTGGAGAGCGCTCCGGCCGCCGTCTCGCACACCCCCATCTACGACACGCTGTACTCGGAGTATCTGCGGGCCTTCCGGGCCCTGCCGGGTGACCGCACGGGCGAGGAGGACCACGGATTCACGGCGTTCTCGTACGGCGGCCTGTACACGGGCGGGGGCCCGGCGTACGGCGGCGACGCCGGCGGGGGCGGCTCGCCGTACGGAAGCGGCTCGTACGGGAGCGGCTGGAACGGCTCCGCGTGGCAGACGGACCCGTGGCCGGCCGCGTACGCCCCGGCGCCGCAGCCCTCGTACGCGTATGCCGGATCCGTGTCCGACAACGGCGGATCCGGCGCGGGCCCCGGCGCCGCATACGCCGGCGGGCGGCAGCACCAGACCGGGATGCACCACACCCCGGCGGCCCTGCCGCCCGCTCCGCGCCGGGGCTACTGACCCCGGAACACCGCCGCTGCTACTTCTTCTTCTTGTACTGGGCGCCGCGCTTCTCGCGCACCCGCACGGAGATGTGGAGCGGGGTGCCCTCGAAGCCGAACTCCTCGCGCAGGCGACGCTCGATGAAGCGCCGGTAGCCGTGCTCCAGGAAGCCGGAGGCGAAGAGGACGAACCGGGGCGGCTTGCTCCCCGCCTGGGTGCCGAACAGGATGCGGGGCTGCTTGCCGCCGCGGATCGGGTGCGGGTGGGCCGCGACGACCTCGCCGAGGAAGGCGTTCAGCCGGCCGGTGGGAACGCGCGTCTCCCAGCCCGCGAGGGCCGTCTCGATCGCCGGGACCAGCTTCTCCATGTGGCGGCCGGTGAGCGCCGAGACGTTCACCCGGGGCGCCCAGGAGACCTGCTGCATCTCGGTCTCGATCTCGCGCTCAAGGTAGTAGCGGCGCTCCTCGTCGAGCTCGTCCCACTTGTTGTACGCGATCACGATCGCGCGCCCGGCCTCGACGGCCATGGTGATGATGCGCTGGTCCTGGACGCTGATCGTCTCGGTGGTGTCGATCAGGATGACCGCGACCTCCGCCTTCTCGACGGCCGCGGCCGTGCGCAGGGAGGCGTAGTAGTCGGCGCCCTGCTGGAGGTGCACCTTCTTGCGGATGCCCGCGGTGTCCACGAACTTCCACGTGACGCCGCCGAGTTCGATCAGCTCGTCGACCGGGTCACGGGTGGTGCCGGCCAGTTCGTTGACGACGACCCGCTCCTCCTTCGCGACCTTGTTGAGCAGCGAGGACTTGCCGACGTTCGGGCGTCCGATGAGCGCGATGCGACGGGGGCCGCCCACCGGGGTGCCGCCGAAGGTCTGCTCGGGCGCCTCGGGCAGCGCCTCCAGGACGGCGTCGAGCATGTCGCCCGTACCGCGGCCGTGCAGCGAGGAGACCGGGTGCGGCTGGCCGAGGCCCAGGGACCACAGGGCGGCCGCGTCGGACTCGCCGCTCTGGCCGTCGACCTTGTTCGCACACAGGACGACGGGCTTGCCGGCCCGGCGCAGCAGCTTGACGACGGCCTCGTCGGTGTCGGTGGCGCCGACCTTGGCGTCGACGACGAAAACGACCGCGTCGGCGGTCTCGATGGCGTACTCGGCCTGGGCGGCGACGGAGGCGTCGATGCCGAGGACGTCCTGCTCCCAGCCGCCGGTGTCGACGACCTTGAACCGGCGGCCGGCCCACTCGGCCTCGTACGTGACGCGGTCGCGGGTGACACCGGGCTTGTCCTCGACGACCGCCTCACGGCGGCCGATGATGCGGTTCACCAGGGTCGACTTGCCGACGTTGGGGCGGCCGACGACGGCGAGCACGGGCAGCGGCCCGTGGCCGGCCTCCGCGATCGCGCCCTCGACGTCCTCTACGTCGAAGCCTTCCTCCGCGGCGAGCTCCATGAACTCCGCGTACTCGGCATCGCCAAGCGCTCCGTGGTCGTGCTGGTCGTTCATGAAGTCCGTTCCTCGTCGTTCGTGGTGATCGGTGGTGCCCGCGCAGCGCGGTTCCACTACTAGGTCAAGTCTCGCTCAGCGCCCGGTGAGGCGCTTGGCGTCGGCCAGGTGGGCGGTCAGCCTGCTCTGGATGCGTACGGTGGCCTCGTCCAGGGCCGTGCGGGTGCGGCGGCCGGTGCCGTCGCCCGCGTCGAAGGCGGAGCCGAAGACGACGTCGACCCGGCTCTTGAACGGCGGCAGTCCGCGGACCAGCCGTCCTTGGCGCTCGGTGCTGCCCAGCACGGCCACGGGCACGACGGGCGCGCCGCTGCGGACCGCGAAGTACGCGAGCCCGGCGCGCAGCGAGGCGAAGTCGCCCTCGCCGCGGGTCCCCTCGGGGAAGATCCCCAGGGCCCCGCCGTTCTCCAGCACCGCGAGCGCCTTCGTGATCGCGCCCCGGTCCGTGCCGGTACGGTCGACCTTGACCTGGCCGATCCCTTCCAGGAACGGGCCGAGCGGGCCGATGTACGCCTCCTTCTTGATGAGGAAGTGCAGCGGCCGCGGGGCGGTGCCCATGACCATGGGCCCGTCGATGTTGTGCGCGTGATTCACGGCAAGGATGACAGGGCCCGAGGCGGGCACACGCCAGGCGCCCAGTACGCGCGGCTTCCACAGCCCGTACATGAGGCCTATGCCGATCCGCCGGCCGAGCGCCGCACCCTTGAGGGAGGGCGTTCCGCTCACTTGCGCCCCGCCCGCTTCTCTTCCACCAGGGTCACGACGCACTCGATCACCTGGTCGAGCGTGAGCTCGGTGGTGTCGACCTCGACGGCGTCGTCGGCCTTGGCCAGGGGCGAGGTCTTGCGGCCCGAGTCGGCGGCGTCGCGCTTGATCAGGGCTTCCTTGGTGGCCGTGAGGTCCGTGGCCTCCTTGCCCCGCAGCTCACCGTTGCGGCGCGCGGCACGGGCCTCGGCGGAGGCGGTCAGGAAGATCTTGACGTCGGCGTCGGGCAGGACGGTGGTGCCGATGTCCCGGCCCTCGACGACGATCCCGCCCTCTGCCGCGGCGGCGATGCTGCGCTGGAGCTCGGTGATCAGGGTGCGCACCTCGGGGACGGCGCTGACGGCGCTGACCTTGGAGGTGACCTCCTGCGTGCGGATCGGGCCGGAGGCGTCGAGCCCGTCGACCGTGATGGTCGGGGCGGCCGGGTCCGTACCGGAGACGATGCCGGGCTTGCCGGCGGCGACGGCGATCGCGTGCGGGTCGTCGGTGTCGATCCCGTTGGTGATCATCCACCAGGTGATGGCCCGGTACTGGGCACCGGTGTCCAGGTAGCGCAGCCCGAGCTTGGCGGCCACGGCCTTGGAGGTACTGGACTTGCCCGTGCCGGAGGGACCGTCGATGGCGACGATCACGGCGGACGGAGCTGCGGTTTCCACGGTGCGGGCACCTTCCTGGTTGCGCGTACGTGTCCGGGCGCGCCAAAGCGCCCCTCTTTAAGGTTACCGGCCCCGGACCCGTCCCCGACCCCGCGGGCGGGGACGGGGACGGGGGCGGGGCCGCGGCCGGAGGGGCGGGAGCCACGGACGCGGGGACGCGAAGATCCCCACCGGCACCGCCACCGCCCCGCCGGACCGCCTCGCGGCACCGCTACGGCTGGCGCAGGGCCCAGCCGCTGTCGCGCAGGCGGTCCGTGAGCGCCGCCGCCGAGCGGGGGTCCACCATCAGCTGGACCAGGCCCGCCTGCTGGCCCGTCGCGTGCTCGATGCGTACGTCCTCGATGTTCACGCCGGCCCGTCCGGCATCGGCGAAGATGCGCGCCAGCTCCCCCGGCTGGTCGCTGATGAGGACGGCGACGGTCTCGTACGCCACCGGCGCCGAGCCGTGCTTGCCCGGCACCCGGTCGCGGCCCGCGTTGCCGCGCCGCAGGACGTCCTCCAGGCCGGCCGCTCCCCCGCGCCGCTTGTCCACGTCGCCGGACTGCAGCCCCCGCAGGGCCTCGACCGTGGCCTCCAGGTCGGCGGCGATGCCTGCGAGGACGTCGGCGACGGGGCCCGGGTTCGCGGAGAGGATCTCCACCCACATGCGGGGGTCGGAGGCGGCGATCCGCGTCACGTCCCGGATCCCCTGCCCGCACAGCCGTACCGCGGAGTCGTCCGCATCCTCCAGGCGGGCCGCGACCATGCTGGACACGAGCTGCGGGGTGTGCGAGACCAGGGCGACCGCCCGGTCGTGCGCGTCGGCGTCCATGACGACGGGCACGGCCTTGCAGAGGGCCACCAGCTCCAGCGCCAGGTTGAGCACCTCGTGGTCGGTGTCCCGGGACGGGGTCAGCACCCACGGGCGGCCCTCGAAGAGGTCCGCGGTGGCCGCGAGCGGCCCGGACTGCTCCTTGCCGGCCATGGGGTGCGTACCGATGTACGCGGTGAGGTCGACGCCGAGCGCGGCCAGCTCCCGCCGCGGCCCGCCCTTGACGCTCGCGACGTCGACGTACGCCCGGGCGAGGTCGCGGCCGATGACGTCGGCGAGGGTCGCGGCCACGTGGGCCGGCGGCACGGCGACGACCGCGAGGTCGACCTGCCCGGCCGGGGCCTCGTCGGTGCCGGCGCCGAGTGCGGCAGCCGTTCGGGCCTGGGCGGGATCGTGGTCGGCGAGGTGCACGGTGATCCCGCGGGCGGACAGGGCGAGCGCCGCGGAGGTGCCGATCAGTCCGGTTCCGATGACGACGGCGGTTCTCACGGGGCGCTCCAGGGGTGCGTAACGGCAAGTCACGGCCAGGGTAGCCAGCCGGTGCGGCACGAGGGCCCGGCGGCCCGCCCCTCGGGACGGCGTCGCGCCCGGCTCCGAGGCGCCGACCACGTCACCCGATTCGCCGCAAAGGGCCACTTGGTGCGGGAACCCGGCGGCGGCTGCGGTAGAACCGTCCGCATGATCTTCCACATCGTGCCGCTCACCGACTGGACCGCCGCGCCCGAGCTTCCGTACGCGCCCGCCTCGCTCGACTCGGAGGGGTTCGTGCACTGTTCGGCGGACCGTCCGACGGTGCTCGCGATCGCGGACGCGCACTACCGCGACGTACCGGGTCCCCTGCTGGCCGTAGAGCTCGACGAACGGGCCCTGACCTCGGAGGTCAGCCGCGAGGGCGAGTCGGGCGGCCGCTACCCGCACGTCCACGGCCCGTTGGACCGGGCGGCCGTGGTCCGCGTCTGGGAGGTCGTCCGTGCGCCGGGCGGCCCGGCGGAACTGGCCCCGTGGGAGCAGGGCGCCTGAGACCGGCGGCGCGGGGGCTTCTCCTGTGGCCCGGGACACGCCAGGATGCTCCTCGCCACCCCCTCCCGGACCCGATCGAGGAGCAACCCATGAGCGACCCCACGCCGACCGCCCGTCGCACGGTACTGGCGGCAGGCGCCGCCGTCGCCCTGGCCGGCGGCACGCTGACCGCGTGCGGCGGTGAGGAGAAGAAGCCGAAGAGCGGGTCCGGCAGCGCCTCCAACCCGCAGGCGGCCCAGTCCCCCGAAGCGGCGGCCACACCGTCCGCCTCGTCCTCGTCCGGTACGGGGACGGGGACGGGCAAGGCCCTGCTGAAGTCCTCGGCTGTACCGGTCGGCGGCGGCACCGTCCTCAAGGACGAGAAGCTGGTGGTCACCCAGCCCACGGCCGGGTCCTTCCGCTGCTTCACGGCGGTGTGCACCCACCAGGGCTGCATCGTGAACAAGGTGGAGAACGGCACCATCGACTGCCCCTGCCACGGCAGCAAGTACCAGATCGCGGACGGCGCGGTGGCCCACGGCCCGGCCACCCGCCCCCTGGCGGAGAAGAAGATCACGGTGGCCCCGGACGGGGATATCTCGCTCGCGTAGCGGAGCCGCGCCCGCCTACCCTCGCCGGATGAACGAGCCGACGACGCCCGCGGAATCCCTGAACCTCACCTTGGTGCGCGACCACACGGTGTACGCGTGCGTCATGGGCTCCCGGGCCTTCGGTCTGGCGACGGAGGCGAGCGACACCGACCGGCGTGGTGTCTACCTGGCCCCGACTCAGCTGTTCTGGCGCTTCGAGAAGCCGCCGACGCACGTGGAGGGCCCGCGGGAGGAGGAGTTCTCCTGGGAGCTGGAGCGCCTCTGCGAACTCGCCCTGCGCGCCAACCCGAACGTCCTGGAGTGCCTGCACTCCCCCCTCGTGGAACGGCTCACCCCGGTGGGCGAGGAGCTCCTCTCCCTGCGCGGCGCCTTCCTCTCCCGCCGGGTCCACGCCAGCTTCACCCGCTACGCGGCCGCCCAGCACCACAGGCTCACGTCGGGCATCCGCACCCGGGGCACCCCGCGCTGGAAGCCCGCCATGCACCTGTTGCGGCTGATGCTGTCCTGCCGCGACATGCTCCGCACGGGCCGCCTGACCATCGACGCCACCGAACACCGCGACCGCCTGCTGGCGGTGAAACACGGCGAGCTGACCTGGCCCGAGACCGACGCCTGGATGGCCCGCCTGGCCGAGGAATGCGACGCCGCCCTGTCCACGACCCCGCTCGCCGCCGAACCCGACCGCGCCCGCATCGAGGACTTCCTGATCCGCACCCGCCGGTCGAGCGCACACGCGTAGGACCACCGAACGGCGGTCCGGCACGGAGGCGGTCGCTTGTCCGGCATCCGTCAGGCATCCCAGAGGGTGCCGAAGGTGAGGAGGTCCTCGCGGTATTCGATGCGGCCTTCCCAGTCGCGGGGCCAGATGTCCGCGCCGAGGTGGGCTCCGGCGAAGGCGCCGGCCAGGCAGGCGATGGAGTCGGAGTCGCCCTTCGTGCAGGCCGCGCGGCGCAGGGCCGTCAGCGGGTCCTCCGGGAAGAGCAGGAAGCACTGGAGGGCCGTCGCCAGGGCCTCCTCCGCGATCCAGCCGTCGCCCGTGGTGAGGCAGGGGTCCGTCTCCGGGGAGGGGGTGCGAAGGGCCGCCGTCAAGCGGTCCAGGACCGCGAGGCAGTCGTCCCAGCCGCGGGCGATGAAGGACTCCGGGGAGGCGTCCGAGGCCGTGCGCATCCAGAGGTCGCCCAGCCAGCGCTCGTGGTAGTGGGTGCGGTGGTGCAGGGCGTACGAGCGGAGCTGTCCGACCAGGCCCGTGACCTCGGTGCCCTGGGCCAGGAGGTGGACCGCCCGCGCCGTCAGGTCGGAGGCCGCGAGCGCCGTCGGGTGGCCGTGGGTCAGGGCCGACTGGAGCTGGGCCGCGCCGGCGCGTTCCTCCTCCGTCCAGCCGGGGACCAGGCCCACCGGGGCCACCCGCATGTTCGCCCCGCAGCCCTTCGAGCCGATCTGGCTCGCGTCCCGCCAGTCCCGGGACGGGTCGTCCAGCAGGCTGCACGCTCGCAGGCAGGTGTTGCCGGGCGCTCTGTTGTTCTCCGGGGAGTGGTACCAGTCGACGAACTCCTCCCGGGTCGCGTACGCGAGGCTCTCCGGGCTGTACTCCGTCGCCGTCCGTATGCCGCGGGCCAGGGCCAGGGTCATCTGGGTGTCGTCCGTGACGATCGCCGGGCGGGGCAGGGGCATGGAGCGCCACGGGCCCGTCTTCGCCAGGATCGACGGGACGTCGTTGAACTCCGTCGGGAAGCCCAGGGCGTCGCCGAGGGCGAGGCCGAGGAGGGCTCCCGTCGCTGCCCGCTTGTTCAGGGTCATTTCGGGTGTCCTTCCGTGGGGCGGAGCAGCGGGGGGTGCAGGGCGGTCGCCGGGCCCGCCCGGTACAGGGCGGCCGGTTTGCCGCGGCCTCCGGTCAGGCGGGCCGCTCCCGGCACGGCTTCGACGAAGCCGGGCGTGGCCAGGACCTTGCGGCGGAAGTTGGGGCGGTCCAGGGCGGTGCCCCAGACGGTCTCGTAGACGGACTGGAGTTCCCCGAGGGTGAATTCGGTCGGGCAGAACCCCGTGGCCAGGCAGGTGTATTCGAGTTTTGCACCGATGCGGGAGCGCGCGTCGGACAGGATCAGCGCGTGGTCGAAGGCCAGCGGCCCGGCCTCCCCCACCGGCATCCAGCGCGCCCGGTCCGCGTCGCCGCCGCCGTCCGCCGCCGGTTCCGGCATGTCGGGGACCAGGGCGGTGAAGGCCACCGAGACGACCCGCATCCGGGGATCGCGGTCCGGTTCGCTGTACGTGCGCAGCTGCTCCAGGTGGAGCGCGGCGACGACCGCCTCCGGCAGGCCGGTCTCCTCGGCGAGTTCCCGGCGGGCCGCGGTCTCGGCGGATTCCCTGGGCAGCAGGAAGCCGCCGGGCAGCGCCCAGGCTCCCGCGTACGGGTCCTGGCCGCGCCGGATCAGCAGGACGTGCAGCGCCCCGCCGCGGACGGTGAACACCGCGAGGTCGACCGTCACCGCGAAGGGTTCGAAGGCGTGCGGGTCGTACCCCTTCATCGGTTCTCCGGGAGGGGGTCCGCGAAGTGCCGGCCTTCGGCCAGCAGCTCGTCGACCGCCGCGACCGCCGTCTTCAGCCTGGTCTCCCGGTCCCCGCGCACGGTCAGGAAACGCCTGCCCGTGCGCGTGAGTTCCTCGTGGAAGCGGTCCGTCATCCAGGGCCTCAGGTGCGGTCCGTCGCGCAGGCCGTCGTCCTCGAACGGCACGTCCGCGTGGTCCGTGAGGAGGTACAGGTCCCGGTGCGTCAGGCCGGCGGTCTTCTCGACTTCCTCGCTGCGACCGCCCATGTACCGCTCGTGCCAGATGCCGGTCGCGAAGGAGTCGGTGTCGCAGAACAGCACCGGGGATCCGGCGCGCGCCGCCCGCTCCTCCTCCGCGTCCTGCAGACGGGCGATGAGCGGGAACTCCTCCGAGCTGAAGGACACGTCCTCCCAGGTGGCGGAGGGGTTCGCCGCCTGCGCCGCCGCGAGTTTCTCCTCGCTGTACGTGCGCCCGTACTCCGCGACCCAGCCCGTCCCGGCCCAGACCCCGCCGCGCGCCCGGTAGTGGGCTGCCAGCGCCTGCGAGAGCGTGGTCGTGCCCGTGGACTCGGCGCCGAGTACGACGATCCGCCGGGTCAGGGCGGCCCGTACGGCCGGCCCCAGGAACTCCCAGTTCCCGACCGGGTCCGCCCGTACGGCCGTGCCGGAGACGGGGAAGCGGGTCCGGCCCGGGTCCACGCAGACCTCCTCGGCCCCGAACCGCCGGGCGAGCTCCGTGCCGTACTCCTCGGAGGTGAAGACGGCGTCCACACGGCCGGGGACCGCGGCCCGGAAGACCGCCATGTGGGCCTCCCAGATCGCCGGGTCGTGCAGGTCGACCGGGATGTCGTCGACGGCGCCGACGACCTCGGCCCCCGGGTGCGCCTCGCGCATCCACGCCACCCGGTCGGCGAGCGGCACCGACTCCACCGAGGCCGCGCACACGAGCACGGTCAGCCGCTCGCACCGCTCCTCGGCGGTGCGCACGAGGTGGTGGTGTCCGGCGTGCGGCGGGTAGAACTTGCCGAGCACCAGGCCGTGGGCGTAGCGCCTCGTGCCACTCATGCCGTCGCCTCCGCCGTGCCGCGGGCTCCGCTGTCGCCGAGGGCCGGCAGCGTACGGCGCCAGCCGAGCAGCCCGACCACGCAGAGCGCGAGGAAGCCGGCGTACAGGGCCGAGGTCAGGTACAGGCCCTTGTAGGCGTAGAGCGGGATGTAGACGAGGTCGGCGGCGATCCACAGCCACCACGATTCGACGAGCTTGCGGCACTGGCCGTACGTGGCCGTGAGCGAGAGCCCGGTGGTCAGTGCGTCCCAGAACGGGACGGTGGAATCCGTGACCCGGCCGAGCAGGAGGGTGAGCCCGAGCACCCCCACCGTCCCCGCCGCGGCCAGCGCGGCCCATTCGGTGCGCGTGGTGCGGCGCACCGGCAGGGCCTCGGCGGAGCCTGGTCCACCCCCGTGGGTCCAGGACCACCAGCCGTACGCGGCGAGGGCGATGAAGACGATCTGGAGCCCGGCGTCGGCGTACAGGCCGGACTGGGCGAAGAGCACGATGAAGAAGACGTTGTTGGCGATGCCGATGGGCCAGTTGGCGACGTGCTGCCGGGCGACGAGCCAGACGCACAGGGCTCCGGTGGCGAACCCCAGTATTTCGGTCCAGCTCATGGCGGCCGACCCCTCTCGTCTTTAATAGTCATGCTGACTATAAACAGAGGGGCGGGTGGCCGGCAACCGAAAAGCCCGCAGCGCCACGTGGGCACTGCGGGCTTTTCCCGGCTGTCGGGCGAGCGGCTACAGACCGACCTCGCGCATGAGCATGCCGACCTCGGTGTTCGTCAGGCGGCGCAGCCAGCCCGACTTCTGGTCGCCCAGCTCGATCGGGCCGAAGGAGGTCCGCACGAGCTTGTCGACCGGGAAGCCGGCCTCGGCGAGCATGCGGCGGACGATGTGCTTGCGGCCCTCGTGCAGGGTCACCTCGACCATGTAGTTCTTGCCGACCTGGTCGATGACCCGGAAGTTGTCGGCGCGGGCCCAGCCGTCCTCCAGCTCGATGCCGTCCTTGAGCCGCTTGCCGATGTCGCGCGGCAGCGAGCCGGTGATGGCGGCCACGTACGTCTTCTTGACGCCGTACTTCGGGTGCGTCAGGCGGTGGGCCAGCTCACCGTGGTTGGTGAGCAGGATGATGCCCTCGGTCTCGGTGTCGAGCCGGCCGACGTGGAAGAGACGGGTCTCACGGTTGGTGACGTAGTCGCCCAGGCACTGGCGGCCGTCCGGGTCCTCCATGGTGGAGACGACGCCGGCCGGCTTGTTCAGCGCGAAAAACAGGTACGACTGGGTGGCGACGGTCAGGCCGTCCACCTTGATCTCGTCCTTCGGCTGGACGCGCTTGCCCTGCTCCAGCACGATCTCGCCGTTGACCTCGACGCGGGCCTGCTCGATGAGCTCCTCGCACGCGCGGCGCGAGCCCATGCCGGCCCGGGCGAGGACCTTCTGCAGGCGCTCGCCCTCCTGCTCGGCGCCCGGGAAGGTCTTCGGGGTCTTGATCACGGGCTTGTCGGCGTACCGGTCGCGCACGCGCTCCTCGATCCGCGCGTCCAGCTCGCGGGGGCGGGACTGGCCGCTGCGGCTGCCGGGGCCCCGGCGCGGGCCGCCGGCCCCGCCGATGCCGGGGGTCTTGGAGGTACGGGGGCCGCCCTTGGCACCGCCGCGCGCCGCGTCGCCCCGGGCACCGCCGCGGCTGCGCTCGCCCTCGGGGCCGACGTCGTAGCGGCGCTCCTCGGGGCGGGGGTTGCGGGGACGCTTCGGCCCCTGGTCACGGTCGCGGTCCCGGTCGCGCGGGGCGCCTGCGCCGGAGCCGCCGCCGTAGCCGCCACCGGAGCTCCCGCCCCGGTAGCCACCGCCGGAGGAGGAGCCGCCCCGGTGGCCGCCCCCGCCGGAGGAGCTGCCACCGCGGTAGCCACCGCCGCCGGAGGAGGAGCCGCCGCGGGAGTCACCGCGCCCGCCACCGCCGCCGCTGTTCCTGTTGCCGCCACCGTTGCCGTTGCCGCTGCTTCGCATCAAAGTTCCGTCGTCTTGTCGTCTTCGTCGGTATCCGGTGCATCCGGATCGAACGACGGAACACCCTCTTGCGTCTCGGCTTCGATCGCGTCCGCCTCGGGGAGGAAGGGCGCGAGCTCCGGGAGCTCGTCCAGGCCGCGCAGGCCCATCCGCTCCAGAAAGTAGTTCGTCGTCCTGTACAGGATCGCACCTGTTTCGGGTTCCGTGCCCGCCTCGGCCACCAGACCGCGCTGGAGCAGGGTCCGCATGACCCCGTCGCAGTTCACTCCGCGCACCGCCGAGACCCGTGCCCGGCTCACCGGCTGGCGGTACGCGACCACCGCCAGGGTCTCCAGCGCGGCCTGGGTGAGCCGGGCCTGCCGGCCGTCCAGTACGAAGCGCTCGACGGCGTCGGAGTACTCCGCCCGGGTGTAGAAACGCCAGCCGCCGGCGACGAGGCGCAGCTCGAAGCCCCGGCCCTGGACGGTGTACTCGTCGGCCAGCTCGCGCAGGGCGTCCGCGACCTCGCGCGGGGTCCGCTCCAGCACCTTCGCGAGGTGCGCCTCGGTCGCGGGCTCGTCCACGACCATGAGAACGGCCTCCAGGGCGGGCTTCAGCGCCGCCGCTGCCACGTCGCTCATTCCTTGGCCTCCACGATCTGATCGAACTCGTCGGTCACCTTCGGCATTCCGTCGCCGTCGCCGCCGCTCCAGCGGACGGTGAGCGTCCGCAGGGCCTCCTCCTGGTCGAGGACCACCGCCTTCTCCCGGTAGAGCTCCAGAAGGGCCAGGAAGCGGGCGACGACGGTGAGCGTGTCGTCGGTGTCCTCGGTGAGCTCCTGGAAGGTGGCCTCGCCGCGTGCCTTGAGCAGCGCGACCACCACGGCGGCCTGCTCCCGCACGCTGACGAGCGGGGCATGGATGTGGTCGACGTAGACCTGGGGCTCGGCCTTGGGCTGCATGGCCTTGACCGCGAGCCGGGCGAACCCTTCGGCGCCGATGCCGATGACCACTTCGGGGAGGAGCTCGGCGTGGTGGTCCTCAAGGCCGACGGTGCGGGGGCGGCGGCGGCCCTCGCTCTCGGCGCGCTGCTCGAAGATCTCGGCGATGCGTTTGTACGCGCGGTACTGCAGCAGGCGGGCGAAGAGCAGGTCACGGGCTTCGAGGAGGGCGAGGTCGGCCTCGTCCTCGACCTCGGCGGCGGGCAGCAGGCGGGCGGCCTTGAGGTCGAGCAGGGTGGCGGCGACCACGAGGAACTCGGTGGTCTGGTCGAGGTCCCAGTCGGGGCCCATGGCGCGGATGTGCGCCATGAACTCGTCGGTGACCTTGGAGAGGGCGACCTCGGTGACGTCGAGCTTGTGCCGGGAGATCAGCTGGAGCAGGAGGTCGAAGGGCCCTTCGAAGTTGGCGAGCCGCAGGGTGAACCGCCCGTCGCCGCGCGCGGCGTCCGCCGCCGCCTCCCCCACTCCGGCCCCACCGGCCTCCCGGGAGGCCTCCACGGCCCCGTCGGCGCCAGCAGGGGCCTCAGCGGGCCCGGAGGCGCCCGCGGGGCCCTCAGCGGGCCCGCCGACGCTCCCGGGGGCATCCGCGGGCGCCGCAGCCGCCACGGGCGCCGCAGGGGCCTCAGGGGGCGCGGCAGGCTCTCCCCGGCCGGGCGGTACGGGCGGCCCGTCGGGGCCGTCCGCCGGTCCGGCCGGGGGCGGGGCCTGTGTGCCCGGTCCGCGGCCCAGGCTGCGTCGGGCGGGGCGGCCGGGTTCGGCGGGAAGGGGCATTACGGTCCAGGGTGGTGCGGAAGGGGTGGCAGTTCGGCCGGAGCCAGCCCCAAGGCTGCCACGCTTCCCGCACCCCGAACCCCCGGGACCCGCCCGACGGACAACGGGGCGGGATCCGCAGCCGGAAGCGAAAACGTCCCGGGCGGCGGGGCTGCGAGGCGGGATCCGCAGCCGGGAGCGGAAACATCCCGGGCGGCGATACCCGCAAAGCAGGCCCAGCGGCCCGCCCTCCCCGCCTTCCGACCGCCCGTCACGGGCCCTGACGCTGACTGGGGCACCGGTCACGACGAGTGAGAGGGCCCACCGGCCGCAAAGCCCCATCAGACCGACGTCAGCATCCGTCACAACAGATCACGAACCCTGCACGCCGACAGGGACACAGGCCACGACAGGTCACGGACCCTCCACACCGGCTGGGGAACCGGTCACAACACGTGGGAGGGAGATGTGGAGGGGGAGGGACAGGCACCGGTAAGGGAAGGGGCTGTATACGACGGTCACAGCGGGCAGGGCAGACGGGACGACGGCGAGGGCGTCTTGAGGTGTGGGGATGACGGGCCGCAGGCCGCATCCGGCATCGGGCCCGGCGGGCAGGGGCGGCTGCGGGCCTGGTTGCGGGGCACCACCCCGCATCCCACCGGCACCGGCCCGCCGGAGCCATCGGCATCACCGCCCTGTGGCAATCGGGCCACCGGCCCAGCAAGGCCTCGGCCCCCAGGCTCGGCCACGCCCTCAGACCCACCGGCTCCGCAACGCCTCTACGCCGCCGCCCCGCCCGGCCGCCCGGCCGGTCAGCGGCCGCGGAGTCTGCGGACCAGGATGCTCGCGTCACCGCGGGACTCCAGGTCCGCCAGGACCACGGCCACCGCCTCGCGGACGATGCGCCCGCGGTCGACCGCGAGCCCGTGCTCCCCGCGCAGCACCAGCCGCGCATGCTCCAGGTCCATGAGCTCCTCGGCGGAGACGTAGACCGTGATCTTCTCGTCGTGCCGCTCGCGTCCGCTGGGCCGGCGGTTCGCCCCGCGGCCCTGGCCCTTGCCCCGCCGGGGCTCCGGGCTGACAGAACCTTCCTGCGGTCGCCGAGGTGCGCCCACCACCGGCTCCGCAGCGGCCGCCGCCTCCCGGCTGCGGCCCTCTCCCGCCGCGCCCTCCGGCGCCGCCGTGTGCTCCCCGGCGGGCGACTCCTCCGGGCCCCGCCTCGGCGAGGACGACTGGAGCGCCATCCCCCCGGTCGTACGGAACAGTTCGTCGGCTCCGGGCAGACTCACTCGGCGTGACACCGGGCGAGCACCTCCCTGGCCAGCTGGCGATAGGCGGCGGCCCCGACGGAGTTGGAGGCGTACGTGGTGATCGGCTCGCCGGCGACCGTGGTCTCCGGGAAGCGCACCGTCCGGCCGATGACCGTGTGGTAGACGTGGTCGTCGAAGGCCTCGACGACGCGCGCCAGCACCTCACGGCTGTGCACCGTACGGGAGTCGTACATCGTGGCGAGGATGCCGTCGAGCTCCAGCTCGGGGTTCAGCCGCTCCTGCACCTTCTCGATGGTCTCGGTGAGCAGCGCCACGCCGCGCAGTGCGAAGAACTCGCACTCCAGCGGGACGATGACCTTGTGAGCCGCCGTCAGGGCGTTCACGGTCAGCAGACCGAGCGAGGGCTGGCAGTCGATCACGATGTAGTCGTAGTCGGCCATCAGGGGCTTGAGCGCCCGCTGGAGGGTCGACTCGCGCGCGACCTCACTGACCAGCTGCACTTCGGCAGCGGACAGGTCGATGTTGCTCGGCAGCAGGTCCATGTTGGGGACCGCCGTCTTGAGCAGCACCTCGTCGGCCGACATGCCCCGCTCCATGAGCAGGTTGTACACGGTCAGGTCGAGTTCCATCGGGTTCACGCCGAGGCCCACGGACAGTGCGCCCTGCGGGTCGAAGTCGACGAGCAGCACTCGCCGCCCGTACTCGGCGAGTGCGGCGCCCAGGTTGATGGTCGACGTGGTCTTGCCCACGCCGCCCTTCTGGTTGCACATCGCGATGATCTTCGCCGGACCGTGGCCGGTCAGCGGACCGGGGATCGGGAAGTACGGCAGCGGCCGTCCGGTCGGGCCGATCCGCTCCCGGCGCTGGCGGGCAGCGTCGGGGGCGAGGGTGGCCGCGTACTCGGGGTCGGGTTCGTACTCCGCGTCCGGGTCGTAGAAGTGCCCTTCGGGCACATTGTCATAGTCGGCGAAACCCACGGGCTTTTCGCCGCTCAGGTCGCCGGCCCTGGAGTTCACGTCTAGGCCGTCCATGCTCTTTTGGGGCGTCGTCATGTGCTGGTGGTTTGCGAAGGTGCGGACTGCGACGGAGCCGACCGCTTCGAGCCCGGCGGGTCCTTGGCCCCGGTCAGGCGTCCCTGCTCGACCACCCCCGGGAGCAAATGTCGACTCATTCACAAGTCGTCTTACCTCCTCGGACGTGACCAGGACACTTATCGATAGGTCAGCGTGGCACCATGCCGACGGTTGGCGACTCTATGGCGTGTCACCGCTCAGCGGCAACACAATCCGTCGGACCCGCAACGATGTGTCGGCAACCGAACACCACTCTGTCAAGGGCGTCCGGGCTGCCACTACGAAGTTTCACGGGTGTGCGAAAGGGTTAAAGGGTTACGTTCGAGGCGAGTTGAGCCCCGTCCGCACGTACCCCGCAAACGCGTCCGGCCGGACCTTGCAGGCAAGGTCCGGCCGGATACGTGAGATTGACGTCAGTCGTTGACGCTTCAGCCGAGCAGCGTGCTCAGCTCAAGGGTCTCAAGGCCGTGGGCCTCGGCGACCGGGCCGTAAACGACCTGGCCGTCATGGGTGTTGAGGCCCAGCCCGAGCGCGGGGTCACGACGCAGCGCCTCGACCCAGCCGAGGTTCGCGAGCTGCACGATGTAGGGCAGCGTGGCGTTGGTCAGCGCGTAGGTGGAGGTGTTCGGCACCGCGCCCGGCATGTTGGCGACGCAGTAGAAGACCGAGTTGTGGACCTGGAAGGTCGGCTCGGCGTGGGTGGTCGGACGGGAGTCCTCGAAGCAGCCGCCCTGGTCGATCGCAATGTCGACAAGGACACTTCCGGGCTTCATCTTGGCGACGAGCTCGTTGGTGACCAGCTTCGGGGCCTTCGCACCCGGGATCAGCACCGCGCCGATGACGAGGTCGGCCTCGACGACGGCCTTCTCCAGCTCGTAGGCATTGGAGACGATCGTCTTGATCTTCGTGCCGAAGATCTTGTCAGCCTCGCGGAGCTTGTTGATGTCCTTGTCGAGCAGGGTCACGTGGAAGCCCATGCCGATGGCGATCTGCGCGGCGTTCCAGCCGGAGACGCCGCCGCCGATGACCACGCACTCGCCGGCGTGGGTGCCGGGGACACCGCCGGGGAGCACCCCGCGGCCGCCGGCCGAGCGCATCAGGTGGTAGGCGCCGACCTGCGGGGCCAGGCGGCCCGCGACCTCGGACATCGGGGCGAGCAGCGGGAGCGCGCGGTTGGCGAGCTCGACCGTCTCGTACGCGATGGCGGTGGTGCCGGACTCCAGGAGGGCGTCCGTGCACTCGCGGGAGGCCGCCAGGTGCAGGTAGGTGAAGAGGGTCTGGTCCTTGCGGAGGCGGTGGTACTCCTCGGCGATCGGCTCCTTGACCTTCAGCAGCAGGTCTGCCGTGGCCCAGACCTCGTCGGCGGTGCCGAGGATCTCGGCACCGGCGGCGACGTACTCGGCGTCCGTGATCGAGGAGCCGACACCGGCGTTCTGCTCGATGAAGACCTGGTGGCCGTTGCGGACCAGCTCATGCACGCCGGCGGGCGTGATGGCGACCCGGAACTCGTTGTTCTTGACCTCGCGGGGGATGCCGACCTTCATCGTCGATCACGGTCCTTGGCTCAGGGGATATTTCGGGGCACTTCCATACATACCCGCCCACAAGAACGCGCAACGGGATGCACCACGGGATGTCGTGGTGAAGCCAGTCTAATGAAGGATGAGTCGCTGTCTAGCCTTGCAAACCAATAATCTCAGTCGGAACGACTACGGATTTCGCAGGCTGCGGGGTCGTCTCCCAGCAATCTGTCGGCCGCCGAGCGGTGCAGCCTCGCGGCCGCCGGGTCGCCCAGCCGATCGAGGGTGTCGGCCAGCCGTACCTGGAGAGCGGCCTGAAGCCGCAGGTCTCCGGCCCTGCGTGCGAGCTCCACCGCCTCACGGCAGGTGTGCAGCGATTCCTCGGGCCGCCCGGCGTACTCCTGGATTCGCGCCATCTCGCTCAACGCCTTTGCCTGGCCCGGCACATCGGCCAGTTTCCGGTACCCTGCGGCGGCGGTCCGCCAGCTGCGCAGCGCATCCCCGTAGCGGCCCGCGTACATGTGCACGTTGCCGAGCCGTCCGTACAGCCGGGCCTCGTCCGCCCGCTCCCCGCGCGCGAGGGCCTGGGACAGGGCCCGGCCGAACCAGTCGGCGGCCCGGTGCCAGTCGGTGAGCTCCTGGTAGGCGCCGCCTACGGATTCCATCGCGCGGCCGGTCGCGTACGGGTCGTTCGCCGCGCGTCCCGCGTCCAGTGCGGCCCGGTAGCGCTCCAGCGCCTCCTGCGTGCGGCCGGTCTCGGCGTCCAGGTCGGCCAGGTTCAGCAGGGCCGCGGCCTGCTCCCGGTGCAGGTTCCGGCGCTCGGCCACGTCCAGGACGAGACGGTGCAGCCCGTACAGCTCGGGGGCGGCCCCGGCGGTGCCGCGGTGCTCCGCGAGGGCCCGTACGAGGGCTGCGACCAGCCGGCGGGCCAGGGTGTCCAGCCCGCCGTCGGCCACGGCCAGGGAGGCGGCCGCGGACAGCGCGGGCAGCCGGGTGTCGAGCCAGGTGGCGGCGGCCTGACGGTCGGGGAACCGCAGAGCGCGTGGGAGCACCTCCGGCTTGTCCGGTCCGTCGAGGCGCAGGCCCTCGCCGGTCTCGGCCGTGGCCCGGCAGGAGTGCAGCAGGCGTACGGTGCGCTCCAGCATCCGGGCCCGGGCCAGCTGGACCTCGGCGGTGCGCTCCTTGGTCTCCAGCAGGGCCTGGAGCAGCGGTGCGAGGCAGCCGGGCAGCAGGAAGAGGCCGTCGGAGGCGTGCCGGACGAGGCCCAGCCCGGCGAAGTCCTCCAGGGTGGACTGGGCGGCGGCCACCGAGCAGCCGGCGAGGGCGGACGCGGTGTGGCTGTCGACGATCCCGGCGGGGGCGAGCGGCAGCAGCCGGAGGGTGCGCTGGGCGGGCTGCGGCAGGGATTCGTAGACGAGCCGGAAACTGCGGGCGAGCGGGCCGCTGCCGCCCGGGGGCATCTCGTGGAGCTGCTTTGCCACGTCGGCGACGGCGGCCTTGGGGTGCGCGGCGAGCCATCCGCCGACCAGGGCCAGCGCGGCGGGCTGGCCTCCGCACTCCTCGGCGAGGGCTTCGGCGGCGCGGGGGTCCGCCGTGACGCGGGTGTCGCCGATGCGCCGGGCGAGCAGGGCGACGGCGGAGGGCGTGTCCAGGCCGCCGAGGGTGCAGGGGCGGACGTCCGGGATCCCGGTGAGCGGCCCCTCGGCGGTGATGACGACGAGGCATTCGGGGGTGTCCGGAAGCAGCGCGTCGACCTGGTACGGGTCGGCCGCGTCGTCGACGAGGAGGATCGTCCGGCGGCCGGTGAGGGCGGCGCGCAGGGCGGAGCTGAGCTCGTCCTCGGTGGCGCCGGGGGGTGTGGCCTCCCCCATCCCCTCCAGCAGGTTCCGGATCGCCCGCTCGGTGGCCACGGTCTCGCCTCCCGGGGAGGTGAGGCGGGTCCGCAGGACCCCGTCGGGGTAGTCGTCGGCGACCTCGCGGACGAACGCCTCGGCGAGGGCGGTCCGGCCGGAACCGGGGCGCCCCGCGACGAGCAGCACCCGGGCGCGGGGGGACTTGGCCTTGCGGCCGGAGAGGGTGTCGAGCCCGGTCCGCGCGATGTCCTCGCGGAGCTCCTTGAGCTCACGCCGCCGCCCGACGAAATCCGCCACGGATCCGCTCCTCTCCCTGCCTTCGGGTTGCGAGCGTAGTTCACGCAGAGCGACGACCCGTGTGGAGCGTGGCGGGCACATCGCCCGATCGGATCAGCCGATGGTCACACCACCGGCCCCAAGGGCCCCGCACGCCGGACACCCGCCCCCACCAGGCCTTGTGCGCCCCCGCCGGGCTGGAGCGGGCTAGAGCTCGTACGGGCGGGCCGGCCAGGGGGCCTGGGCCGGGCGGAGGGCGTCGAGGCCGCCGGGGGCGGCCAGGGCGGCGGACAGCGCCAGCGCTCCGGTCACCAGGCCCGGGTTGCCCAGTCGGCCCGCCAGGACCCCGCGGACCAGGTCGGCGAGCGGAACGTGGGCGACCTCCATGTCCGCCTCCTCCTCCGAGACCTCGTACCGCTCGCCCTCCGCCTCGGAGAGGCCGCGCGCGAGGAAGATCCGGATCGCCTCGTCCGATCCGCCGGGGGACGCGAAGAAGTCGGCGAGCACCCGCCAGTCCTCGGCCTTGACGTGCGCCTCCTCGTACAGCTCCCGCTGGGCCGCGTGCAGCGGGTTCTCGCCGGGTACGTCGAGCAGACCGGCCGGGAGCTCCCACAGCTTGTGCCGTACCGGGTGCCGGTACTGGCGCAGCACGAGCACGCGGCCCTCCTCGTCGAGTGCCAGCACGCACACCGAACCGGGGTGCACCTGGTAGTCCCGGCGCACCACCGCCTGGTCCGGCATGCGCACCTGCTCGGAGCGCACCGCCGTCTTCGCGCCCTCGAACGGCGTCCGGGAGGCGACGACCTCCCACGACTCGGCGGTGTCTGCAATGCCCATGGTCATTCCCGGTACCTTTCCGAAAAACGCGACGGCCGGGGCAAGATCCTTGCCCCGGCCGTCTACGTTATGCGGTCAGGCCGTCACTTGGCCGCCTGCTGGCGCTCCACCGCCGCCTTGACCAGGCCCGCGAACAGCGGGTGCGGCCGCGTCGGGCGCGAGCGCAGCTCCGGGTGGGCCTGGGTGGCCACCAGGTAGGGGTGCACCTCGCGCGGGTACTCGACGTACTCGACGAGCTTGTTGTCCGGGGAGGTGCCGGAGAAGACGATGCCCGCCTTCTTCTCCAGCTCGCCGCGGTAGGCGTTGTTGACCTCGTAGCGGTGGCGGTGGCGCTCGTCCACGTATGCCTGGTCGCCGTAGACCTCGCGCACGATCGAGCCCTCGGCGAGCTTCGCCGGGTACATGCCCAGGCGCATCGTTCCGCCCAGGTCGCCCGCGCCCTCGACGAAGGCCAGCTGCTCCTCCATCGTGGAGATCACCGGGTGCGGGGTGGAGGCGTCGAACTCGGTGGAGTTGGCCTCCGCGATGCCGGCGAGGTTGCGCGCGGCCTCGATGACCACGCACTGCAGACCCAGGCACAGGCCGAGCAGCGGGATCTTGTTCTCGCGGGCGTAGGTGATCGCGCCGACCTTGCCGTTGACGCCGCGGTCGCCGAAGCCGCCGGGCACGCAGATCGCGTCCACGTCGCCGAGCTGCGCCGCGGCGCCGGCCGGGGTCTTGCAGTCGTCGGAGGTGACCCACTTGATCTGGACGCGGGCACGGTTGGCGAAACCGCCGGCGCGCAGCGCCTCGGTCACCGACAGGTACGCGTCGGGCAGGTCGATGTACTTGCCGACGAGCGCGACCTTGACCTCGTGGTCGGGGTTGTGGACCCGGTCCAGCAGGTCCTCCCAGACGGTCCAGTTGACGTCGCGGAAGGGCAGGTCGAGCTTGCGCACCACGTACGCGTCCAGGCCCTCGGTGTGCAGGACCTTCGGGATGTCGTAGATCGACTTGGCGTCGATGGCCGCGACCACGGCCGCCTCGTCCACGTCGCACATCAGCGAGATCTTGCGCTTGATGGAGGTGGGGACGTCGCGGTCGGCGCGCAGCACGATCGCGTCGGGCTGGATGCCGATGTTGCGCAGGGCCGCGACCGAGTGCTGGGTCGGCTTGGTCTTCAGCTCGCCGGAGGGGCCGATGTAGGGCAGCAGCGAGATGTGCACGACGAAGACGTTGTCGCGGCCGACCTCGTGGCGGACCTGGCGGACGGTCTCCAGGAACGGCAGCGACTCGATGTCGCCGACGGTGCCGCCGACCTCGGTGATGACCACGTCGACGTCCGCGGTCGCCATGCGGCGGATGCGGTGCTTGATCTCGTTGGTGATGTGCGGGATGACCTGCACGGTGTCACCGAGGTACTCGCCGCGCCGCTCCTTGGCGATGACCTGCGAGTAGACCTGGCCGGTGGTGACGTTGGCCGAGCCGTCGAGGTCGACGTCGAGGAAGCGCTCGTAGTGGCCGATGTCCAGGTCGGTCTCGGCGCCGTCGTTGGTGACGAACACCTCGCCGTGCTGGAACGGGTTCATCGTGCCCGGGTCGACGTTCAGGTACGGGTCGAGCTTCTGCATCGTGACCCGCAGGCCGCGCGCCTTCAGCAGCGCACCCAGGCTGGAGGCCGTCAGGCCCTTGCCGAGGGAGGAAGCGACACCCCCGGTGACGAAGATGTGCTTGGTCGTCATGGATTTGGGCGGCATCGCCAAGAGGGGGCTCCCGTGGTCGCGAAGTGAGGTGCATCCGGCGCCGGCCACCATCGAACCGGAGGCTCTCAGGGGGCGCCGAAGCTGCGGTTTCGGGGCTCCTGATTCGCACAGGCAGACCACCGGTCCACGGGGTACCAGCCTATCAGCGCCCGGGACGGTCCGCCTCCGGCCACGCGCTGCTACGCCTGCTCGACCGAGCGCCACCGGCCGTCCTGCGCCCGGTCGCGCCACCGTTCCCGCCGGTCACCCATTTGGCCCAGTCTCATTGTCCCCGGACTTAAGAAGATCACTAGTGTGCCGTCATATCCTGCTCGGACACCGCTTCACATCGCCGCCGAGCAGACCGGCAGTCGGCGTAACCCGGCCGCATCCGGAATCATGAGCTCAGTGCGGGGATCCACACCCACGGGAGACCGCGCAACCGCGCAATGCAAGCGCCCTTCGGGGCGGACGTGGCCGTTCGACTGGAGATGCACGTGTCCGGGCGCATCGAGGATTACGCACTGATCGGGGACATGCAGACCGCCGCGCTGGTCTGCCGGGACGGATCGGTGGACTGGCTGTGTCTGCCACGTTTCGACTCCCATGCCGTCTTCGCGAGCATTCTCGGCACCGAGGATCACGGCTTCTGGCGCATCGGCCCGGCGTCGCCGGCGGGCACCGAGGCCCCCGCCGCGACCCGCCGCCGCTACCAGGGCGACTCGCTGGTCCTGGAATCGGAGTGGGACACGCCGCACGGCACCTTCCGCGTGATCGACTTCATGCCTCCCCGCGAGGACCACGCGCCGCAGCTGGTGCGCATCGTGGAGGGTGTCAGCGGGCGCGTTCCAGTGTGCTCCGCGCTGCGCATGCGGTTCAGCTACGGGCGGGTCGTGCCCTGGGTGCACAAGGTGGACGGGCGCACGGTCGCCGTCGCCGGGCCTGACTCGGTCTGGCTGGACACCGACGCGCAGACGTACGGCCAGGACCTGACGACGTACTCCGATTTCACCCTCGGCCCCGGCGAGCGCAAGACCTTCTGCATCAGCTGGCAGCCCTCCCACAAGGGCGCCCCGGAGACCCCCGACGCCCAGGAAGCCCTGGCGGCCACCTCCGCGTTCTGGCGCGAATGGGTCGACCACTGCACCTACCACGGCCCCTACCGGGAAGCCGTGATCCGCTCCCTGATCACCCTCAAGGCGCTCACGTACGGCCCCACCGGCGGCATCGTCGCCGCGCCCACGACCTCCCTCCCGGAGGAGATCGGCGGCGTCCGGAACTGGGACTACCGGTACACGTGGCTGCGCGACGCCGCCATCACCCTCTCCTCGCTGCTGCGCACCGGCTACCGCGAGGAGGCCCAGGCCTGGCGCGAGTGGCTGCTGCGCGCCGTCGCCGGCGACCCGGAGAACCTCCAGATCATGTACGGGATCGCGGGCGAGCGGGAACTCGGCGAGACGGAGCTCGACTGGCTGCCCGGGTACGAGAACTCCCGCCCGGTCCGGGTCGGCAACGGCGCCGCGCACCAGCTCCAGCTGGACGTGTACGGCGAGGTCACCGAGGCCCTTCACCTGGGCCACATGACGGGCCTGGCGCGCAACGACTACGCCTCGGTGCTCCAGTTGAAGCTGATCCGCTACCTGGAGACCCACTGGGACCAGCCGGACGAGGGCATCTGGGAGGTGCGCGGCCCGCGCCGCCACTTCGTGCACTCGAAGGTGATGGCCTGGGTGGCCGTGGACCGCACGATCAAGCTGATCGAGAGCGGGGACGCGGACGGCCCGCTGGAGCGGTGGCGCGAGCTGCGCGACGAGATCCACCAGGACGTGTGCGAGAAGGGCTACGACAAGGAACGCAACACCTTCACCCAGTCGTACGGGTCGAAGGAGCTGGACGCCTCCCTGCTGCTGATTCCGCAGATGGGCTTCCTGCCGCCGGACGACAAGCGGGTCATCGGCACGATCGAGGCGATCCAGCGCGAGCTGTCCACGCCCGACGGGTTCATCCTGCGCTATCCGACGACCGGCGACGAGGCCGGCGTGGACGGACTCGAAGGCGACGAGGGGGCCTTCCTCGCGTGCTCGTTCTGGATGGCCGACGACCTGGCGATGATCGGCCGGGTCGACGAGGCCCGCCACCTGTTCGAACGACTGCTCGCACTGCGCAATGACCTGGGACTGCTGGCGGAGGAGTGGGATCCGCGGCTGCAGCGCCAGGTCGGCAACTTCCCGCAGGCGTTCAGCCACGTGCCCCTGATCGACACGGCCCTGCGTCTGACGGCCAGTGGGGCGTACGGGGGGTGAGGCCGGCCGGGGTCCGGACCCCGGCTTCGCCGCGCCCCCCGGATCGGGCCCGCCTACTCTGGAGTGGTCCTATGCCTCCCCCGAAAGGAGGGGTGAGCGATGGCGCCCCTCTCAAAGGCGGGCACGGCACTGACCGTGCTCCGCGAGGATCTCGCCGGTGAGGTCTTCGCGCCCGGCGATCCGGGGTACGACGAGGCCCGCACGATCTTCAACTCGATGATCGACCGCAGGCCGGCCGTGATCGCCCGGTGCGAGAGCGAGGCGGACGTGGTCACCACCGTCCGTTTCGCCCGGGAGCTGGACCTGCCCGTCGCGGTGCGCGGCGGAGGCCACAGCGTCGCCGGGATGTCCCTCAACGACGGCGGCGTGGTCGTCGACATGCGCCGGATGCAGGCGGTCACGGTCCATCCCGGGGCGAAGGCCGTACGCGTCGGGGGCGGCGCGTTGATGAGCGTGCTGGACCGCGCCTGCCAGCCGTACGGGCTCGCCACCACCGGCGGCCGGGTCTCCACCACAGGAGTCACCGGCTTCGTCCTCGGCGGCGGCTCAGGCTGGCTGGACCGGAAGTTCGGGCTGGCCGTGGACAACCTGCTCGGCGTGGATCTGGTCACCTCCGACGGCGCCGCCGTGACGGCGACCGCCGAAGACAACCCCGAGCTGTTCTGGGCCCTGCACGGCGGCGGCGGGAACTTCGGTGTCGCGACCTCGGTGACGCTGCGCCTGCACGAGCTGCCGGAGTTCGCGATCTGCATGCTGCTGTACCCGACGGAGGCCGGGCCCGAGGTCCTGCGCACCTACCGCGAGATCGTCGAGAACGGCCCGGACGAGGCGGGCGGCGGCGTGATCTACCTGACCGCCCCGCCGGAGCCCTTCGTACCGGATCACCTGGTCGGGACCCTGATGGCGGGCGCGCTGCTCACGTACGCGGGCGGCGAGGAGGCGCTGCGGGCGCTCGCCGGGCCGCTGCTCGCGCTGCCGCACGAGGTGGAGGTGCTCACCGCCCTCCCGTACGCGGACTTCCAGTGCATGATGGACGACCCGCCGGGTCTGCGGAACTACTGGTCCGCGGAGTACCTGGCCGGCCTGCCGGACGAACTGGTCAGCGTCTTCTGCGCCCTCGGCGACGTGATGCCGACGGGCGGAACCCAGCACGTGTTGTTGCCGCTGGGCGGGGCCATCGCGGACGGGCCCCCGGAGTTCCCCGTTCCGTACCGGGACGCGAAGTGGGCCGCGCACCCCTTCGGCATCTGGGAGGACCCGGCCGAGGACGACCGCTGCCGGCAGTGGGTCCACGACGTCCGCGGCCGCGTGCAGCCGTGGAGCACCGGCGCGGTCTACCTCAACTTCACCGGCGACGAGGGTCCCGAGCGCGTGGCGGCGGGTCTCGGCGCGGAGAACCTCGCCAGGCTGGCCGCGGTGAAGCGGATGTACGACCCGGACAACGTCTTCCGCTTCAACCACAACATCAAGCCGGCGTAGCCGCAGGTCAGGTGAGGGCGGCGAGCACCTCGCGCGCCGCCCGCTCCCCCTCGGTGGCCCCGCCTTCCATGAACCCCTGGAAGTCGTAGCTGCAGTGCTCGCCGCCGATGTGGACCCGGCCCTGCGCGGTGCCCTCGTACATGGCGTACCGGTGCAGATAGCCCACCGGCCAGTACGAGTACGCGCCCAGCGAGTACGGGTTGCGGTGCCAGGCAGACAGCTGCGCCCGCCCGTTCCAGACGGCCTTGGTGCCCGGGAAGAAGGCGTCCACCCCCGTCAGCACCCGGCCGGCGAGGGTGCGTACGTACGGGTCGGTCTCGGTGGCGAACGGCGTGGCCGGGGTGAGCGCCCCGGCCAGGCTGCCGCCGCCGTACTGGAGCAGGATGCCCCCGTTGCCCGGCTGGACCTTGGTGGTGTCCCAGGTCTGCTGGACGTCGGAGTCGGTGAAGCAGTCCCCGGCGCTGACGCCCGGCCAGGGGCCGGTGCCGCGCCAGGGCCGAGCGGTGAACTGCATGTTCAGCTTGGTGCAGCAGCCCATGCGGGCGTCGCGCAGCAGGTTCTTCATCAGCGGGTCGAAACCGGCGCCGGAGAGGTCGATCCGCTGGAGGATCGGCAGCGGCAGGCACAGGATCGTGTGGTCGGCGACGACCGTGCGCGTCGCCCCGGAGTCGTTGAAGGTCAGCGTCTGGGTGCCGTCGGAGCCGACGCGTACGGCGACCAGCTCGCGGCCCATCACGAGCGAACCGGTGGGCAGGGCCTGGGCGATGGCGTTCGGCAGCCGGTCGTTGCCGCCGGTGATGTGGTAGCGCTCGTTGGACAGGCCCCACACGTTGAAGTTGCCCGGATTGGGCTGGTACCCCATCAGCAGGACCAGCGCGAGCGCGGACTGCTGATCGGTGTCGGCCCCGTACTCGACGTTGTACGCGACGTCGATGAAGCGGCCGAGCTGCGAGCCGTGGCCGCCGGGGATCCGGGTCTCGATCCACTCGTACAGCGTCATGTTGTCGAGGGCGGTGCCCGCCGGGGTCGAGGAGTTCCAGGAGACCTGGCCGGCCTCCTGGAGATCGCGGCGCAGCGCCTGGTAGACGGCCTTGAAGTCCTCGTCGGCCTGGGCGCGCGGGTAGTAGGCGCCGTTGAGCCAGAGGACTTCCTCGGCTCCGTTCGGCCCGCCGCCGAGGAAGTCCTCGGTGGGCAGGTCGAAGCGGCGGCACAGCTCCAGGATCTTCTTGTGGCTGGTGTCGATCAGCTCGCCGCCGATCTCGGAGGTCTGCCCGTACGCCCAGTGCGTGCGCTGGGACCACATGCGGCCGCCGACCCGGCTCGGATTGGCCTCGTACAGCGTGCAGTCGACTCCGGCGTCCTGGAGGGTGAGGGCTGCGGTCAGCCCGGAGATGCCGGCGCCGACGACGGCGACGCGGGCGGGGGCGACGGGCTTCTTGTCCGGGACCGCTTCGACGGCGTGTGCGGCCCGGGAGGAGGCCAGGGCGGTACCGAGGCCGAGGGCGGCGGCGCGGCCGAGCAGTTGCCGGCGGCCCAGGCCGCGGACCTCGGCGACCGGCAGGGCGAGCCGGCGGGCAGCGGCGTGCTCGGCGGCCAGCGTGCGGAGCGCGTGCATCAGGGGCGTGCGGGCCATGGCGGCGGCTCCCTATCGGACGTTCGCGGCGGGCGGGGCGGGCGGGGCGGACTCTTCGGCGCGTTCGGCGGAGTCCTCCAGGACCACGCGGCCGATGATCTCGTAGCGTTCGGGGGCCCTGTACTTCAGCCAGAGGCCGAGGCCGAGTCCGCCGAAGAACACGGCGCCGACGATCCACGGGATCAGCGTGAAGAAGAACGAGTCGGCGGCGAGCCCGGCGGCGGTCTTCATGTTGACCAGCAGCAGGACGACCACGGCGGTCATGCCGATCCCGCCGAGCAGCGGAGCGGTGAACGTGCGGAACCAGTGCCGGTCCTCGGGGTGGTTCTTGCGGAAGTAACCGATCACAGCGAAGGAGCACAGGGTCTGGACGATGAGGATCGCCATCGTGCCGAGGATCGCGAGCAGCGTGTACAGGTGGATGTACGGGTCCTGCCCGGTCAGCCAGAACAGCGCGACGAGGCCGGTGGCGATGGCCGTCTGCACGACGGAGGAGACGTACGGGGAGCCGTGCTTGGCGTGCGTGCGGCCGAGCCCGGGGTGCAGGAAGCCCTCGCGGCCGATGGCGTACAGGTAACGGGCGGCGCACTGGTGGAAGGCCATGCCGCAGGCGAAGGAGCCGGTGAGCAGCAGCCACTGGAAGGCGTCGACGGCCCAGGAGCCGATGAAGGTCCGGGTGGGGGCGAAGAAGAGGTCGAGGGGGCTGGTGGAGGCGGACAGCTCCACGGACTTCGCGAGCCCGTTGCCTGCGATGGTCATCCAGGAGACGTAGATGTAGAAGAGGCCGACGCCGACGACCGAGATCAGGGTGGCTCGGGGGATCACCCGCTTCGGATTCCGGGACTCCTCCCCGTACATCGCGGTGGACTCGAAGCCGACCCAGGACCAGAAGGCGAAGAAGAGCCCGAGCCCGGCGGAGGTTCCGGTGAAGGCGTGCCGGGGGTTGACGGGTTCGAGCGGGATCCCGTCGGGGCCGCCGCCCGCGATCAGCACGGCGGTGGCGACGGCGAACAGGACGGCGATCTCGGCGACGAGCATCACACCGAGGGCCTTGGCGGTGAGGTTGATGTCGAAGTGCGCGAGGGCCGCGGTGACGGCGAGCATGCCGGCCGCGTAGACGATCCAGGGCAGGTCGACGCCGAGCTGGTCGTGGACGGTGGTCTTGGCGAAGTAGGAGAAGACGCCGACGATCGAGGCCTCGAAGACGATGTAGGCGAGAACGGCGAGCATGCCGGAGGCCATGCCGGCGATCCGGCCGAGGCCGTGCGAGATGTACCCGTAGAACGCACCGGCGGCGGTGATCCGCTTGGCCATGGCGACGTAGCCGACGGCGAAGACGGTCAGGACGACGGTCGCGAAGAGATAGCCGGCCGGGGCGCCGGTGCCGTTGCCGAACCCGACCGCGATGGGGAGGTTGCCGGTCATGGCGGTGATGGGCGCGGCAGTGGCGACTGCCATGAACACGACGCCGACGAGGCCGACGGAGTTGGCCTTGAGCCGCTGGACCTGCGGGACATGAGGGGCTTGTGGTGTTTGTGGCGCTTGTGCGGCCTCGGGGGCTCTGCCGGCGGTACCTGCGCTCATGACGACCTCGTTCCTGGTTCCTGTCGGGAGGGGCGCCACTCTCCCCCTGCGTGACGCACGCCACAATCGGCATGCGGTCCGATAATCTCCTTGCAGGGACGACGAGTTGTCGGGCCGGACGGGGCATATCGGGCTCCGTAACCGCCCGGTGATGTGCTGGGAACAAGGCGGCCGGTAGCGTCCCGCGATATGGACAACCAGGGCGGGATCACCGTTCAGCGGGCACTGGAGCTGCCCGGACTGCGCAGCGGGCTGCCGGAGGTGGTGGCCTGCGCCGACCGCCTCGGCCGGACCGTCCGCTGGGTGCACGCGGGCGAGGTGCCGAACATCGCATCCCTGCTCAAGGGAGGGGAGCTGCTGCTGACCACGGGGCTGGGCCTCGGCACCCGGCCCGCCGAGCAGCGTGCCTTCGTACGCCGCCTCGCGGATCGGGGGATCGCGGCGCTGGTGGTCGAACTGGGCCCGCGCTTCACCCGGCTCCCGGCGACGCTCGTCGAGACGGCACGGGCGGCCGGCCTCCCGCTCGTCCAGCTCCACCGCGAAGTCCCCTTCGTGGCGGTGACGGAGGAGGTCCACACCGAGATCGTCAACCACCACTACGCGCTGCTCCAGCGGGCCGAGGAGGTCCACCGGCGGTGCACGGAGGCCCTGCTCAGCGGCGGCGGCATCCCCCAAGTACTGCACATCCTGGCCGACTTCACCGGGAACCCGGTGTTCCTGGAGACCCCCGACGGCCAACTCCTCTACGCGGCGGGCCCGGCCGCCGGTGAGGCCGCGGCGGATCCGCTCCAGGTCTGGGAGGGGCTGCGGGGCCAGCGCGAGGCGGAGCCGTCGGGCAACGCGGTCCTGGTCGACGTTCCCGGCGGCGGCCACGGCACGGGCTCGGTGCGCGCGCGGGTGGTCCTGCTGGGCGTCTCGGCGCCCCTGCTCCCGGTCCACCGGATGGCGGCGGAACGGACGGCGGGCGTCCTGGCGGTCGTCCTGATGCAGGCCCGCCAGGAGGAGGAGCTGGCGGCGCGCGGCCGCGGCGACTTCCTGACGGACCTGGCGGAGGGGCGCATCAGCGCGGACGACGCCCCGGGGCAGGCACGCGTCCTGGGCTTCAAACCGGGGGCAGGTCCGCTCCTTCCCGTCGTGATGCGCCTCTCCTCGGACCTGGGCCCCTCCGGCAATTGGGCGGTACTGGCCCGGGCGGTCCTGGAGGAGCTGTCCTCGGTCGGCGTACCGGTCCTGCTGGGCGTGCGCCCCGTGGAGGGCCGGGTCCCGCTGCTCGTCTCCCTCCGGGCCGAGTCGGAGCGCACGGCGGTGGCGGACCGGGTGGCGGCGGCGCTGCGGGCGGGCGTGGAACGGGCCGGCCTGGACCGCGCGGCGGCCCCGCCGGCGGTGGTCGTGGGCGTGGCGGGCGGCTGGGCGGCGGCCTCCTCGGGCCTGCGCCACGCCGCCGAGACCGCGACGGCGGCGCACGGCCTGCCGGCCCGCCCCTGGTACGACGCGCGGCGGCTGGACATCGACCTGCTGCTGTGGCGGCTGCGGGAGCACCCCGACCTGGCGGCGTTCGTGGACCGCGCGATCGGCCCGCTGCGCGTGCACGACGCCGCGTCACGCCCGCCGCTCCTGCCCACTCTGGAGACGTACCTGGCCCACGCGGGCCGCAAGGCGGAGACGGCGCGCGAGCTCCACCTCAACCGCCAGACGCTGTACAACCGCCTGGCCCGCATCTCGGAGCTCCTGGGCACCGACCTGGACGACCCGGAGACCGTCCTCTCCCTGAGCCTGGCCCTCCGCGCCCGCCGCCACACCCCTTCTGCTTCCTGACGCGCCGCTCACGCGGCCCGGCGCCGGGGCGCCTCCCCGGCTTCGCGCCGTTACGCCGGACTCCGTCCGGCAGACCTCGGCCGGGGGTTGCCCCCGCCGGCGATTGACGCGCGGGGTAGGAGTGCAGCCCCGGAAAGCCGGGCACATCCAGCCCACCGGCGTCTGAGGCGCGGAGGCCGGGTGCCGACCCCCGCCCCCCGGCCCCCGCCCGCAGCCGGGCTACGGCGGCGGTGGGTCAGGGGCGGCGGCGGTCCATCAGCTCGTCGTACACCGACAGGATCTGCGCCACCGTGTCGTCCTCCGACGGCCACGTCGCCGCCTGCGCCCGGCCCGCCGCCGCCAGCGCAGCGCGCCGGGCCGGGTCCGACAGCAGGTCCGTCACCGCCGTCGCCAGCGCGGCCGCATCCCCGGACGGCACGAGCACCCCCGCGTCCCCGACCAGCTCCGGCACGCCCCCGACCGCCGTCGCGACCAGCGGTACGCCCACCCGCAGCGCCTCCTGCGCCAGCAGCGACCGCGCCTCCCACCGGCTCGGCAGCACCGCCAGGTCGGCCGCCGCCAGCAGCTGCGCCGCGTCCCGGCGCCGCCCCAGCAGCCGCACCGGCAGCCCCTCGGCCTCGATCCGCCGGGCCAGCTCGGCCCGTTGCGGGCCCTCCCCCGCGATCACCACCAGCGGCAGCGGCTCCAGCACCCGCCACGCCCGCGCCGCGTCGAGCAGTACGGAGTACCCCCGGTGCTCCACGAGGCTCCCGACCGCGATGAGCAGCGGCCGTTCCACCGCCCCCAGTTCCGCCCGCGCCTTGCCCGGGTCCGCGCCGCCCTCCGGGCCCGCCGGCCCCATCGGCACGGCCACCGGTGCCAGCCGTGCGTCGCGCGCGCCCCGCGCCCGTGCCAGGTCCACCTGGTCCGAGGAGGCGCCCAGCACCACCGCCGCGGCCCGCGCCACGTGCCGCTCCAGGACCCGGCCCAGCCGCCCGAACGTCCCCTCGGCCGCCGGCCCGCCGCTGTGCCAGGTCACCACCAGCGGCACCCGGCGCCCGCGCAGCGCCAGCACGGCGCGCATCCCGGCCCGTACGCCGTGCGCGTGCACCACGTCCGCGCCGGCGCACACGGCCCGCAGCACGCTCACCGCGTCCGGGGTGAACTGCGCCCCGGCACCGGTGAAGTCGTACTCCCCCTCCGCCTCCACGGGCGCGCACACCGTGACCCGTACCCCGCGCGCCGCGAGCCCGTTCGTGAGCGAGCGCACGTGCGCGCTGCTGCCCGCGCCCGCGCCGCCGAGTACTTGGACGGTGCGGAGCGGTGGCCGCCCGTAAGGCTGCGCGGGGGCCGGGGTCGAGACCGGGGAGCTGCTCACGGGCCGAAGCTCCAGGGTGAGGGAGGCAGAGACGTCGCCCAGGATGCCAGTCCGCACGCGCGTTCCGGGACCATACGGGTGCGGATCCCGCAGGAGATACCGCCACACACCCCCGAGCCTCACCCACACGGCGTAGCGCCTGTCACCCCACCACCCGTGCCGAGGGCCCGGAGCGGATCACCGGACAGCGTCCGGCACCCGTCCCGGGCCCTCACAAGGCACGGCCGACAGCTACGCGTCCGCGCGCGCCGCCGCCAGCAGTTCCTCGGCGTGCGCCCGCGCGGACACCGAGTCCTCGTGGCCGGCCAGCATGCGCGAGAGCTCGCGGATGCGGTCCTCGCCCTCCAGGACGGTGACACCGCTCCTCGTCACCGACCCGTCGTTGGTCTTCTCCACCAGCAGCTGCCGGTCTGCGAACGCCGCCACCTGCGGCAGGTGCGTGACGACCACGACCTGTGCCGACTTGGCCAGCTTCGCGAGCCGCCGCCCGACCTCTACGGCCGCCTTGCCGCCGACGCCCGCGTCGACCTCGTCGAAGAGGTACGTCGGCACCGGGTCGGACCCCGCGAACACGACCTCCACCGCCAGCATCACGCGCGACAGCTCACCGCCCGAGGCGCCCTTGGCGATCGGCCGCGGCTGGGCGCCCGGGTGCGGGGCCAGCAGCAGTTCGACCTCGTCCGCGCCCGAGGGCCCGTACGCGACGGCTCGGCCGCCCACGTCCACGCCGTCGGGGTCCTCGATCTGCCGGATGTCGATCGTCACCCGCGCGTGCGGCATCGCCAGCGACGCCAGCTCCGCCGTGACGGCCGACGCGAACCGCGTCGCCGCCTCCACCCGCGCGTCCGTCAACGCCTGTGCCAGCAGTGACAGTTCGGCCCGGAGCCCGTCGCGTTCGGCGGTCAGCTCCGTGATCCGCTCGTCGTCGCCGTCCAGCTCCAGCAGCCGCGCCGAACCCCGCTCGGCCCACTCCAGCACGGCGTCGATCGAGTCGCCGTACTTGCGCGTGAGCTGGGTCAGGGCCGCCCGCCGCTCCTCCACTGCGGCCAGGCGCAGCGGATCGGCGTCCAGGTCGTCGGCGTACCCGGCCAGTTCCCCGGCCACGTCGCCCAGCAGGATCCCGAGCTCACCGATCCGCTCCGCGAGCGCGCCGAGCGCCGCGTCGTGCGACCGTACGGCCTCCAGGGCCCGGTGCGCGCCCGCCACGAGCGTGTTCGCGTCGACGCCCTCCGGGTCCTCGACGTCGCCGGCCAGCGCAGCGTGCGCGATCTGCGCCGCCGAGGCCAGCGATTCGGCGTGGCCGAGCCGCTCGGCCTCCGCCGCCAGCTCCGCGTCCTCGCCGGCCAGCGGCTCGACGGCCGCGATCTCCTCCAGCCCGAAGCGCAGCAGATCGGCCTCCTGGGCCCGTTCCCGGGCCCGGGTGGTGATCTCGTCGAGTTCGACGGCCACCGCGCGCAGCCGCCGGTAGGCGGCCCCGTACTTCTCCAGCGGGACCGCGACCGCGTCCCCGGCGTACCGGTCGAGGGCCTGCCGCTGCCGGGCCGGCCGCAGCAGGCCCTGCTGGTCGGTCTGCCCGTGTACGGCGACCAGGTCGTCCGCGAGCTCGCCGAGCAGGCCGACGGGCACGGAGCGGCCGCCGACGTGGGCGCGTGAACGCCCCTCGGCGGACACCGTCCGGCTGATCAGCAGGGCGCCGTCGTCGAGCTCGGCCCCGGCCTCCTCGGCGCGTACGGCGGCAGCCGCGTCGGGGCGCATGACGATCCGGCCTTCCACGACCGCCGCCTTGGCCCCGATCCGCACCAGGGCCGGGTCGGCGCGACCGCCGAGCAGCAGGCCGAGGCTGGTGACGACCATCGTCTTGCCCGCGCCGGTCTCGCCGGTCACCGCGGTGAAACCGGGCGACAGCTCGACCACCGCGTCGTCGATGACCCCGAGCGACCGTATCCGCATCTCCTCAAGCACGGGACGACGATACCGAGGTTTCACCGGTGCCATGTGACTGCACCCGTCCCGAGCTTCTCGAACGGATGTGCTATCAGTGGGGCGCTCCGCGCCACCCGGCCACTGGCAGCGCGAACTTCGCCACGAGCCGGTCCGTGAACGAGGCGTGGTGCAGCCGGGCGAGCCGCACCGGCACCGCCCCCCGCCGGACCTCCACCCGGGCCCCGGCCGGCAGCTCCAGCGTCCGGCGTCCGTCGCACCACAGCACCCCGTGCGGGACCCCGGTCTGCACCTCCACCGCCAGCACCGAGTCCGGCGAGGTCACCAGCGGCTTCGCGAACAGCGCGTGCGCACTGATCGGCACCATCAGCAGCGCCTCCACCTCGGGCCAGACCACCGGCCCGCCCGCGGAGAAGGCGTACGCCGTCGAACCGGTCGGGGTCGCGCACACGATCCCGTCACAGCCGAAGCCGGACACCGGGCGCCCGTCGATCTCCAGGACCACTTCGAGCATCCGCTCCGGGGACACCTTCTGGACGGCCGCCTCGTTCAGCGCCCAGTCCCGGTGGACCACGTCGCCGTTCGTCCGAACGAGCACGTCGAGCGTCATCCGCTCCTCGACCTCGTACGCACGCGTCACGACCCGGTCCACGACCTTGTCCAGGTCGTCCCGCTCGGCCTCCGCGAGGAACCCCACCCGGCCCAGGTTCACGCCCAGCATGGGCACCCCCGAGCCGCGCGCGAACTCCGCGCCGCGCAGCAGGGTCCCGTCGCCGCCCAGCACGATCAGCAGCTCGCAGCCTTCGAGCACCTCGGGGGTGCACTCGGCGACCAGCTCCACCTCGGGCGGCAGCGGCAGGTCCCTCGCCTCGTACTCAAGGACCCGTACGCCCAGCCCGCTCTTCAGCAGCCCCCGCACGACCAGCTCGGCGCTGCGGATGGCCGCCGGCCGTCCGGTGTGCGCGAGCAGGAAGACGGTCCGCCCCACCGCCTGAGCCGGTGTATCCGATGTGTCCGACCTATCCGCTGATTCAGTCACTGCGGCCCCTCCGCCACTGCACGGTCAACATCCGCCGGGTCGAGTGCCGGTGCCCCCGCCCGCAGCCACAGAAAGTACTCGACGTTCCCCGAGGGGCCGGGCAGCGGACTCGCGGTCACCCCGAGAACGCCCAGCCCCAGCTTCGCCGCCTGGGCCGCCACCTCGCGCACGGCCTCCGCCCGCAGCTCCGGACTGCGCACGACGCCGCCGCTGCCGAGCCGGTCCTTGCCGACCTCGAACTGCGGCTTGACCATCAGCACCAGGTCCGCGTCCGGCGCGCAGCAGCGCACCAGTGCGGGCAGCACCAGGCCGATGGAGATGAAGGACAGATCGCCGACGACGAGGTCGACGGGGACCCCGTCGAGCTGCTCGACCGTCAGCTCTCGGACGTTCGTACGGTCCTTGACGGTCACCCGGTCGTCGCTCTGGAGCGACCAGGCGAGCTGCCCGTAGCCGACGTCGACGGCCATGACGTGGGCCACGCCCGCGCGCAGCAGCACGTCGGTGAAACCACCGGTGGAGGCTCCGGCGTCCAGCGCCCGGCGGCCCTCGACGGCCAGCCCCTGCGGCCGGAAGGCCGCCAGCGCCCCGGCCAGCTTGTGGCCGCCCCGGGAGACGTAGTCGGGGTCGCTGTCGTCTTTGAGGACCACCAGGGCCGCGCTGGTCTCGACCTGGGTGGCCGCCTTGGTCGCGGTGGCGCCGCCGACGGTCACCCGGCCCGCGGCGATCAGCTGGGCGGCGTGCTCGCGCGAGCGGGCCATGCTGCGGCGTACCAGTTCGGCGTCCAGGCGGCGGCGTGCCACTCCTGCCACGTTCGGTTCAGCTCCTGTTTTCGTACGGTCCGGGGACGGGCGGTGCGTCGAGCGCGGTCAGCGCGTCGCGCAACCCCCTGTGCACATCCTCGTACACCGCGGCGTGTCCGTCCGCAGTGAGGTGGTCGGCGTCGGCCAGCCGCTCCAGGTGCGCGTCCACCCCCGCATGGCCGGTGGGCGTACGGACGAGGCCCAGGGGCTCGGGCCCGGCCGGCCCGGCGGCCTCGGCAGCCCCCGCGGGGCCGGTGGCCGCCGCATCGGGCCGAGGGCCCCCGGCGCCCTCCTCGGGCCCTGCGGGCAGTTCGTCGGTCATGCCCCGACGCTACCCCGAAGCGCCGGGGCAACCACCCACGGCTCTGCGGTACGGTCGAGATCACGATGGCTACGATCGAGGAGTGCCGAGCCGCACTCGACCAACTTTCCGGCAACCTTGCGCAGGCCGACGGCAGCGTGCGCGGCGCTGCCGCGCTGGACCGCTCCCTGAGCTGCCACATCACCGACCTCGACCGGACGTTCACCGGCCGCCTCGACGGCGGCCGGATCCGGGTGGACGCGGTCTCCCCCGGCCCGCCCGCCGCCAAGGCCGAGATCCGGCTCGCGATGACCGGCGACGACCTGGTCGCGATGGTCGCGGGCGAGCTCAAATTCGCCAAGGCCTGGGCCTCCGGCCGGGTCCGCCTGGAGGCCGGCTTCCGCGACCTGCTCCGCCTCAAAAGCCTCCTGTGACCGGGGCACGTGCGGCCTCCCCGGCACAACCCGGCCCCGCCGGCGTTTGAGGCGCAGGGTCGGGGGCGGAGCCCCGGGCGACCGGATCCGCCCGGACCTCAGCCCGCGGCGCCGGAACCCGTCAGACGCCCGGCCCGGGCCCTGGCCGCCGGGATCACCAGTGGCGTGCCCGTCTCCGGATCGTCGATGATCCGGCAGCGCAGCCCGAACACCTTCTCCATCAGTTCCGCCGTGACCACTTCGGCCGGCGGCCCCTCCGCGACGACCTCGCCGCCCCGCATCGCGATCAGGTGCGTGGCGTAGCGGGCCGCGTGGTTGAGGTCGTGCAGCACGGCAACCAGGGTCCGCCCCTGGTTCTCGTGCAGTTCGGCGCACAGGTCCAGCACGTCGATCTGGTGCTGGATGTCCAGGTACGTGGTCGGCTCGTCCAGCAGCAGCAGCGGCGTCTGCTGCGCCAGCGCCATCGCGATCCACACGCGCTGGCGCTGCCCGCCCGACAGCTCGTCGACCGACCGGTCCGCGAGCTCCGCGACCCCGGTCGCGGCCATCGATTCGAGGACGATCCGCTCGTCTTCCGGCGACCACTGCCGCAGCAGCCCCTGGTGCGGGTACCGGCCCCGCGACACCAGGTCGGCGACGGTGATCCCGTCCGGCGCGATCGAGGACTGCGGCAGCAGGCCGAGCGTCCTGGCGACCTTCTTGGCCGGCATCGACCCGATGGCCTGACCGTCCAGCAGCACCCGCCCGGCGGACGGCTTCAGCATCCGCGACAGCGCGCGCAGCAGCGTGGACTTTCCGCAGGCGTTGGGTCCGACGATCACCGTGAAGGAGTGGTCGGGGATCTCCACCGACAGGTTCTCGGCGATGACCCGCTGCTCGTAGCCGAGGGTCACGTTCTGCGCGGTCAGCCGCTGCACGTGCGTACTCCTTGAGTTGCTCATATACGTCCCGCCCTGCGCTCGGTGACGAGCAGCCAGAGCAGATAGACACCGCCGACCAGCCCGGTCACCACGCCCACCGGAAGCTGGTCGGCGCCGAAGGCGCGCTGCGAGGCCCAGTCGGACACGAGCAGCAGGACGGAGCCCATCAGCGCGCCGGTGAGCAGGTTCGACCCGGGCGAGCGGGTCAGGCGCCGGGCCAGCTGGGGCGCGGCCAGGGCGACGAAGGAGACGGGCCCGGCGGCCGCGGCGGCCCCGGTGGTCAGCAGGACCGCCGCCAGCATCAGCAGCATCCGCGTGCGTTCCACCCGTACCCCGAGGGCGTACGCGGCGTCGTCGCCCATCTCCATCATCCGCAGGGCCCGGCCCTGCCCGAGGACCAGCGGGAACAGCACCGCGCAGGTCCCCAGCAGCGGCCAGACCTGGCTCCAGTCCCGCCCGGCGAGCGAGCCGGTCAGCCAGACCATCGCGCGGGTGGCCTCGACGAGCTGGGCCTTGGTCAGCAGGTAGTTGATGACGGCGACGAGCATCGCGGAGGTGCCGATGCCGACCAGCACCAGCCGGTAGCCGTGGATGCCGCGCTTGTACGACAGCAGGTAGACGAGGACACCGGTGAGCAGTCCGCCCACCAGCGCGCCCACCGCCACCGCGGTCGCACCGCCCTTGAACAGGACGATCACGGTGAGGGCGCCGACCGCCGAGCCGTAGGCGAAGCCGAGCAGGTCCGGGGAGCCGAGCGGGTTGCGGGAGACGGACTGGAAGACCGCACCGGACATGCCGAGGGCGGCGCCGACCAGCAGGGCGACCAGCACCCGCGGCAGCCGCAGGTCGTTGACGATGAAGTCGTGCGCCGGCGTGCCGTTGCCGAGCAGGGTCTGTACGACGTCCCCCGGCGCGATCTCGAAGTCGCCGGTGCCGATGAGCACGACGGCCATCGCCAGCGCGGCCGCGGTGAGCAGCAGCCCGACCGCCAGCGCGCGCGGCTCCGTCCGCAGGGACAGCCCGCCGGGGCCGCGCAGGGCACGGGATCCGGGCTTGACCGCCCGAAGGTCGACGGTCACAGCTGGGCCATCCTCTTGCGCCGGACGAGATGGATGAAGACGGGTCCGCCGATCAGCGCGGTGACGATGCCGACCTGGAGCTCGGCGGGCCGGGTGACCACCCGGCCTATGACGTCCGCGCCCAGCAGCAGCACCGGCGAGAGGACCGCCGAGTAGGCGAGCACCCAGCGCATGTCGGGCCCGGTGAGGATCCGCACCAGGTGCGGGATCATCAGACCGATGAAGACGATCGGCCCGCACGCGGCGGTCGCCGCCCCGCACAGCAGCGTGATCGCGGCCATGGCCCCGATCCGGGTCCGTGTCAGGTGGGCGCCGAGGGCCCGGGCGGTGTCGTCGCCCATGGCCATCGCGTTGAGGGGCCGGCCCAGCGTCAGCGCGATCACCGCGCCCACCAGCAGGAAGGGCGCCACCTGCCGGACGGTGTCCATGTTCGCGGAGGCCAGGGAGCCCACGGTCCAGAAGCGGAGCTTGTCCAGCGCCTTGCTGTCCACCAGCTGCACGGCGTTGATGTAGCCGACCAGGGCCGCGCTGGCAGCCGTACCGGCGAGCGCGAGGCGCACCGGCGTCGCGCTGCGGCTGCCGCCGAGCACGTAGACCACCACCGAGACGACGGCGGCGCCGAGGAAGGCCCACCACACGAACTCGCTCAGGGAGGAGGCCCCCAGGAAGGTGATCGCCGAGACCACGGCGGCCGCGGCACCCGCGTTGACGCCGAGGATGCCGGGCTCGGCCAGCGGGTTGCGGGTCAGCGCCTGCATCACCGCACCGGAGAGTCCGAGCCCGAGCCCGACCATCAGCCCGAGGAGGGTGCGCGGGACGCGCAGATCGCGCACCACGACGTCGGAGGGCGTCCCCGCGTAGTGGAACAGGCCGTGCCAGACCTGGTCGAGGGGCATCTGCCTGGCGCCCACGGCGATGCTCGCCACTGCGATCAGGGCCAGCACCGCGAGGGCGCCGAGCAGACCGGCGGCGCGCGCCGCATGGCGTGGGCGGACGGCGGCGACCGGCGCCGCGCTCTGTTCAGGGGGACTCTCGACCAACACGGAAGTTAGGTTAGCCTAGCCTGCTCCCGATCTTGTCGTGTGGACCCCCGCCCGACCGGGACGGCCCGGCCTGCGGCCGCTTACAGCCCGACCCTGGCCAGCGCCTTGCCCGCGTCCAGCGTGCAAGAGCCGTCCCCGGCCTGCGTCCACGCCGCCGCGCACAGCGCCCTTAGCCCGTCCACCGGATCGCCCTCGCCCCGCAGCTCCAGCACGCCCGCCGCTGCCACCGCCGTCCAGCCCCCGCAGCCGAAGCCCTCCCCCGCCGCCGCAACCTCCGGCTGGCCCGTCAGCAGCCCGCGCAGGTCCCGGTCCACGTACGTCGGCCGGTGCCTCGGCTCGGCCTGCAGCAGCTGTGCCCCGTCCGTCACGCCCGTCAGCACCAGCAGCGAGTCCACCTCACCGTTGAAGGCGCCCTCGATGTCCGTGTCCAGCCGGTCCCCGACCACCAGCGGCCGCCGCGCTCCGGTCCGCAGCACCGTCTCCCGGTGCATCGGGGGCAGCGGCTTCCCCGCCACCTGCGGCTCCGCGCCCGTGGCGATCCGTACGACCTGCACGGCGGCCCCGTTCCCGGGCCCGATCCCGCGCGCCCCCGGAATCGTCAGATCGGTGTTCGACGCGTACCACGGCACCCCGCGGTTGATCGCGTACGAGGCCTCCGCGAACCGCGACCACGGCAGATCCGGGCCCCCGTACCCCTGGACGACCGCCGCGAGGCCCTCCTCGTCCGCGCAGTCCACGGGCACCAGGCCCCGCTCGCGGAGCGCGACCCGCAGCCCCTCGCCTCCGACCACCAGCACCTTCGCACCCGGCTCCACCTGCTCCGAGATCAGCCGGGCCACGGCCTGCGCCGAGGTGATCACCTCGCCGGCCTCGGTCGGGATCCCCAGCTCGCCCAGGTGCTCGGCGACCGCCTCCGGAGTCCGCAGCGCGTTGTTCGTGACGTACGCGAGGTGCATCCCGCCGGCCCGGGCCGCGGCGAGGGACTCCGCCGCGTACCCGATGGCCTCGCCGCCCGCGTACACGACACCGTCCAGGTCCAGCAGGGCCGTGTCGTACGCCTGGTGCAGGCTGTGCTCGCTGCCCGCCGGACTCGTCCTGCTCTTCCGGGTCATCCTGCCGGCTCCCTGTCCGCTCGATCCTCGACCGGTCCGCGACCGATCCCGACAGCATCTGCGCTGCGGTCTTCCTCACCCGATCATCCCGCATCGCGAGACGCGTCTTACCATGCACCAATGACCACATCTGGTACTGCGGACGACGGGCTGCGCCTGATTCCCTTCCACGGACTGCGCTATGACCCGGAGCGCGTCGGCAGCCTGGCCGCCGTCACCTCGCCGCCGTACGACGTGGTCGTACGCCCCGACGGCGTCGACCACCTGGAGTCCGCCGACCCGCACAACATCGTCCGCCTCATCCTTCCGCAGGCCGACACCCCCGCCGCGCGCAACGAACAGGCCGCGCGCACCTTGCAAGACTGGCTCGGCAACGGCATTCTCAGCACCGACCCCGAGCCCGCGCTCTACCTCTACGAGCAGCGCAAGGGCGGTCTGCTCCAGCGCGGCGTCATCGGCGCCCTCGCCCTCTCGAAGCCCGACGCCGGCATCGTCCTCCCGCACGAGGACGTCATGCCGGACGTGGTCACCGACCGGGCCGGCCTGATGCGGGCCGCTTCGGCCAATCTTGAGCCCCTCCTCCTCACCTACCGCGGCGACGACCCCGCGTCCGGCGCGGCCGAGGTCGTCGAGCGGACCGCCGGGCGCCCGCCCCTGCTGGCCACCACCACCGAGGACGGCTTCCGGCACCGGCTCTGGGCCATCACCGACCCCGCGGACCTGGCCGCCGTCACCTCGGACCTCGGCCACCGCCAGGCCCTCATCGCCGACGGACACCACCGCTGGGCGACGTACCTGCGCCTCCAGGAGGAGCACCAGTCCCCCACCGCATGGGACTTCGGCCTGGTCCTCCTCGTCGACACCGCCCGCTATCCGCTCCAGGTCCGCGCCATCCACCGGATGCTGCGCCGTCTCCCGGTCACGGACGCCCTGGCCGCCGTCGATGGCCGCTTCCGCGTCCGCCCGGTCGACGGCCCGCTGCCGCTCGCCCTTGAGGCCCTCGCGGACGCCGCGGAGCGGGGCAATGCCTTTCTCCTGGCCGGCGACGGAGCCTTCCACCTCGTCACCGACCCGGACCTGGACCTCCTCGACCGCACCGTACGGCGCGACCGCCCCGAGGCCTGGCGCCGGCTGGACGCGACGGTGTTGCACGCGACCCTGCTCGACGCCCTGTGGCAGATCCCGGACACTCCCGACCAGATCACGTACATCCACGACGCGGCGGCCACGGTCGCCATGGCCGAGCGCCACGGCGGCACCGCGGTCCTGCTGCACCCCGTACGGGAGGAAGTCGTCCGGGACCTGGCCCGCCAGGGTGTGACGATGCCCCGCAAGTCCACCTCCTTCGGCCCGAAGCCGGCCAGCGGCCTGGTTCTGCGCATCCTGCACTGACGCGCGGCGCAGACGCGACAAAGGGCGGTACCCCACCGGGGGTACCGCCCTTTGTCAGGTCAGCGCTCAGGCCTTGTCGCCGGCCTGCTCGTCGTCCTGGTCCTCGTCCTCCACGACGACGATCTCGTCGGTGGCGTCGACCTCGGCGTCCGCCTCGGAGCTTTCGAGCGGCTCGTACTCCTCGTCGTCCTCGTCGTAGTACTCGGCCTGGTCGGACGCGCGCTCGGCGGCAGCCACCTCGGCGGCGTCCTGCTCGTCGTCCTCGTCGTCGAACTCGTCGTCGCTCTCGTCCGGCCCGTCGGCGTCCAGCGCGTCGACGAACTCGACCCCGTCGAGCTCGGCGAGCCGGTCGGAGGCGTCCATCGAGCCGTCCTTGTCGGCCTCGACGGTCTTGGCGAACCACTCGCGCGCCTCGTCCTCACGACCGGCCGCCAGCAGGGCGTCGGCGTAGGCGTACCGCAGACGGGCGGTCCACGGATGGACGGAGTTGGAGGCCAGCTCCGGGCTCTGCAGGGTCACGATGGCGGCGTCGAGCTGCCCCATGTCCCGCCGGGCACCGGCGGCGACCAGGCGCATCTCGACCTGGCCGGCCTTGTCCAGCTTCTGCACCTCGGGCTCGCCGGCCATGGCCAGCGCGCGCTCGGGGCGGCCGAGGCCGCGCTCGCAGTCGGCCATGACGGGCCACAGCTCGACGGATCCGGTCATGCGCTTGGCGGCGCGGAACTCGGCGAGCGCCTCGCTGTACTTCTGCGTGGCGTACGCGGCGAAGCCGGCGGCCTCGCGCACGGCGGCGACACGGGAGGCCAGGCGCAGGGCGATGCGCGAGTACGCGTACGCCTGCTCCGGGTCCTCGTCGATCAGGCGGGCCACCATGACCAGGTTGCGCGAGACCTCTTCGGCCAGGCCCTTGGGCAGGCTCAGGAGCTCCTGGCGCACGTCCGCGTCGATCTCCAGACCGGTGACGTCCTCGTCGATCGGGAGCCGCTTGACCGGGTCCCGGTCGCGGTCGGCGCGGTAGTCGCGGTCGCCACCACGGTCATCGCGGCCGCCGCGGTAGCCACCGCGGTCGTCACGGCCACCACGGTAGCCGCCACGGTCACCGCGGTCGTCGCGGCGCGGGTAGGACGGGCGGTCCCCACCACGGTCGTCACGGCCGCCGCGGAAGCCGCCGCGGTCGTCATCGCGACGCGGGTACGAGGGACGCCCGCCGCGGTCGTCGTCACGACGCGGGTACGACGGACGGTCACCGCGGTCGTCGCGGCGCGGGTAGGACGGGCGGTCCCCGCCACGGTCGTCGCGGCGCGGGTAGGAGGGACGGTCCTCGCGGCCGCGGAAGCCGCCACCGGACGGACGGTCACCGCGGTCGTCACGGCGGAAGCCGCCACCGGCGGGACGGTCACCGCGGTCGTCGCGGCGCGGGTAGGACGGACGGTCCCCACCACGGTCGTCACGGCCACCGCGGAAGCCACCGCGGTCGTCGTCGCGACGCGGGTAGCTGGGGCGCTCGCCACGGTCGTCACGGCGGAAGCCGCCACCGGCGGGACGGTCACCACGGTCGTCACGGCGCGGGTAGGACGGACGGTCCCCACCACGGTCGTCGCGACCGCCGCGGAAGCCACCGCGGTCGTCGTCGCGACGCGGGTACGAGGGACGGCCGCCACGGTCGTCATCACGACGCGGGTAGCTGGGGCGCTCGCCACGGTCGTCGCGGCGGAAGCCGCCACCGGCGGGACGGTCGCCACGGTCGTCACGGCGCGGGTAGGACGGGCGGTCCCCGCCACGGTCGTCGCGGCGCGGGTAGGAGGGACGGTCCTCGCGGCCGCGGAAGCCGCCACCGGACGGACGGTCACCGCGGTCGTCACGGCGGAAGCCGCCACCGGCGGGACGGTCACCACGGTCATCGCGGCGCGGGTAGGACGGACGGTCCCCACCACGGTCGTCACGGCCACCGCGGAAGCCACCGCGGTCGTCGTCGCGACGCGGGTAGCTGGGGCGCTCGCCACGGTCGTCGCGGCGGAAGCCGCCACCGGCGGGACGGTCACCGCGGTCGTCACGGCGCGGGTAGGACGGACGGTCCCCACCACGGTCGTCGCGACCGCCGCGGAAGCCACCGCGGTCGTCGTCGCGACGCGGGTACGAGGGACGGCCGCCACGGTCGTCATCACGACGCGGGTACGACGGACGGTCACCGCCACGGTCATCGCGACGGAAGCCACCGCCACCGCCGCCGGCGGGACGCCCACCGCGGTCGTCACGGCGGAAACCGCCGCCACCGCCGGTCGGCCGACCACCGCGGTCGTCGCGGCGGAAGCCACCACGGTCACCGCCACGGTCGTCACGGCCCCCGCGGTAGCCGCCCCTGTCACCGCCGTCGTTGCGACGAGGCTCGCGCTCCGGACGATCGTCGGGAGAGTTGGACATGGGTGTGACTCCTGTCTTCGGGGTACCGCTAGTCATTCTCGCGCAACCAACCCATGGCCGCGCTTCGGCGTAAAAGAGGTGAAAAACAAAAAGGACCCTTGGTCCAGCGTTGAACGCTGGACCAAGGGTCCTTTGAAAGATTGTTCGGCGGCGTCCTACTCTCCCACAGGGTCCCCCCTGCAGTACCATCGGCGCTGAAAGGCTTAGCTTCCGGGTTCGGAATGTAACCGGGC